>JAJZIG010000101.1 GCA_021851265.1 archaeon | reverse complement strand
CGAGGAACCCCTTGGCCTCCGACACCGCCTGTTTGACCAGCGCGGGTCCGTCCCCGGCCTCGAAGGCAGTGAACAGGACGACGATGTCTTCCTCCCTTACGGTCCGGGGGTCAGCCTCCTCGGCCGCGCGTATCTCCTTCTTGACAGGGGTGTATTCTATGAAATCGGCGTGCATCTGCAGTATCTTCAAAGCCGCACTACCAGCGCGACCTCTCTAGGGTCCTCGACTTCTTCGTCGCCTTCTTCCACTGCTTGTAGTGGTCCCGGCAGAGGTAGACCCTCCGCCCTTCCCCCCCGACGGACAGTCCGCTCCCCCCCATGTCCTCCCTGCTGAGGGAGCGTTCCGCCTGGTTCTTGCAACCAGAAACTCCGCAGCTGACCCCCTTGTCTATCTTACCCAACGCTACCGACTCCGCCTCCCTTTGGTATATATAGAAAAGGTGGAGACCGCCGGACCGTGCTGGACAGGCTGCGCGGGAGGCTCGAGTCGTCCCTAGGGTCAGTGGGGAGAGCCTTCGCGAAGGTGGAAGGGTCCCCCACCGCGTGGACAGCCGTCGGCCTCGTCCTCTCAGTGCTTGCGGCCGCCTCCTACTCCACGGGGCGGTACTCCGGGGAGCTCTTCGGCGGGGTGCTGATACTCATGGGCGGGTGGTTCGACATAGTTGACGGCGCGGTCGCCCGGGTGACCGGCAGGACATCCAGGAGGGGGGCGTTCCTCGACTCGACCCTGGACAGGGTGGCCGAGGTCGCCCTGTTCACAGGCATACTCATGGGGGGGTTCGCCGACCCGGCTACGGTCCTCCTCGCGCTCTCGCTCAGCCTCCTGGTCAGCTACACCAGGGCCAAAGGGGACGCCCTCGGGGTCAAGCTCGCAGGGGTCGGGATAGGGGAGAGGAGCGAGAGGCTGCTGATAGTTGCAGTCTTCTCCCTGGTGGGCCTCCTCGGCTGGGGGCTGCTTCTGGTAGTGGCGGTGGCAGCGTTCACCTTCATCGAAAGGAGCTACACCGCGGTCAAGGGGCTCGGGGCGGAGGGGCAGAAGCCGGCCGCGGCTTCTCCGTAGGGTCCCGCGTGGGCGAATCACTCACCCTGAGGCCGGGGCGAAGCGCGCAAGGGCCGTCCAGGCGCTCAGACAAGCGAAGCGTATTTCTACGGTCGCGGGAACGCCTGCGGCCTAGACTTGGTCGACAAGCCGGGCCGGCGGAAGGCGCAGAAGACCCCTTGGGGGAAGGTAGCCGGCGTCGTGATAATAGCGCTCCTGGTCGGCGCCGCGGGGTGGGAGATCTACTGGACGTACATCTACCAGACACCCCCGGTCTATGCGAAGCTCGGGACCAGCCAGGGGTACATCTACCTCGAGCTCTACCCAAGCTGCGCCCCCAAGGCGGTGGCGAACTTCGTCAACCTGACCAGCTCCGGGTTCTATGACAACCTGGTCTGGCACAGGATCATGCCCGGCTTCGTGATACAGACCGGCGACCCGAACACCCGCGGCGCCGTGAACAGCACCAGGTCGACCTGGGGTCAGGGAGGCTCGAGCCAGTCCGTGCCGTTCGAATGGTGCGGGACGCTCCACAACGACGCTGGGTATCTGGGGATGGCGAGCACCTCGCCGAAGGGCTCGTCGACGTCCCAGTTCTTCATCAACCTGGTCAACAACCCCAGTCTCAATGACAACTACACGGTCTTCGCCAAGGTGATATCCGGGATGAGCGCCGTCTGCGCGCTGGCGAACCCGAAGACCGACCCGACCTATGGCAAGATCGAGCCCACGCTGTCTTCTTCCTCGCCCTACTACTCCCAGCCAGCCTACCCGTCCAAGGCGATGCTGAACAACGCCACCATCATACCGGCCTCCGAAGCCCCGTCGCCGCAAGCCCTCACCGCGTGCCCCTAGCGCCCTGGCGAGAGATAGGCACAGCCCGCGGAAGGCCGCACCTCCCCCCGCTCGCGCCTCAGATCAAGTCAGAGACGAGTGAAAGCCCGCCGTCGGGCGACTAAGGCGGCAGCGCGATGAATGGCAATGACGGCGTGGGTGGAGAACGGGTGCCTGGATGCTACCAGGACCGCCGCTCGGACTTGGCCCTGACCTTCACGATCCCGTAGTGCACTGCGCAGGACACGCAGTAGTAAGCCACCTGGGTGGGGGAGGCAATGTATGCCCCCGCGGCCCTGAGCTCCCTGGCGAGGGTCGGCTCGACTAGGCTGGTCCGCTTGGTGACCTTCTTCGCCTTGTCCCTGGGGACAGAAGCCCCGCAGTTGCTGCAGTAGATGGTGTCGCTGCGCCCCTTCCCTCCCATGGAACGTCCTCGACTCTTCCTCTTCTTGGACAAAGCAGAGTCCGCGCCCGCGCCGTCCCTCTTTAAACCTATGGAGCAGGTGCGCCACCTGGAACTGGAGTCTGTTCCTAAAGCTCAGCCCGTCTCGGCTTCTACTTTGCGTCCGGCTGGTTCAGCGCCCGCGCCTCAGGCGTACCCATGGCGGGCGTGGAAGGCGAGACCACGGGCCCCTCCCCAGAAGCGACGGCGATGCTGACCCCCTGGCCCGTCTCGATCCCCCGGAAGTGCCAGACCAGGACCGCGACCATTCCGACGGTCCAGACCAGCGCGTTGAACAGGATGTAATTGTTCTCGGAGAGGCTCAGGCCGATGTAGTAGGCAGGGATGGCCGCCCCTATGGATAGGAACCTGGTGAGCGCCGTCAGGGTCCCCCTCCTCGTGGTGTTCCAGACCTCCCCCTTCAGGGTGTCTTCTGCCAGATACCCGGCCCCCACGAACACGTTGAGGATGACCAGGACAACGTAGAATGTTATCAGCGAGTTAGAGAACGCCGCGGTGGAGATGTTCAGGAAATAGATTCCCCAGGTGACTATGAAGGTCCCTATCATCGAGTAGGTGAGCACCTTCTTCCTGCTCCACTTCTCCGCCATGATGGACACGACCGCGCCTGCGAAGAAGCCCACCAGGTTCGCCACCAGGATGATGCTCGCGATCTGGCTGGCATAGTAGTAGTAGCCGAGAGAATAGGTCATGAGTCCGAACCCGACGGCGTTGGCTCCGGCGATGGCTGTCACCACGAAGATCTTTGTCGCGGTAGATGGACGCCTCCCCCCCGCTGCAGCCTGCAAAGCCGGTGCGGCTACCGGGGGGTCGTCCTTGGCCGGCCCCGCAGACAGCTTCTGGGCCAGGGCAGCCGCCTCCGCGGTCTTGCCTTTCGCTTCGAGCCAGCGCACTGATTCGGGGATCTTCAGTCTGCTGTATATCAGTAGCAGGAGCAGTGGAAGGAAGATGACGGCAATCATGTCCCTCGAGTAGTCGAGGGAGCCATAGGAGGTGGCGGCGACGATACCCACTATCCCGAGCAGGACGCCCCCGACGTTGATGAAGTTGATTTCCCAGAACATGGTCCTGCTCCTGTACTTCCTTGGCATCAGCTCGTGGTTGGCCGCCATTATGGTGTTCATCTCGCCCCCCGCGGCGAAGAGCAATAGGGCGAGGAAGAATAGTACGGACTGGTACGCCCCGCTTATGAGCATTCCGACAGAGCCTACGGCGTAAAGGGCCATCGTGAGGAAGAACGTCGTCCTGCGTCCTAGGGCGTCGGAGAGTGGACCGGCAAACGCGATCCCGATTATCAGCCACAGGGGGGACCAGACAAGGGCCAGCGTGCCCAAGAGGCTAGGAAGCGCGCTGAACCAGTATGCCGCGAAACTCCCCAAGCCGTAGATGTAAGCCTCAAGCAACATCCCCACCGAGAAGGAGATGAAAATCCAACTGTGCGACGACGTCCATGCTGATTCCTCCAGTTTGCTGGAGTAGGACAACCGCAGGGTGGTGCCCCGCCGGTCTAATAAAGTGGCCGAATCGCCAAGATTCCGTCGGACTTCTCACGGACAGCGCCCCGCGCCCCCGGCAGGAACACGCCGCCGTTTCGTAAATCTTGATAAAACCTAGAAGCCGGTGCGCGCCGAATGAAGGTCCTGGTCGCCGGCTTCGTAACCATTGACACGATCCAGCTGCCGACGCGCCAGGTGATGTCGGTGGGCGGCCCGCCGTCCTACGCTGGACTGCTCTGCTCCAGGTTCGGCAACGAAGTGATCCCTCTGACGAGGGTGGGCGCCGACTTCCCAGACGACCAGGCGGTGTGGCTGATGAGGAACGGGGTGGTGCTCAGGGCCGCTGACAGGAGCCCGACGAAGCCGACCACGAGGTTCAGCGTAGGCAACAGCGCCGGGACGAGGACCCTCAGGCTGACCAGCAGGTGCGACGACGTGAGCTCCGCGCAGATCCCTCCGGACACGAGATTCAACGCCGCCCTGGTCAGCCCCGTCGCCGGAGAGGTGTCGCCGGCCCTCTTGGACGAGATAGCCTCCCGCAGCGAGTTCGTCTTCCTCGACCCGCAGGGCTTCGTCAGGTCCTTCGGCGCCGACGGGACGGTGGCGTTCGCCCCACCAAGGGACCCGAAGATGCTCTCCAGGGTCCACGCTGTGAAGATGGATAGGACCGAGGCGGAGATGCTCACCGGGAGGAGGGACCCGGTGGAGGCCCTCGGCAAGATATCCGCCCTCGGGGTAAGGAAAGGGATCGTCACCCAGGGCGGGGACTCGTGCTACGTCCTCGACGGCTCCAGGGTCTACCGGGTGGGGGTCCCCAAGTCCCCGGTCCTCGACAGCACCGGCGCAGGCGACGTGCTGAGCGGCGCGACCGTCGCCTGGTACCTCAAGAGCAGGGACTTCCTCCGGAGCGCCTGCTTCGGGATAGCGGCGTCTTCCCTTTCGCTCCAGATGATAGCCTTGGCGAAGGTGGACCTCCCCATGAGCGTCGACGAGACTTCGGTCAGGCTCTATTCGGCCGCGGACCCCGTCGCCACCGTGCCGATGGCCTAGTAGGACTTGCCGTAGAGCGCGACCACCGGGGCGGGCTCGCCGCAGGCGACGCACCCCCCCTTCCCAGGCTCCTGCTCCAGCGGGACGTTGAGTATCTTCCCCCCGGCCGCACCCCGCGCCTTCGCCTCGCAGTTGGCGTCCCCGCACCATCGGATGCGCACGATCCCCCCTTCCTCCGCCATCACCGTCTTCAGCTCGTCCAGGGTCCGCGCGTCGTGGGTGTTCTTCCTGAGCGCCTCCGCAGCCCTGGCGAACAGGTTGGACTGGATGTCTTCCAGCTCCTTGGAGACCTCGGCCGCCAGGGCGGCTGCCTTGACGGTCCTCTTCCCTCCGGTGTCCCTCCTGACCAGGACTGCCTGCCCCTCCCTCATGTCCCTGGGCCCGAACTCGATCCGCAGCGGGACCCCCTTGAGCTCCCACTCGTTGAACTTCCTGCCGGGGGTGAGGTGGTCCCTGTCGTCAAAGCGGGACCTGAACCCGGAGAGCGAGTCCATCAGCTTCCTCGCCTCGGCGAGGACGACCTGCTTGCTCTCGTCGTTGACTATGGGGACGAGGACGACTTGGATCGCCGCCAGCCTGGGGGGGACCACGGCCCCCTTGTCGTCGCTGTGGACAGCGAGCATGACCCCTATCTCCCGGGTGGAGATGGCCCAGGTGTTCTGGTAGGCGAACTGCTTGTTCCCCTCTCTGTCGATGAAGACGATCCCGAAGGCCTTCGAGAAGTTCTGTCCGTCGGCGTGCCAGTCGGGCCCCTGGATGGCCTTGCCGTCCGTCAATAGGTGCTCGATGCTGTACGTCCCCTCCGCCCCGGCGAAGGTCTCCCCCCTGGTCTTCTTCCCCAGGTACCCCGGCAGGGCGAGGCACTCTTCGGTCACCTTGCCGTAGATCCCGAG
>JAJZIG010000100.1 GCA_021851265.1 archaeon | reverse complement strand
TTCCGATCTCCAACGGGGTCTTTCAAGGACAGGGGGATGACGGTCGCGGTTACGAAGGCGAGCCAGAGGGGCGCAAGGACGCTCGTCTGTGCGTCGACGGGGAACACCTCCGCTTCCCTTGCGGCATACGCGGCAAGAGGGGGCCTGGAAGCTGTGGTCATTGTTCCTTAGGGGAAGGTGGCCGCGGGGAAGCTCGTCCAGGCCACCGTCCACGGGGCGAGGATCCTGAGGGTGAAGGGGAACTTCGACGAAGCCCTGGGGTTAGTCCTCGAGGTAGTCCGAGAGAACCCCGCGCTGTACCTGATGAACTCGATCAACCCCTACAGAATCGAAGGGCAGAAGACCCTGGCCTACGAAGTCTTCGAGCAGCTAGGAGGCCGCGTGCCGGACTACGTGGTGCTGCCCGTCGGGAATGCTGGGAACATCAGCGCAATCTGGAAGGGGTTCCTGGAGCTGAAGTCCTGGCGGATCTCGGACAGGCTCCCCAGGATGGTTGGCGTCCAAGCGGCCGAAGCGGCGCCGATAGCGGAAGCCTACGAGAAGAAAAGGGACCACGTGAAGCCGTGGGGGGATGCCAGGACGGTCGCCTCAGCCATACGGATAGGGAAACCAGCATCGTGGAAGAAGGCGCTTCGCGCGATCAGGGATTCGGGAGGCCTGTCGATGACGGTTACGGACAGGGAGATCCTCCAAGCCGTCGACGAGCTCGCCTCGAAGGAGGGCCTGTTCGTCGAGGCCGCGAGCGCGACGCCGGTAGCGGCGCTCAAGCATCTGCGAAGGACGTTGGGCCCACGCGCAACGATCGTCTGCGTCGCGACCGGAAACGGGCTGAAAGACCAGGAGTCCGTGAAGGTGGACCTGGAAAGGACTCCGGAACTGTCAGGTGGTCCAGACCTCCTGAAAGCTCTTCGGGACAGCACCCCCGGCTAGGCTGGCTGCGAGGAGTGCGGATTCAAAGGGAAAGGCCCTGACCGCCCCCCAGCGCCACTGGTGGGACTACGATATCTGGGTCCCAAAGCGATTCGCACCTCTCTGTTCGATTCGAGGCTTGGAGAATCGCGGGCACGAGTTCCGTTCTGCTCGAGGCTTGATTGTAGATAGAGAGCTGTTCTGGAAAGTGAAGATATGGGGAGACTGCCAAGTTACAGCAGTAATCCATGATCTGTAGGGCTTCGGCCACGTTGTTGGTTAAGTTGGAGGCAGCGGCACAAACTCTGCGCAGGCGCCCAGTTCACTATTCAGTCCTAGGAGGAAGCGAGATTGGCGTCGACAGCGGGTATGTACGTGACAACCTTGTCCTCCTCTGTCAGTCGCAGTAAGTTCAGATTGCACAGTTTCTGGGCGGCATAACTGAGCGCTGGTTCGCTCTTGAAGCCATAGGCACGGAACTTGCTCAGCCTCAAACTCCCATTCGTGACTGCCTTCCTGAGTACGTTCAGATGGTTGGTCCGTATGTCCAGATCCTCGGCCTTCCTCCTTGCTTCGTCGATCAAGATGTTCCTCGCCAACTTAACTGGGATGTCTTTGGCCTGGGGACGGTGGCATGGTAACTGTAGACCCGCTCGGTAAGCTTGTTGAACATCGCTCTCGCCTCACCCCCCGACTGTTCGTGAAGCCACGAGATTACCTCGTGCGCCACAGGCTCATCCCCGCTCCCGATCGCATACCTCTTCTGGCGAACCTCAATTGCTCGTTCCACCTCTCCAAGAGTCAATGGCCTCACTCGGATCGACGGGGCCTGCAACTACCTCGCCCACCCTGTGCGCCCTTGACTCCAGAATGCTCATGAACTGCTCCTTCGCTATCAAGACCCACCATACACCCATCCTTGCCAAGCTCAGCATGTAGTCCCTGGAGATGTTGAGGAACTCGACGGCGGTGTCGTCATCCAACATGTCGAGGCTGTTCACAGAACAACAAATAGTGCCTGTAAGGCGACACTGTCGATGTGAGCTTAGCTCAGGCTCACGAATGAACCAGATTCAGTCGTCGTGACGTCGAACCCTAACTTGACAATGATGTGCGTAGCCAAGTCGATCGGATACTGTTCCCATAGCCGGCCGAAATACGCCATGCGGCCAGAGAGTTCGGCGACCGGTAAGACCCTCCCCTCTGCACTCCTGACCGCGCTCCGAATGTCACTCTTCAGTCCAATCCGCCGTTTCGTCCTGAACGGCGCGGCATGCAGCCCTGCCACGACATAGCCCTTTCTCGAAGCCGCTTCTGCTAGGAGCCCGTTCTCGACCCCGAGCTGCTCAGCAAGGGCCCGAATGTCGATGGGATCATCCCGGTACCTGAACTGGAACGAGGCCTCCGCTCTGCGGCTCTTGGGCTTCATCACCTTGCGGGCCGCCCTTTCTGCCGCAGCTCTGCGCCATTGGTCCCCCTTGTGGCACGTGCGCGACCGCACTGTTCGGGATGGCTGTCTGCCCACAGAACCTTCTCGACTATCTCCCGCTCAAATGGGGTGGAATCATACAGCCTCGGAACGCCACCTTCGAAGACTCCGATAGAGTGAGGGTCATACAGCGAGCGACGACTCTGCGGGTTCTTCCCGATGTAATTAGTGACTATGATGTATGGACAGTAGCCTGAGACTTTGCGAAGGATGAAGGACTGGACCATGTTCCTTGCGAGGTGCTGGTCCTTCTTGAACGCCAGAATCAACTTGGTCATTCCCGGCCTGCCCTCGTCTTTGGTCTACTTCGCAGCGAAGTCAGGACCCGGGCGATGGTGGATCCTCTCGGGGCTTAAAGTGGCCAAACTCAAGGAACCAGCGGGCGTCGCGCTCATGGTCAGTCTTCGTGGCTTCCGCTAGGCGAATGTCTCAGGGGATTATGATCTGTTCCTTTTCCGGCACGTAGAAGACGCTCAACGCAGGGTAGGTCTGGGGTGTTATTCAGCTCGGTATAGGAAGCGGCGTCCGGCCCACTTCCTGGGCGAGTCTCTCTATCTCCACCTTCAGGCCGCTCGCGGCTATCCCGTTGATCAGTCCCATCTCCTGGGCCTCCTTTGCTCCGAACCTCTTCCCCGTCATGGCCAGGTGCGCGAGCTGCTTCCTCCCGATCCTCAGCATCCCTATGGTCAGGGCGAGCGCCGAGCCTATCCCCTGCCTTCCCTGAGCGAGCGCGAACGTCGCCTCGGGAATCGCGAACGCCATGTCGCAGGCGAATATCAGCTCGGCCCCGGCCCCCACCGCAATCCCGTTGATGGCCGCCACCACGGGTTTGGGCGACCTGAATATCCTGTCGAAGACCGGCCTCATGGTGTCAAGGAAGAGGTTCAGCGCGTCGGTGAAGGTCGCCGCCTTGCTGAGGTCGCCGAGGTCCTCGCCCGCGGAGAAGTACTTCCCCGTCCCTGTAATCGCGATAAGGCTGCTCCCTGACGCGATGCCCTCGTTCAGCTTCTTCAGGATGTCCCGCCACATCCCGATGTTTATCGCGTTCGCCTTCTCTTCTCTGTTCAGTATGATCCAGTAGGCCCCGTTTTCTTCCTTTGACTCGACCAGCAAGCGCCTTCGGGTTCTCGCTATTCCGGCTCGTCCTCTTAAGCCTGCGCCGGCGCCGCGGACCCGCCCCCCGAAATCCCGTCGCCCCTTAGGGGTTAGGTCTGGGCGGTCCGGGCGCGACTGGGGCTCATGCCGCCAGCGCCACCGCGTAGAGCAGGCCGAAGGCTGCCATCAGCTGAGCCGCCTTCCTGTCGGGGGCCACCAGGGGGAGCCTTGCCGCGAAGGCCTTCGTCAGGCGGAGCGCCAGGGGCGCGCTCAGGAGCACGATGAGCAGCCACGGGCGGTCCAGCAGGACGCTCAGGGCGACCGTCAGCACGTATGAGAGGGCGACCACCCAGTCGTAGGCCTCTAGGGCGCGCCTCTGTCCGAGGAGCGTCGCCACCGTCGTCCTCCCTATGGACCTGTCCTCGTCCACGTCACGCGCGTCGTCTACCAGCAGCACCGACGCCACCAGCATGCCCAGCGGCACGGAATAGACGACCGCTTCGAGCGCCAGAGAACCCGTCTGCAGGTAGTGGGCTCCCAGGAACATGAGCGGGCCCCACACGACGAAGACCAGGAGCTCGCCCATCCCCTTGTCCTTCAGCCTCAGGGGCGGCGCGTTGTATGAGAGCATCAGGACTACAGCCGCGGCGACTATCACCAGGGAAAACGGCCTTTCCATGGCTGTGAGGGCCACTCCGGAGCCCAGCCCAACCGCCATCATGGCAGCCGCGTAGACCACGGTCGCCCTCAGCGAGAGGAATCCGCTCAGGACCGGGTGGGGCTTCAGGGCTTGTGTCCCCGGGCGGTCGGCGCCCGTCATCACGTCGTAGCAGTCGTTCAACAGGTTTGCGCTGGCGTGTATGGGGACCACCATCAACAGGGCGAGGACGTAGAGCAGCGGAGAGACCTGGTGCCAGTCCGAGATGAACGTGCCCGCCGTGATGGCCACGGCGCTCATCAGGAAGCTCCAGGGGCCGGTGACCAGGAACATCTTCCTGGTCGTGGACGCGTTTTCGAAGCGGGAGCCGGCCTCCAGCTCCGCAGACTTCCTCTCGGCGCGGTCAGCCATCGGCTCCGCTCCTCCTCGTCCAGGGGTGCTCCATGCTGACGCCCTTGGTCTCTCTGCAGAAGAGCACCGCAACGAAGGACAGCGCGCAGTACACGACGATCATCAGGGAGACGTAGGGCCACCCCTGCAGGGCGCCTCCTGCCGCGGCCACCAGGGAAGCCGCGAAGAGAGGAGCCAGCCCGCCCCCGAGGAATATGCCGATGGTGTGGCTCAGCCCGACGCCTGAGAACCTGTAGATCGGAGGGAACTGCTCGGCGAACCACGTCGTGGCCAGAGCGGTGTTGACAGTGGTGGAGAGGAGCATGAGTATCACCGCCGTGGCGATGAGAGAAGGGACGCTCGTGTTGAGCAGCATGAAGAAAGGAAAGGCCAGGACGCCCGGGGCCAGGGAGCCGGCGGCCATCACCATCTTCCTGCCCTTCCTGTCCGCCACCACCATGAACCCCACCACCTCGAATATGGAGACCACGCCCGCCACTATCAGCCCCATGATCAGCGGCGCGGAGCTCACCCCGAGGAGCGCGAGGTAGCCGGTCGCGAACGTGGTCAGAACGAAGAACGCGGCCGGGGTGGACATGGTGGCGACCGAGAGCAGCAGCACCAGCCTCCACTGGTCTCTCATGACCATGACCGCGGGCATCCTGAGGGTCTCCTTCCGCTGTACCAGGCTCTCGAATATCTCGGTCTCGGAGAAGCGGTATCTCATCACGGCCGCTCCCGCAAGCGCGACCGCGCCGAGCAGGAAGGCGGTGCGCCAGCCTTCTGCCAGGAACCGAGCCTTGCCCATCAGCCCGAGGAACGAGACAAAGACCCCGGCGGCGAAGACGGCTCCGATTATCGTCCCCTGGCCGACCCAGTTCCCCCAGAACGCCCTCCACTTGGACCTGCTCGCCTGCTCCGTGATCCACGTGGATGCGCCTCCCCACTCTCCGCCGAACCCGAAGCCGTGAAAGAACCTGAAGACCACCAACAGCACGCTTCCCATCACGCCTATTGTGATGTGGTCATCTTTGCTCGAATTCTTGGGCCCAAGGACGAGCCCTCTAGGGCTCCCATAGACGAAATAGCCCCTATCCCGAGTCTTCACGGCCATTTCGAACTTTGACGGCTCGTTTTGGGTCAAATCCTTCCCCGATTAGAGGATGAGGCTGGTAATAAACTGTCGGGTAATATCCTGTCGGGTAATATCCTGTGCCAGCATTCCACAGCTTGG
>JAJZIG010000099.1 GCA_021851265.1 archaeon | reverse complement strand
GCATTCGGGGGACTCCCTCTTCCGGGACCACCTCGAGGCGACGAAGGGGAAGGGAAAGCCCAGGCTCGCAGGGGCCCTGGCGGCCATAGGGGTCGAGGGAGGGGCGTCGGTGGAGCTCCCGGACGAGCCCGAGTTCAAGGAGACGTTCACTGCGCTGCAGGACCAGTTCGCGAGGAGGAAGAAGGTCACCGACTATTACTCCAAGCTCCTGGCTAGCACGAGGCTGAACGGGATCGTGTTCCCCGACGGCGACTACGCCGGTTTCCTCAGGGCCAGGGCGGAGCTGGCGGGGCCGATACGGAACATCAAGAACCAGCTCCTGGCCATCAAGAACGTGGCCGACGAGGAACCGGGGAAGCTCAGCGGCCAGGTGGACATGCCCATGGCAATGCAGGTGGTCGCCTCCGGGTCGCAGAGGTCAGACGTCTTCGTCCGGGAGGAGCCGATACTGAAGGACGAGGCCTGGGCCATACTCGTGGACGCGAGTAAGAGCGTGTCGAAGTCGTCTCTGGAGATACGCGGGATAGCGACGTGCCTCGCTGAGGTCGCGAGCACGGTCATGAGGGAGAAGAGCAGGTGGGGCCTCTTCGGGTTCAACGACACGTTCCAGCTTGTGAAGGACTTCGACGACCCGTACTCCATCGACGCGAAGTCCAGGATAGGCGGGCTCTCGCAGAAGGGAGGGACCTACCTCCCCGACGCCCTGGCCGTCGCATCGAGGGCCCTCAACTCCAGGCCCGTCGAGAGCAAGTACCTGGTGGTGGTCTCTGACTGCCTCCCCACGGGCTACGCGGGGATCGAGGAGGAGCTCGCGGAGAAGATCAAGGAGACGGGGAAGATGGGGATCATGCTGGTGGGGATAGGGGTCGAAAGCCCCGAAGTGAAGAAGTACTTCAAAGTCAACTCGGTCCTCAGCACCCCGTATGAGATGATGAAGTTCTTCACGAAGGCGTACATGGAGCTGTCGGGAGTGGGCGAGGCGTGAGGGGGCCAAGCCGCGGCCTGCGCCTCCCTGGGAACCCGCACAGGGGACGCGAGAATGCGCCGTGCGATTTTGCAGTTCTCGCCGTATGGATTACTGGTTCACAAACCTATTATTAATGACGGGGCATTCTGTCTTCAAATGCCCGCGGCCCAGGAAGCAAAGGAGAAGGAGGTCGCCGATGAGGAGGCGACCGACCCCCAGACCGTCATACGGGAGATGCGCGAGATCCAGAGCGACGCGGCCCAGCTGTCGGAGATAGAGGAATTGGAATACTCTCAGACGATGAAGCTGGTCGAGTCCATGAAGGTGATCCAGGCCGGGGTCGGGACGGCGATATCCATACGCCCAGTCTCCCTCGGCGAGCCGCTGAACCACGTCAAGCAGGCGATCATAGGGGCCGACGCCGTGATAATCGGGCTGGACGCCGACGGCAAGCCGTTCTCGAAGCCGCTGTCGGACCTGAAGCCCGTGGACATACTCAACGTGGTCCAGGAGTGGGCGCCGAAGCTCAGGGTGAAGATCACCGAGAGGAAGAAGGGGGCAGAGGAGAGGCTCTACCTGGTGGAGAAGATACTCCGCGAGTTCAAGGAGGGGACCTCGGTGGTCAAGGACTCGAGGAAGCAGTTCTACGACTCTGTCGAATCAGACCTCGTGAAAGACACGCTAGAAAAGGAATAGGCGGCCCGCGATGCTCCGCGACAACCTCGAGCTGAACTCGGGCCTGGTGAAGTTTCCGAGCAAGGAGAGCGCTATAGCGTACATGGAGGCGATGCTGCAGTACTACAAGACGAGGCAGGAAGAGTACGGCCACCAGCTCGGCGAGCAGCTTAGGTCCCCTCAGGGGTCATCCCAGGGGAAGGAGAAGCAGGAGAAGGACTCCAAGAAGGAGAAAGGAGGGCAGCAGGCGCCGAAGGGGTGGTTCAAGGTGGGCTCTCTGCCGGTCAACTCCTCGGACCCGAAGGGGGCGCTGGCCCAGGTGACCCTCAGGATCGTCGACGACTACAAGAGCCGGGTGGAGAAGCTGTCGGACGCGTTGAAGTCGTTCCAGGAGGTGGACACCCTCAGCCAGCAGGGGACGAAGTCCTACACCCTGTTCGTCTACAAAGGGGTCCCCGAGGGGGTGATAGTCGAAGGGATGGAGAAGCGCGAGGTCTTCGCCTTCGCGGCCAACTTCAGGGCAGTCTAGCGCGGCTTAAAGGTGGCTGAGGAGGAGGGGGACGTTGTTCCCGAGGACGATGGCGCCCAGGCCGAGGTCGGCCGCCACGAGGACCACGAAGGCCGTGAACTTCAGGAGCCTCACCTGGAAGTCGTCCTTGGGGTCTGACCTGCGCAGGGCGACCATGTAGAAGAGGGGGACGATCACGACGAACTTCAGCAGGTACGCCAGCATGAACCCTTCGAGGCCGAGCCTGAAGAGCTGGGCCCCCAGGGGGTTGAGCTCGACGAAGCCCTCAGCCATGGCAGCCGCGAACAGCGTGGTGAGCGCGTCCGAGAAGTTCAGGATCACGAACGTCGCGAGAAGCGGCCAGAGGGCCCTCTGTATCCAGTGGATGTCCAGGGCCGACACGAACCGGCGCTCCCTGTCGAAGGGCTCAAAGCTCGCTCCAGGCACGCCGGGTCTTATGATACGTGAAACTTTTGAGGGATATGGATTCGGCATCCATAGCCGCTCTCCTGAAGTGTTAATATTCTCGGCCAGCACGGAAGCCTAATGAAAATCTCGGGAAAGCGAAGAAAAGCTATCTCGCCAATCATCGCAACAGTCCTCATCATCGCAGCCACCCTGATCGCCTTCGCGGCAGTGTTGGGGTACATCTTCGGCATCTTCGGCAGCGCAGCCAACAAGGCAAACATCACAGTAAGCACTGCTACTAGTATCTCACATTCCAGCATTGCCAGTTTCAGCGTGTCATTAATCAACTCAGGAACCGCCAATGGCGCGACTTCATCTGGAAGCCTAAACTACGGCGGTACCTCATGCGCGATCAGTGCAACGTCTACCACATTGTCTGCAGGCGCGACCACACCAGTAACTTTCACCAGCAGTGGCTGTGCAGCCGCCAACGCTGGCGAAGCATACACGCTCTCGGTAGTTCTTTCGGACGGAACTACTAGCACATACACAGGGGCATTCACCTAAGCAACAGTCAGAGGCGCTCCCATGTTGGAACGCGAGTTCGACGTGGCGGCGCTTCTTCCCCTTTTGACAGATGGACACATCTAATGGTGCATCAAGAAATTGAACAATCGCTATTTTGTCGACTTGAACGGTCTGAATGCAATTGCGATAGGAATCATGGTGGTATCTTTGTTCGGGTTCGTTGGAAACGTAATGATAGATTTCAATTGGGGTGCGACGCCCATTGCGGGCTCTGTTGCTCTTGCCTATTGGATGACCTTGAGGTGGATCATTCCATTTCCAGTGAACTACTGGGGTCTCGGCGCCTTGGTGTATTTCTTGTTCTTTTTGGCTTCCTTTGCCTTGCTCAGTAGGAATGAACGGCCAATTCGCATTCTATTGGGCACGCTCAGGCTCGGTTCTGCCGTGTTGATAGTGTTCGAAATTGGTGTCTACTATTTCGTGCCAGGTTTCATGGATAAGTGGGTCATCAACGCGGTTCGGGGAACGTCGCTTGCCATTTTCACGAACTGGGATGTGCTGGGGTTCTCTATCGTGACTCTAGTGGTCTCACAAGCTCTCATTTCCATGAATTCCCAACCGAATAGAGAGCACTGATTTGTCTTACGCGTCTGTCGCATTGCTCGGCATTCTGACTGCCATTGCATCCATTGTCTTCTTCGCACTGAAAGGCAAACAAACATTGGGTTCTGCTGCCGACTCGGTTTCTGTCGGTCTAATGATCGGTTTCATTGGTACGGGACTGGCAAAATACATCGTGCAGCCTAATCCAAGTATCGGTGTCCCGCTGATTCCTTTTCTATACTATATTCCTCATGCGTACAATTTGGTTATCTGGTCTGTCCTATCGCTCTTGGTCCTTCGGCCGAGGTTTGGCCCAAGATTCTTGATCGCATTCGCTTTGGTGTACGGGATCGACGAGCTTCTCTGGAATTCAGTTGCATACATAAGATTTGGTGGCAGCACTCAGGTCTTGACGTTTCTAGTCTCTTCCGACTGGGAAGTCTTCATCACTGGGGTGGTCACTACCGTGTTAGTGAGCTATGCCTTACTGCGGCCGAGAATCACTCCCAATTGGACTTGGCCTTGCATGCTCATCTATGTCATCGTGTACGCTGGAATATTCGGAATGCCGAGCTATGCAGTTGATCCTCCTTCTCTTGGCGTCCTCACCTGGGAGTTGATGTGGCAGGGTGCAGTCTGGTTTGTGATTTATTGGACCTTCTGGCCGCGTAGCAAGGCGAGATGGACGCAAGGCGGTCAAACCTGGCTTCCACCGAGGTTGTTCAGACATTGAGCGAAGTCGACAGGGGAGGTGCGCCTCACCAGCGCGGAATGAGGGCAATAATCCTGTCAGAGCCCATAGCCCTCGCCCTCCTGACGATTCTCGCAGCGTTGACCCGTCTGTACCGATTGGGGGATTTTCCATACTTCCCAGCGCAGCCTCCGTGGGTCGGGAGCACCGCCTATCCGGGGCTTTACACCGACGAGGGTGCAAGGCTTTCTGAGATTGCGCTCTTTCCGCATTCTCTCACCACTTATGAGCCATCTATCCAAATTCTCCTTGTAAAGATATCCCAGTTCTTAATTGCACAGAGCTACTTTGCGGACCGGCTCCCAAGCGCGCTCGCTTCAATATTGACAGCAGTGGTGGTCTACCTGGCAGCAAAGCAGCTCTATGGTGGCAGAGTGCCTCCGTTAGTAGCCGGGTTGTATTTTGTGACCATGGTGCCTGCCCTCATCTACGGAAGGATGATTTTCTACGAAAACTTGGTTGGCCTCTTTCTCGCGATAGTGATTCTCTCTGTCGCAAAGTCTGAGGGTGCCGGCGGAGTGAAATGGATCTACATCGGCGCTCTTGCATCGCTCCTAGCTGTTTTCAGCAAGGAGGACGGATTGTTTATTCCCATGTTCTTCACTCTGTGGGTTTCATCGAGGAAAGAGTCGAGGGGGCGGTTACTGTCTTTGGCTGTGGTGTGGGTACCAATGATTTTGGCCGGGATTGTTATCCTCGGTCTAACCGGCTCTCTGAGCGCCTTCGTGAGTCAATGGGGGTTCGGCACGACTGGGAGAGAACTTTCATTTGACTTCATGGTGATCCAGGCTCTCCCCTCCGCATACGATGTAGTCGCTGGAGGATACTTCAAGCCAGAGTTCTGGTACATCTTTGCCTACGTCTGCCTGGCGGCTCTTGTTCTCGCAAGGTCCAAGGCCGGACTGATTCTGAGTGAAGTCATGGTCCTCTACTTCGTTTTGCAGGTTGCAATCTGGGGGATGTCACCGTACGAGGTGATCAGCGTTTTTCCAATACTTGCCATCGCAGTCGGCGGCGGCGTGGGCTACTTGGCAAAATTAGGCACTCCAGGAGGGCTGGCTGTCTATGGTGCCCTCTATGCGCCATTAGTCGCAAGTCTGGTGAACTCCATCGCACTTACTTACGTTGGTGGGGTGTGGGTCAACTATCCGCTTTCGCTCTTCAAATATGCACTGTTCGTCATCCCGATCGCGGATTGGTTAATGCTAAGTAGGCTCTCGGGGAAAAACAAAGCCAAGGACATCTCACTGGTCAAGGTAGTTTTGGTATGTTTCATGGGGCTGCTCATACTTGGCACCCCGTGGCTATACTCATACTACTTCTTGGGCACTACAATCTAGGGCCAGCCTGGCTTCAGACGCAAGACGCCAAATCTGGAGTGCCAGTCCATAACCGATAATATTCGACCGCTTCAACTTTCCATGAGATGAGACTGTCGGGATGCAGAAGGCGTGCCCTGTCAGAGGTCATTGGCACCGTTCTGGTTGCATCTATGACCCTCATCGCGGGCGCAGCCATCTTCGGCTACGTCAACGGCCAGGCCGGGGTCAATTGATCGGGCTCGGG
>JAJZIG010000008.1 GCA_021851265.1 archaeon | reverse complement strand
AAATGAACGACTGATACGCCTGGACATAGAGCCGCCTGAGCCTGACTGGTATCGCCCTCATCGCCCTGACCCATTCTCCCGGCCTCGCCACGAGCGCCTTGGCGACCCTCCTCTCCACGTCCTTCCCAGGGGGGAGAATATCCAACAGTTCCCTGTACCTCCCCGCCGTGGCCGCTTCCCTGGTCTCGGGGCTCCCAGCCAGCAGCAGCCCCACCGCCTGCTCGAACCGGCCCTTGACCAGGGCTTTCCCCACCTCATGGGTCCCCCGACCAGACGCCCCGAACCTCTGGAGCCCAAAGTAGTTGGGGACCTTCCCCGCCGCAGCGAGCCCGAAGGCTTCAGACATCCTGCTCCCGACCTCGGGGCAGCACCCCCTGAGAACGACTTCGAACCTGTTCGCCAGCACCGAAGAGCGCGAAAGGGGCCGGGCGAGGAACCCGACGAGGGTCGCGGTGAACCTGTTTCGACTCACCAGCGCCGGACGCTCCGACCTCAAGCTCGTCGGTGTGGCATACTGGACCGCGACAGCTCTGCTGTCCTTCATGCCTGCGTAGCTCACCCTGCTCTTCAGGGCGGTGGATAGCTCTGCTGCCATGTGCATGGTGTCGACGGACTCCTTCTGAACCCTGTAGAGGGGGTACCTCCCGTCCGCCTGCTCGGCCGTCATCTCCGACATGTCGATCACCTCTTCGACGCGGAAGTCCTCTGGGCTGCTCTTTGCCCTCCCTGCACATCTCGGACCGGCGGTCGCATAGCACAGAATCCCCACCTCCTTCTCCGCAGCCGCAGGCTGTGTCAAAGGAGCTTGAGCTTCCCGGTGATCGCGTCGACCTCTGCCTCGGGGGCGGGGCCTACCGCCAGGCAGGTGGTCGTCCCAGGCTCCACCTGGGTGAGCCCCCTGTCTTCCACCAGTGCGGCGGGGAGTCCCGCGCTCTTCGCCTTGCGGAAGAGTTCTCGCAGGGCCTCTTCAGAGTCTACCTTCAAGACGATCTTGGCCTGACCCCCGTCCTTCCACCCTCCGTACCATCCGGGCCTCTTCTGTTGCGCCGCTTCGGCGGCGGAGAGCGACGCGTGTGCGGCCTGGGCGGCGACCTTCCCTTTGCCCATCCCGAGATCAGTTCGGACGACGATGGCTTGTTTCATGCCTGGTGGTTTGCCAACGGTTATTACAAGTCCGATTAAGCCTTTGCAAAGTCCTGGCCCTTGTCCCGAACCTGCGACGTTGTTGTGGCCGGCGGGAGCATCGCAGGCCTGGTCTTCGCGTCGGAGGCCGCGAAGCTGGGGCTCAGCGTCCTGGTGGCCGAGGAGCACCCCGAAGTGGGCGAGCCCGAGAAGTGCGACGGCCTCGTGAGCCTGAAGGGCCTCAGGAAGCACGGCTATCCCCCAGAGGGGGGCACGATCCAGGATCAGATTGACTCAGCTGTCTTGCACTCTCCGTCGGGGAAGCGATTCACCGCCGACGCCGCGGCGCTGGAGGTGGTCGTGCTAGACAGGAGCGCCTACGACAAGCAGGTCGCAGCAGCCGCCGAGGCAGCGGGGGCAGCCGTCATGACCGGGTGCAGGGTAGGGGAGGCGCTGGAGATGGACGACTCCGTCAGGGTGAAGGTGGGGGAGGAGGAAGTCCAGGCGAAGTTCCTCGTGGATGCCACCGGGCCCGCCTCGAGCCCCAAGCATGGGATTCTGCCCGCTGCGAAGTACGAGGTCGAGGGCGAGTGGATAAGGCAACACGTCGTCGAAGTCTTCCTCGACGCCGGGAAGTATCCCGGGTTCTTCGCCTGGGTCATCCCCTTCGGGAAGCATAGGGCCAAGGTCGGTGCCGCTGGGCGCGGTGTCAACCCATTCAAGGCCCTGGACGAGTTCCTCGAAGGACGCAGCACGACGGTGCTCAGGAAGGTGGCTGCGCCGATTTACATCGGTGGCCCGGCGCAGAGCTTCGTCAGGGGGAGGAGGATCTTCGTCGGCGAGTCCGCGGGACAGGTCAAACCCACTACCGCGGGCGGGATAATGACATCGATCGCCGGGGCTGCGACTGCGGCCAGGTGGGTCTCCTCCAGCATACACAAGAGTCGGCCGTCGCTGCTGGACGGCTACCAGAAAGAATGGGAGGGGGAATTCATGAAGGAGATGAAGACCATGATGAGGCTAAGGGGGGTCTTCGAGAAGCTATCAAACCAGGACCTGGAGGGCGTCTTCTCGGTGCTCGCCGCCTCGAAGCTGGCCCAGAAGCTGTCCCAGACAGACTTCGACTTCCACGCCACCGCCCTCCTGGGCGCTCTGGGGATGCCTGGACTGCTGAAGATTGCAGGAGTGGTGGCTTCAGCAGAGGTGCGCTCCCTTCTGCCAGAACGGTGAAGGCGCCCTCCTGCGCAGCAACCTATATTTGTCGGGCCAGAAGGGGTTCCTGAGAAATGTCGCAGGGCGTAGTGACGCTCCCTCTGTGCAACTCGTGTAACCGACCCGTAAAGCCTGCCGAGAGGGCGGTCCACTTCAACTGCCCAAACTGCCATGAGACGGTGATATGGAGGTCTGAGAAGTGCAGGAAGTTTTCAAGGCGGTACAAGTGCCTCAACTGCGGCTTTGAAGGGCCATAGGGAAACGTTTTGGGTTCCTACGTCATCAGGCTCAAGCTCCTGCCTCCTGATACCACGACGGACCATCAGAAGCTGGTGGACTCCGTGGCTGGGTTACTACCCGCGGCGGCCCAGATCAGAGCACACAAAATCGAACCGATCGCATTCGGACTCTCCGCAGTGGTTCTCGATCTGGTCGTCCCTGAAGAAGAGGGCGCGGTCGATAGGATTGAGGAGGCGGTGTCAAAATCTCCCCTTGTCAGCCAGTGCGAAGTCACCGGCGTGAGCCGGATGTCAAGCAAGCTTCCGCCGCAGTAGGGCCGCCGTGACGCGTCGGCTGATACCTTTTATACCTCGAGGTGGCCCCTAAACGAGCCGTTTTCTCGCACGGTGTTGACCCGATGAAATTCCCTCTCAGATATACGATATACGAATGGATCAAGGAGAAGAAGAGCACGACGGATGACGATCTTCTAGAAGCCCTGAACAAGAACGGCAGCAGGTGCTCCCCGGACGAGCTTGACAAGGCGCTCATGCAACTCGAAATCCTGGGCCTAATCAGCATCAGGTGGGTCTCCAAGGACAAGCGCAGGCTAGAGTTCCAGGACAAACCTGCCGAAGACCTACGCATGCCCCGCATAAGAGAGTAACCGAACCGATAAATCGGGCGGGTCGGGGTTCTCCGCTCATGGGTGTAGACTTCGGCGACTCCATACCGAGGGAGAAGATTCAACTCGAGGACATCGCCGGGTGGACGCTCGCCGTCGACGGATACAACACGCTCTACCAGTTCCTCGCCATCATCCGTGGGATGGACGGCGGCCATCTCAAGGATGCACAGGGACGGGTCACATCGCACATCTCTGGGCTCTTCTACAGGAACGTCAATCTGCTGGAGCTCGGCATGAAGCTGGTCTACGTATTCGACGGCCGGCCCCCTGAACTCAAGATGGAGGAGATTAGGAGGCGCTCCGAGCAGCGGAGGGAAGCCAAGGACCAGTACCTCCGCGCCCTCCAGGCGGGCGAGATGACTCAGGCGAGGAAGTACGCGGAGGCCTCCACGGTTCTTAGGAGGGACATGGTCTCAGACGCTAAGGCGCTCCTGGACGCCATGGGGATACCATGGGTGGACGCGCCATCCGAGGGCGAGGCCCAGGCGTCGGTCATGGCGATTGAGGGGACAGTGAACGCCGTGGCATCCCAGGACCACGACTCTATCGTCTTCGGGGCGCCGGTCCTTGTGCGCAACGTCACAGTGTCTGGCAAGAGGAGGCTCCCAAGCAAGGGTATTGTGATCAACGTGGTGCCAGAAAGGATAACCCTCGAGTCCGCGCTGACAGCCACAGGACTGTCCAGAGAGCAGCTGGTCGACTTCGCCATCCTGCTCGGGACGGACTTCAATCCAGACGGGTTCGCGGGGGTAGGACCGGCCACGGCCCTCAAATACCTGAAGAAGTACGGCAGGCTTGAGGAAATCAAGGAGCTCGCAGGTCCCTTGCAGGGGATCAACTACCCGGAGATAAGGAAGCTATACCTCGACGCCCCCTCAGTCAAGGGGGTGCGCCCTGAGTGGAAACCTCTGGACAAGGAGAGGGTCGTGTCCTTTCTGGTCGGGGAGCACTCGTTCTCCCGGGACAGGGTCGACGCTGCCATAGCCAGGGTCCAATCCTCGAAGGCCGACTCTCACCAGACGGAGACCCTGGAGAAGTGGTTCGGATGAGCTCCGAGGGCTGACCATCCGCCCTCTACATTTATCAACTCCGGGCGGGGCTCGTCTTACCTAGTTGGCGAAGTTGAAGGCCAAGGAGCCGGCAGAGTCTGAGATGACCACCGCACGGCTCATGATGCCCACCGACGCCAACGTGTTGGGAAACGTTTTCGGCGGGGCCATCATGAGATACATGGATGAGATAGCCGCAATCGTCGCCTGGAGGCATGCCGGCAAGAACGTGGTCACGGCGTCCATAGACCGCATGAACTTCTATGCCCCTGTCTATGTCGGCGACCTGCTGATACTCAAGGCCGCTGTGAACTACGTCGGTACCACTTCGATGGAGATTGGCGTGAGGCTGGAGGCCGTAGACCCTTCCACGCGCAAGGGGACGCACACCGGCTCCTGCTACCTCACCTATGTGGCGCTGGACGAGAAAGGCAGGCCCACCCAAATACCTCGACTCAGCCCACGCACCAGCGTGGAGAAGAAGCGGTTCAACGAGGGTCTCGCAAGGCGGAGGCTCCGAGAAGCTACCCAGGCTGTCATGAACGGCTCCTGAGATGCAACCTCTCTCTTTTGATTCCAGGCTCAACAAAACTAGAGCATCCTGCACATAGGGGCGCTCTGCCCACGTCCACCCCTTGCACGACTTCTCTGAGGGGTTCAGCGTAGGCAAGATGAGAAGCGGAAACGCGGCGGTCTATCAGCTGAGGGAACAGTTCGAGAAGTTCCCCACCTCCACACACAAGGTCGAGGCTTGCGAGTCCATCGCGTCCTGCTTCTTCCAGCTCGAACAGTACGGTGACGCTGCCGGCTGGTACGAGACGGCGGGGCGGCTCATACTCTCTGAGCCCAGCGCTTCCCCTGCGGTCAGGGCCATCAGCGCGCTGTGCGAGTACGAGAGGGCCCTGGACTGCTACCGGAAGAGCGACGATGAGGAGCGCCTCACGGAGTGCTCTGCTCTCATCCTGGAACTCAGGCGCACATGCGCTTCAGCCTGAGTCCTTCCGCCCGTCTTCCTCCGCCTTGGCCTTTACCCTATTAGCCGTCTTCACATGACACTCTTCACATACAGGCTCGTCTCTCGGTCCCACCTTGAACGTGTGCAGGGCAACTTCGAGCTCGGTGTCACAGAAGTAGCACTTCGGCCTCAGGAAATCCCTCCCCTGGCCGCATACACCCTCCTCCTGACTATCTCTCCTTTCCCCTTGTAGTGCCACACCTCGGCGTCACCATTCGCGCTTTTCCCCCACTCCGCCAGCTCCGCGAGCTCCTCCTTGGTGGCCCTTGCCCTCCCGCTCTTGACCTGCACCAACAGGACCTTGCCGCCCTTGGCTGCGAAGACGTCTACGGCGCCATGGGAGGCGGCGCTCCTGGACACCATCCATCCCTCTTTCTTCAATTTCGACATCGCTTGGTACTCGCGTGATCTGCCCTTCACATAGTTGCTATTCAGCTGAAACCAGCTCCGAGAGGTGCATGTGTTCTGCTTTCGAACCACCGGCTGGAGTTAACTGGTATTTGGAGAAATCGGGCTGAGCGTGTGGACGTTGCGGGTTGTCTGGGCCATGGATGCCACATCTGTGCTCCCTGGCCGTCAATGTGCACACTCTCGATTCACGCTGATTGAACTCGCTGGCTGTCGCAGGCGAAGCACAGGTAGAGAGGCAGATAAAAGCCAACCCTGACGGCCGCCCGCGAGCTGGCCGGAGGACGCTAAAACTGCACGCACCAGAGGCCGGCGACCTGGCAGACTTAAGACGCGACGGTTTCCACCCTAGTTGAGTTTGGACGCGGTCAGACGTTCCCTGAAGGCGACGGAGCTAAGGTTCTCTGGACAGCTCGAGCGTCGTGACCGGGTAATCAAGGGGAGCAGGGATGTCATCTCGGCGTCATCGCGGGCGATCATATCTGTCCATCTAGGAAAGATCAAGGACGGCGAAAGAGAGCTTTCGAAGGCGAAGTCGCTGCTGACAGAGCTCAAAAAGGGGACAGACGGCTCCTTGTCGAGGTACATCATCTCCCCTGAAACCGAGGTGGTGGAGGCCTCCGTAGTGGTCTCACTCGCGAAGGGGAAACCCATCCCTTCCATGGAGAGCATCGACTCATCCCCCGAGGCGTACCTGCTCGGGCTTCTGGATGCAGTGGGGGAGCTGAAGAGGCTGGTGTTAGACTCGATCCTAGGGAGAGACCTCAAAGGCGCCAAGAAGTACTTCCAGGTCATGGAGGACCTCTACGCCGCATGCTCCCCCCTCGCAGTCTATGACCACGTCGTGAACGGGGTCCGGAGGAAGATTGACGTGGCGCGGATGCTCGTCGAGGACACCAGGGGGCTGCTCGCCGAAGAGATTGGGCGGAACTCTGTCAGCAGCTCCATGGCGCGGCTGGAGAAGAAACTCGGCCGTCCTACCTAGAAGTCATTCAGCAGCCTGCTCGTCTTGATGCCTGGGTAGGGGGAGTCGAGGCGCACCACCTTGAGCTTCATTCCCCTCTGGGCCGCCTCTCTCGCGATTTCCCCCTCCACGTGATGCTGGTCGTAACCTAGGGCGACCACGTCGGGACTCACCTTCTCGAGTGTGAGGTATATGTCCCCCTCGACCCCCAGTACGGCGGCGTCGATGTACCTGAGGGCCGAGAGCAGTTTCGCCCTATCGCCCTCACCAACGAGGGGTTCCCGATTCTTCCTCTTCCTGATCGTACTGTCCCGGGCGACGGAGACCACAAGCGCGTCTCCCAGAGCCCGAGCCTTCTCTATGGTGTACAGATGCCCGTAGTGTATCACCTCGAACCCACCTCCTATGAAAACGACCCTGATCGCCCTCCTTCCGCGCGGAGTCAGCTCGGCTCCCTTGCTCCCGAGTCTCACCAGCCCGAGCCTCGACAGCTTCCCGAGTTCGTCCCTCGCTTCCTTCGGGCTAAGGTCGAGCCTCAAAGCGAGCTCCTTTGCTCCTGCCTTCCTCCCGGTGACCCCCAACGAATAGACGGCAGCGAGGACCCTCTTACTTTTCATCTGTCACCAGTCTATCTTTGCCACACCCGCGAACGCCAGGGAGTCCAAAAGCCCTTCGGCGTATCCGACGCTCAGCATAGCCATCTCGTCTTCTCCATTGGCCAAGAAGCTCTCGGCGTCTTTCATGTAGAGCTCCGCGTTCTCCACAACGTGCTCGTACTGCCCGCCCAGCTTCGGTTTCAACGACCCTAACGCCTTCTTCGTCTTGGCCACGTACTTCGGGACGAGCACCTGGGCGGTTCTGAGCATACCCTCCGAGTTGCTCCTGACATCGTTAGCCGAGAGGGCGAATATGGCTGCGACAGCTTCGACCTCGGAGAAGTGCAGCCTTCCCGGGATTATGACGCTGTGGGGAGGCTCTCCGTACTCTCCCTTGGAAAGTTCACCGATGCTCCCGGCGGCTGACTTGTATCCTTCGCGGCCGAGCCTCGAGAGAACGATGGCGAACGTCTCCTCAGACACCACCCCGCGCTTGAAGTTCGCCTCGGCCAGTAGCAGCCCTGCCATGGCGCCCCCTGGAGTCACTCCGTCTCCGCTCTGGGCGTCGTACTCGAGCAGGAGAAGGGTATGTGCGCCCTCCAGGAGGTTTGAGTGGATGATGTGGTAGGCTTGGGTCAGCTTGCTCACTGACTCCCTTGTCACAGTGACAGTTCTGGCGAACTTGTACGAATGCAATCCGCTTTCGCTGGCGGCGGCGGAGGCGATGCTCGCCGAGTGCACGACGCGGCTTTCGATTCCCTTCTTGATGGCCCTCGCCCTGAGCTCGTCGTGGGTGGTTGCTATCATCGGATCTCCCAGCGTCGCTAGCGCAACTCTCTTGGTCGCCGCCTCGTCCAATATCCTGCTCCCGCTCTCAACGAATTCCCTGTCCACAACTGTCAGTTCCTTCCCTGTGGCCCTCGTAATCTCCCTTAGAAGGGCGGGCTCATGAGGCGTGGTGTAGTATTCGAGGTATACGATATCGGCCGCCTTCAACTCGTCAAGCGCTTCTAGTGATGCTCCCCTGGGCCCGAGGCCCAGTCCGACGAACGCGAGACGGCCCATGGGTCTGCCTGATGCGGCCCATTATATCAATCCAGGTTGGCTTCGTATGACGTCCATCTCTCGCTACGATACGTCGACCGCCTATCAGGCGTCACCTGGCTGGTAAATGGTATTGAGAACCCTTTTAATTCCGGCCAATCGGCCGCATCTTCGGTGGGCCCTTGGCTCAGCCAGGTTAGAGCGGCTGGCTCTTAGCTAGCTGTGGGAGTCACCAGCATGCCGTGGGAGGCGCTAAAGTCGCCCGCGAGTTCGAATCCCACAGGGCCCGCCACCCCTTACGTCAGTCCATGATTCTGCCCGGTGGTTTCGCACGTTCCAAACCTGAGAATCGTCACGTTTCCTTATTAGCCCAACTTCGGGGCGCAAACTTTCAGAGAATTGTCGCTCAAGACAGAGAGGACGGCCAAGTTCCCGTTCCCAAAACTGGACGCCGAGGCTAGGACTGGGAATTTCGAGGAAGTCCAGCTCCCCTACACCATGGAGCAGGCCATGGAGGAAGCCAGCCGGTGCGTCACCTGCGGGAATCCGGTATGCATGGACGTGTGCCCGCTCCAGACGGACATCAGGGGCATGTGCGAAGCCGTGTCTAGGGGGGACTTGGCGACCGCCTACCGCAGGATACGGGAGACCAATCCTCTCCTGGGTACCACGGCCCGTTGCTGTCCTCAACTGGACAGCCTCTGTGAGACAGCCTGCGTCATTGGGACCAGAGGAGAACCTGTGGCTTCGGGGATGATACAGCGCTTCGTTGCCGACTGGGAGAGGGCCGTGTCCAGGCAGCCCGACCCTGTCTCGAGGCCTCCTTCCGGCAAGAAAGTTGCGGTGGTCGGAGGGGGACCCGCGGGGCTGGCCGCAGCGGAGCTGCTCACGAGGTTCGGCCATTCGGCGACCATCTACGACGAGCTCCCCCGCCTGGGAGGGACCGCTTGGTATGGGATCCCGGACTACCACCTCCCCAAGGACGTCCTCCGCCACGAAGCTGCCAGGATAGTGGGGATGGGCGTGAATGCTAAGACAGGTACGAAGGTCGGGAGGGATGTCAGGTTCGACGACCTCCGGGCGGACTACGACGCCGTGCTCATCGCCACGGGGGCCAAGGACGTGCCGAAGCCCGACACACCTGGGTCAGACCTGAAGGGGGTCTACGACGGGTACCAGTTCCTCGAAGACGTCTTTGCCGAAGGGGTCGACAGCTACCTCGAGCACCCGAGCTACGACCTCGGAAAGCGCGTCCTGGTCATAGGCGGAGGGAACAGCGCCCTGGACTGCGCCCGGGTCGCCCAGAGGCTGACGGGGGGCGAGGTCACGATTGTCTACCGGAGGACAGAGGCGGAGATGCCGGTCGACAAGATACTGGTCGAAGAGGGGAAGGAGGAGGGGCTCCGGCTTAGGCTCCTGCTCTCCCCGAAAGAGTACTCAGGGGAGGGAGGTAGGGTGACCAAGGCGGCCATGTCGAAGATGAAGCTGGGTGAGGTCGACGCCTCCGGGAGGAGGAGCCCTGTACCCACCGGCGAGACAGTAGACCTCGAGTGCGACTCGGTCATCGTCGCCCTAGGCCGCGGCCCGAACTCGTTCATCGGAAAGCTGGCCGGCCTCAAGTCTGGCCGCAGGAACGGGATCGCAGTCGATGACCGTTCCATGACCTCGCTCCCGGGCGTGTTCGCGGCGGGGGACGTGGTGACGGGAGAGAGCCTGGTCGTGGCAGCTATGGCCAAGGGGAGGGACGCAGGCCAGAGGATTCACGAGTACCTGCTCGGGCTCGAGGCCAGGCACGTCTCTCTCTACGATTACTACTTCACAAGGCGGACCGCCGGGTGGTACTATCGCAAGATGATGGATGGCAAGGACGAGGCCCCTCTCCCTGACTGATCCGGGTCCTCCCCCGGCAGCCCCTTCCCCCGGCCTCAGGATGCCGCGTGCAAAATTCGGCAATCGCTCAACTATGGCCCAAACTAAACATATTGTCCTCAGGCCTATATTGGAACTATGGGTGAATAGGTGTCGCGCGTGAAGTCAAGAGACGTCGCTGCCGCCGTCTTGATTCTTATCCCGTTCATCTTCCTCTTCGGTGTCCCGTTCTACAACGTCGTGAATCCCGAGTGGGGAGGCGTCCCATTCTTCTGGTGGTACCAGATGGTCTGGCTGGTCATATGCGGCGTCCTGTTCTTCGTGGCTGCCAACCTGCTGGGGAGGAAGTCCTGGCATGCTAGCCATCGACGGAATGGTCACCTTCCTGGCGCTCTTCGTGGTCTTCGTGTTCCTTGGTCTCTGGGGAGGCAGATGGAGGAGAGGGGACATGAACAACCTGGGAGAGTGGGCCTAGGCTGGGAGGCGGCTGGGGACCGTCCTGGTCTGATTCCTGGTGGGTGCAGACCTGTACACCGCGTACACATTCATCTCCGTGCCTTCCGGAGCCTACGCTGGCATATTCGGCGTTCCAGGAACGGGGGCGTTCTACTTCTTCGCTGTACCTTACGTCGCTCTAACGTTCGGCATTGCCATCGTGGTTATGCCGAAGCTACGGAAGGTCGCACACGAGAAGGGCTACGTAACGGCCGCTGACTTCGTGAAGGGGACCTTCAACAGCAGGACTTTGGCCATGTTGGTGGCAATCGTCGGGATAATCGCAGAGCTTCCTTACATCGCGCTGCAGATAGTGGGGATGCAGGCTGTCATCATCGCCATGATTCACGGCATGGGCGACGTGACCACCATCTCCGAGCTCGCCCTGATCGTCGCTTTTATCGTCCTGGCCGCCTTCACATATGCCAGCGGCCTCCGCGGCGCGACACTGAAAGCAGTTATGAAAGACATCCTCATCTTCTTGGGGATTATCGGGGTCCTGGCTGTCGTAGTCTCGTCAGGAGGCTTCAGTAGCGCCTTCTCCGCAGCAGCAAGTTCGAAGGCTGTGCTGCCGACCCTGCCGGTAACGCTCACTAATACATACTGGAGCACCTTCCTCGTGAGCGCCCTAGCGCTGTACCTCTATCCGCACGCTGTAAACGGCGTTCTCAGAGCCCAGGACTCCGAGAAGCTCCGCAAGAGCACCTCGCTCCTGCCATTCTATGGCCTCGGGCTCGGGGCGCTAGCGATGTTCGGCGTCCTAGCATATGGCAACAGCGGGGCGCTGTCGTTCCTGCACCAGTATCCGGCAGCCTCCCAAGGAATCCTGGTCGTCCCGGCCATGATCCTTAGCACCCTGCCTTCTTGGTTTGCCGGGGTTGCCCTCCTGGGGATATTCATCGGCGGGCTCGTCCCAGCCGCGATCATGGCCATCGCCCAGGCTAATCTGCTGACCAGGAACATAGTGAGGGAGTTCAGGCCGAACATGACTTCTCGGGGCGAGACACAGCTCTCGAAGTGGGCCTCAGTCGCCTTCAAGTTCATCGCCCTCGGCTTCGTGTTCGTAGTGGCCACCACCTATGCCACACAACTGCAGCTCTTCGGCGGCATCATGATCGTCCAAACGCTTCCGGCTGTCTTCATCGGTCTCTTCACCACACGGATGAACAAGCATTCTCTTATCACCGGCCTCCTCGTGGGCGAGGCAGTCGGCGTGTGCCTGATGGAGCTGAAGAACAACTTCTCAATCTGGCACTATTCGACTTACGCCCTGCCTTCTCCTCTGGGGGTTCTCTACATCGGCCTGGTCGCCCTTGCAATCAACCTGGCCATCGTGTTCGCGTGGAGCCTCGTGTTGCCGCCAAAGCGCACGGCAGCGGCGCCAGCGGTTCCAGCATAGTCCTAAGTACGACCCTTCTCTGATTCGCAGGGATTGAAAGCGGCAAGATACCACAGCCCAGGGGGGCCTGAGGCGCTCAAGCTCGAGGGAGCCCCGGACCCTGAGCCTGGTCCGGGCGAGGCGCTGATCAGAGTATTGGCCTGCGGCGTCAACAGAATCGATGTCTGGGCCAGGAGCGGGAGGTACAAGACGCCCCTTCCACACATCCTGGGGGCCGACATCGCCGGAGAGGTCGTCTCCATTGGCCTGGGCACCAAGGAGGTCGAGCCAGGGGCAAGGGTCTTGGTTTACCCGGTCCTTACAGACGGCACCTGTGTCTACTGCCGCCTGGGCAAGCCGAACCTCTGCCTGGCCAGGGGGTTCGTCGGGATCGCGACCGACGGGGGGTACGCAGAGCTGGTGAAGGTCCCTGCCACGAACCTCCTCCCTCTGGGAGACCTCGAGCCGAAGGCTGCAGCGGCCCTCCCGGTCAACTTCGGGACCGCCTGGAACGGCCTCGTGACAAAGGCCAACGTAGGCGAGGGGGACACGGTCTTGGTCTGGGGGGCCGCAGGTGGGCTCGGCCACGCTGCGGTCCAGGTCGCCAAGCACCTCGGTGCCAGGGTCATCGCAGCAGTGGGGGATGAGAAGAAGAGGCAGTTCGTGGAGTCTCTGGGCGCAGATGCGGTGGTGGACTCGAGGTCTCACGACTTCGTTGAGCGGGTCCGCTCGCTAACCGACGGGTTCGGGGCTTCTGTCGTATTCGACCACGTAGGGGGGGACACTTGGCCAACCAGCTTCGATTGCCTTGCCAGAGGAGGGAGGATGCTGACACTCGGCCTCACTTCAGGGGCGAAGTCCGAGGTCGACGTCCGCAAGGTGTACCAGGAAGAGCTGAAGCTGATGGGCGTCTACGGTCAGTCCAAAGAGGATATCAGGAGCGTCATGGAGCTGACGTCCGCAGGCAGGCTCAAGCCCTTCATCTACAGGGAGCTCCCTCTCAGGGCGGCAAAGGAAGCCCACGAGATCGTCGAGTCCCGTGAAGTGCAGGGTAAGATCCTCCTGACGCCCTGAGCCAAGTCAAGATTTCGCTTCATTTATAGGCCGAGCCAGGCCGACTCCAGCACGTTGTACACCAGCACAGTGGTCGACGACGAGGCCCACGCCATGACAATCATGAGGGGGATGGAAGAGGCGTGGGGGCGCAAGGACGAGTCGTATTTCATCGAAGTCCTCAGGAACGAGCCGAGCCTGGTCCTCCGTGTCCACGCCGTCTGCATCTTGGCGGAGGTCGGAGGGGAGGGGTCTGTCCCAGCCCTGGCGGACGTCTTGCTCCATGATCCAGACCCCTTGGTCCGCCATGAGGCGGCTTTCTCCCTTGGCCAAATCGGGCTCTCGGAGGGGAACAAAGCGCTGGCCAAGGCGGTCATCGAAGACAAGGATCCAATCGTCCGGCACGAGTCGGCGGCAGCCCTGGGCTCAGTCGGGAGCGCAGATTCGGAGGATGTCCTCGTAAAGGCAGAGTCCGACTCGGACGAGATGGTCAGGAACTCGGCGAAGGCTTCGCTCTTCAACATACGGTTCCTGAGACAGTACGCCTCTGCCGGCGCGACGGCCAGGGAAAGGGCGCCTAGGCCCTAGCCTCTAACCCTTAAGTCAGGGAAATGGACTCGTCGGGCCGCTTGAGGCTAGAGGGCAAGAGGGCCCTTGTCACCGGCTCCTCGCAGGGGATAGGCGCGGAGGTGGCCAGGCTCTTCGCGAGGGAAGGGGCGACTGTGGCAGTCAACCACCGTGGAGGCCCTCCTCACCGGGAGGCCGTGCTCAGAACCATCGAAGGCGCCGGGGGGAATGCCTTCGTTGTCCATGCGGACGTCTCAGACAGTTCCAGCGTAGACGCGATGTTCGAGGAAGTAAGAAGAAAGTTGGGGGGGCTGGACATCTTGGTCAATGCCGCGGGCTTGGCAGACCCAAAGCTCTGGAACCTCCGTCTGGAAGACACCACCCTTGAGATGTGGAAGCGGGTCTTCGCCGTCGATACGTTCGGAACCTTCCTCTGCGTCCGAGGGGCAGTCAGGCTGATGAAGCAGGGCTCCTCCATCGTCAACGTAGCTTCGATACCAGCCCTTGTGGGGGATACCGACGGTCTGATCTACGCCTCAGCCAAGGGGGCTGTCGTCTCCATGACCAAGATGCTGGCGAAGATGCTCGCCCCTAAGGTCAGAGTGAACTGCATGGCCTTCGGGTCGATTGAGACTGCCTGGGTAGAGTGGCTTGGCAGGGAACAAAGGCGCTCCTACGTCGGCGCCATCCCCATGGGCAGGTTCGGAAAGCCGTCGGAGGCCGCCAGCCTCGCGCTCTTCCTAGCCAGCGAAGAGTCCAGTTTCATCACAGGGCAGGTCGTGTCGCTCGATGGTGGAGAAGCGGCCCGCTAGGCCCCGGCTGCGCGATAGAGCCCGCCTGCTTTCTCAAGCTTCGCCAATGCGGCTTCCACGCTGTCCGTCTCGCCGACCACCCTGTTCTCGATCGCCTTCTCCCAAAGGCCGATGAACGTCTCCAGGCCCTCTTTCACCTGGCCGTCCTTTCGGGCCTTGGTCCTTTCTAGCTGCCGCAGGTAGTCGCGGACGCTGGCGCCTTCGCTCACAGGATCCTCGCCTCGCCGCCGACTCCGGAGAGGTAAGACCTGTAGCCGAGCTTCTCCATGGCATTCAGCACCTTGTTCTGATGCTTCTCGTCGGTGTTGACGAAGACCGACGGCCCGGTCTGCATCGAGTAGTACGCCTTCACCCCGTCTCCCCGTAGATCCCTCACCTTTCGGATGATCCTGATCGAGTCCTCGGTCATTATGACCAGACCGCTGTCACCGGTCATGGTCAGACTGTGGAGCTCGAGCGTGTCCCGTTCCGCCAGCCTGCCCACAGCATCCAGGTCGTTCCCTCGGATGGCCCTCTCCATCTCGTCACACCGCTTCTGCGCGGACTCAACCCTTGCCTGAAAGAAGGGGGACGTGAGAACCTCCCGATGCGCATCTTCGGTCCTTATCCTGGACGGCAGTGGCACGACCACCATGCGAAGGTCCATCGCCTTGGCGTCGGCGAACCTCTCAGCGTAGGTGCTTTCGTCATCCTTCCCAGCATACAGCCTCGAAAAGCCGCCTACCAGAGACCTGGAGGCAGAGGCTGCGAAGAGCCGAGCCGTCCTGGACAGCCTGGGAAGGTCGGTGGACTCTCCCGAGAGCAGCCTGTGGGTCAGGAGGGTCAGCGCCGCGCCTGCGGAAGACGAGTAACCTATCCCCTTCGCCTTTCCCGTGGGGACGTTCCGACTGTCAATCCTGAAGTCGGTCGCCTTCTTTGAGGGGTCAATCCTGGAGACGACGCCCTGGAGCCGCGCGTTGGCAGAGTCGTTCTGTTTCCCTCCTATGAACACGCCTCCCTTCTCGGAGTCTGTGATAGAGGCCTCGGTCTTCATGCAGGTCGTGTTGACTGAGATGCTGTCGTGGTAGGGGAGCCTCAACTTCCAGTCCTTGAGGCCGTGGTACTTCACCAGCGCCTGCATGGTGAACGCTTCAGCCCTGAATCTCGCCAACGTCACCCCACCTCTATCTCGAGCACCCCTGTCGCCGCGGGGCTCGTAAGCAGCCTGACCATGTCCCTGGGGATGTCCTTCGCGGCCGCGCTCGCCCCCACGGCCAGCGTCCTATCGCTGACGAATTCGCTCTTCCTGATCACGATATCGTGGGGGTGGGACAGCTTGAGCCTGACGTCCCCCCGAGCCACAGTTTGGAACGTGCGGTCGCCAACGCTGATCCTGATTGTGACCTTCGCCCCCGACTTCCGTAGCCCCTCTTTAACAGCCGGGTTGATCCCGAAACACCCTTTGTCCGCCCTGACGCCTATGATGCAGTCACCGTTCTCGGTCAGGTGCTCTTCGGTGGTGACCTCCATGGTCGTCGCATGGGTGGACCTCACCATCGGGTGCCCCCGGAAGCTCACTTCCTCCCTGGCAAGTCTACCTTTCTGCGCCGATGAACCTTCTCTGCCGGTGGTCAACATCGTGGCTCCGGCCCGCTGGCAACGTCTTTATAGTTTCGAGGCCCCGCTGGCCCGGAACGCCCATTGACCACGGAGTATGAGCAGTTACTCGCTAAGATGCTGGACGAAAAGAGGGCCAAGCTGGCCGAGCTGACGGGGAAGAAAGGGGCCGAGAAGGAGTCGGCGTTACTGGCATCTGACATCAGATTTCTGGAAGTCGAGCTACAGCGGTATCAGCAGGGGATGGCGCTATTCAGGACGAAGAACCTCCCGCGGGTGGGCCGGTGGGGGACACCCGAGGCAGCGGAACACAAAGAAGAAGCGCAACGGGCTTGACGCTGATCCTGTCGGAGGAGGACGTCGAGGGCCTCCTAGACATGGACGAGGTGGTGGGCGTCGTGGAAGAGGCCTTCCGGAGGAAGGGGCAGGGCGAAGCGGAGAACTTCATGCGGACCAGGACGAGAGGCGCGTCTTCTGTGCTGAACGTGATGCACGCCAGCATGCCTTACCTCGGCCGGGCCGGGGTGAAGGCCTACCTCTCCTCGAAGGCGGGGGCGAAATTCGTGGTCATCCTCTTCGACACCGCCGATTCTGCGCCTCTAGCTGTGATAGCGGCGGACATGCTCGGCCGGTTCAGGACGGGAGCCGCATCAGCCGTGGCGACGAAGCACCTCTATCGAAAGACTTCCGCGGCAGTCGCAATCTTCGGCTCTGGGAAGCAGGCGCTTACCCAGATTCTAGCCCTCGGTTCTGTCATGTCGGTGGAGGAGGTGCGCGTCTGGAGTCCCAATGAGAGGAGCCGAGGCGCCTTCGCCCAGACGTTGGGCCAGAAGGGCTTCGCCGCGAGGGCATTCGACTCTCCTGAACGCGCCCTCGGAGGCGCGCAGGTCGCGACCGCGATCACCTCAGCCCACGCGCCGTTCCTGGACGGGGGCATGTTGAGGGACGTCTCGCACGCCAACATCTGCGGCGCCAACGTCCCGACCCACGCAGAAATCTCGACCGACGCTGTCGCGTCCTTTCAGACGGTGGCCGTGGACGACCTGGCCCAGGCCAAGTTCGAGTATGGAGAGCTGATGAGGGCCGCGGAAGCGGGGAGGTTCTCTTGGGACTCTGCGGTAGAGCTGGGCGAGGTGGTCGCGGGGAGGCGCCAACCCGAGGGGCGGACCCTATTCAAGTCCGGGGGAGTGGCCATAGAAGACGTGGCCGTAGCCAGCAAGCTATACGAGTTGGCGAAGACCGAAGGGAAGTTCCAAGACGTAAAGATACTCTGAGCCCTTAACCTACATCGGCGGCATGCCACCCATGCCACCCATCCCTCCTCCAGGAGGGGCAGGGGGCGCCTTCATCTTGCTCGCCGCTATCACGTCATCGATCCTGAGGATCATGGACGCCGCCTCGGTGGCTGCACGGAGTATCTGGAGCTTGACGGCCAGGGGCTCCCACACAGACTTCGAGTACATGTCAGTCACCTTCCCGTTGAGAGAGTCGACGCCGTACCACTTCCCTTCCTTCCCATGCTTCGCCCTCAGGTCTACCTGGGTATCGATGGGGTCCATCCCAGCGTTCTCAGCGAGGGTGAGAGGTATGCTCTCCATGGCGTCAGCGAACTTCAGAGCAGCCAGTTGCTCTCTCCCCGAGAGCTTCTGCGCCCAGCTGCGTAGCTGTATCGAGACCTCCTCTTCTGGAGCGCCTCCCCCGGCTACGACTGCAGGGAGTTCAACGACGTCTTTGGTCACCATCAGCGCGTCGTGAAGCGCCCTCTCAGCTTCGTCTACCACCCTCTGGGTTCCTCCTCTCACAAGGATGCTCACAGCCTTCGGGTTCTTGGCCCCTTCTAGGAACACCCACTTGTCATCTTCGATCTTCCTCTCTTCCACCACCTTCGCATAGCCAAGGTCCTTCGAGTTGAGGTCATCGAGGTTGGTGACGATCCTGGCGCCTGTCGCCTTCGCCAGCTTGGTCATGTCGCTCTCCTTCACCCGCCTCACCGTCAGAATCCCTGCCTTCGCGAGGAAGTGCTGTGCGAGGTCATCAATCCCCTTCTGGCATATCAGGACGGTCGCTCCAGCTGAATGGACCTTGTCCACCATCCCCCTGAGGATGCTCGTCTCCTCGTCCATGAACTGCTGCATCTGCTGGGGGTCGTTGATCCTTATCTCAGCCGAGAACTCCGTCTTCTCGATCTCGAGGGCAGAGTTCACCAGCGCAATCTTCGCCTCGTCAACGCGCTTGGGCATCCCGGAGTGGACCACTTCCTTGTCCAAGACCAGTCCCCTTATCATCTCGGTGTCTGTCAGTGCTCCGCCTGGCTTCTTCTCGACCTTCACGTTGTCGATGTCCACCTTGAACCCGTCCTCGCGCTTCTCAGCAACCTGAAGCACAGCGTCGACCACTATGCCAGCCAAGTGCGGCGAGTCCTCGCTCACTAGCTTCGTCATCATGCTTGTGTTCGCAATCTTCAGCAGGTCGGATCTGTTTTCGGGGTTGACCTTCTCTGCTATCGCCTCGAGAATCTCCTGGGCCTTCTCAGCGGCCCGCCCATACCCGTCCACCACCACCACTGGGTGCACGTCTTTGTTGATCAGTTCCTCGGCCTTCTCGAGCAGCGCCCCAGCCACCACCACGGCCGACGTGGTCCCGTCTCCGACTTCGTTGTCCGTGGCCTTGCTTATCTCGACCATCATCTTCGCGGCCGGATGCTGGACGTCGAGCTCCTTCAGCATCGTCGCGCCGTCGTTGGTGATGGTGACATCTCCCATGGAATCCACGAGCATCTTGTCCATGCCCCGCGGCCCGAGTGAAGTCCTAACAACCTCGGCGATGAGCTTCGCGGCGGTGACGTTGTTCCTCTGAGCCTCCCTCCCCCTAGACTCGCCAGAACCTTCCTTCAGAATTATGACAGGCTGTCCAGTCGCTGACATAAAGCTCGGTATACAACCGACGGTTTATAAGAATTATTCCGGACAGAGATAGGGAATTCTTAAGTGGGGCCTGTTCGGAACTGCGCCGAACGTTTTGTCCACATCCCCGACCCTGTCGAGGAAGCTAGTGGCAGAGGCGGTGGGCACCTTCGTCTTCGTGCTCGTGGGCGCCGGGTCTGCGGTGGGTACGGCCAGCCTGGTCGGTCCCAACTCAGCAGCCGCCATACTCGTGGCGGCCCTTGCGAACGGGCTGGGGCTCGGAGTGGCGATTTCAGCCACCATGGCCGTCTCCGGCGGGGCGCTCAACCCTGCGGTCACCCTGGGTCTTTGGGTGGGGAAGAAGCTGAAGTCCAGAGACGTCGTCCCTTACATAATCGCGGAGCTCGTGGGGGCGACCGCCGCCGGACTCGCGCTGGAGGCTTCCTTCCCGTCGGCGCTCGGGGACAGCGTGAAGTGGGGTTCGCCAACCCTCAGCAGCGCCTTGAGCGCCGGTCAGGGGATGGCAATCGAGGGGCTCCTGACGTTCGTCTTGGTATTCGCCGTCTACGGGACAGCGGTCGACTCCAGGGCTCCCCACATCGGCGGGCTGGGCATAGGCCTCGTAGTGGTGGCCGACGTCCTGGTCGCCGGGAATCTCACTGGCGCAGCAATGAACCCCGCAAGGGCGTTCGGCCCGATGATCGCGTCCGGGTTCTATCCAGGCTACTGGTACATCTATCTCATCGGTCCGGTGCTTGGTGGAATCGCCGCCGGGCTAGTCTACCGGTATCTGATTGAGAGCGAAGCCTGAAGGGTCGCGAATAAATAACTCGGGAGAAAGGCGAACAGGTTGAAGTCCGCGGCAGGAAGACTCAGCAGGGAGCAGGCAAAGGAGGTTCTCGTCGGCCTCGATTCCACGCTGGAAGGTTCCCGGGGGGAGGCTGCGAGGGGCGCCATCGTGAAGTTCCTGAACTCTTCCATACCGACCTACTCGTGGGTGGGAATCTATGCAGTCGAAGGCAATGACTTGGTCCTTGATGCCTGGGCTGGGCCGTCGCCGACCGAGCACACCCGCATCCCCATCGAAAAGGGGGTGTGTGGGTTCGCAGCCAAGGCGGGGAGGACCGAGATAGTCTCTGACGTGGGGAAGGATCCGAGGTACCTGCAGTGCTTTCTTTCGACAAAGGCGGAGATAGTTGTCCCGATCCTGAGCGAGGGACGCGTCATTGGGGAGATAGACATAGACAGCGACCAGTTGGACGCCTTCTCGTCGGTCGACAAGGAGTTCCTCGAGGCCGTCGCCAGAAAAGTCAGCCTCGTCTGGTAGCTCGAATTCAATAACATACGTTATAATACTTAAATACGAACTGGCGGTCAGCAACTCAGATTATGCAACTTGAGATAAAGGAACTTCACGCTTCAGTAGAGGGTAAGGAGATCCTCAAGGGGGTCAACCTCACCATCGGCCAGGGTGAAACCCACGCCCTGATGGGCCCCAACGGCTCCGGCAAGAGCACCCTCGCATACACGGTCATGGGGCACCCCAAGTACCAGGTGACCTCTGGTGAGATCCTCATAGACAGAGAGAACATAGTCGGGCTCGCTCCAGACAAGAGGGTGAAGAAGGGCCTCTTCCTCGCATTCCAGTACCCCGTGAGCGTACAGGGCGTGAGCATGTTCTCCTTCCTTCGCGCCGCTTACAACAACTCCCGTCCCGCAGGCTCGGAGCCCCCTACAATATTCGAGTTCAAGGAAGTGGTCGCTGAGAAGCTGAAGATGCTGAGCATGAACGACTCCTTCTTGAACCGGTACCTGAACGAAGGCTTCTCAGGCGGGGAGAAGAAGAGGGCCGAAATCCTTCAGATGGCGCTCATGCAACCGAAGTTCGCGGTCCTGGACGAGACCGATTCGGGACTGGACATCGACGCGCTCAGGATCGTAGCAGAGGGAATAAACAGGGTGTCCGGCCCTCAGACGGGCTCTCTCCTCATAACTCACTACCAGAGGATACTGAAGTACGTGAAGCCCCAGTTCGTCCACGTGATGTTCGAAGGCCGGATAATCGAGTCGGGCGGGGAGGAGCTGTCAAGGCTCCTGGAGGAGAAGGGATACACTTGGATCAAAGGATACAGAGAGGAAGAGCAGGTTCCTCCTCAGACCGGGCAAACCTTATAGGGGGAACATAACGTATGTTATACAAGAGTTCGCGACATGACTTCTAAGATCGACATCGTCGGCGACGACTACGCACAGAAGTACGGTTTCAGCGACCCCGTAGAAGAGTATGCGGTAAGGAGCACCAAGGGCCTGAGCGAGCGGGTGGTGCAGGAGATCGTCAGGCTCCACGACGAGCCCGCGTGGATGGAACAGATCAGAATGAAGGCCCTGAAGCACTTCCTCGATCGAGATCCTCCTTCCTGGGCCCCGGAGCTGAAAGACATCGACTATCAGGGTTTCTACTACTATGCCAACCCCACGAAGAAGGCAGCCCAATCTTGGGACCAGCTCCCTGAGTACATCAGGCGGACCTATGACAAGCTCGGAATCACCGAGGCTGAGAAGAAGTTCCTCTCGGGCGTAGGCGCGATCTATGAGAGCGAGTCGGTCTACCACAGCATCCAGGGGGAGCTGGCGAAGCAGGGGGTCGTCTTCACAGACACCGTGACGGCCCTGAAAGAGTACCCCGACATCATGAAAAAGTACTTCGGTACAGTGGTCCCCTACCAGGACAACTACATTGCCGCCCTCCAGACGGCGGTCTGGAGCGCAGGTTCCTTCGTCTACGTCCCTGAAGGCGTGAAGGTAAGCATGCCGCTGCAGGCATACTTCAGGATTAACGAGAAGAACATGGGCCAGTTCGAAAGGACGCTCATCGTCGCCGACCCCTACAGCGAAGTAGGCTATATCGAAGGTTGCTCTGCCCCCGTATATTCTTCGCAGTCATTGCATTCGGCCATAGTCGAGATTGTTGCCAGGAAAGGGTCGCTGGTGAAGTACACGACCCTTCAAAACTGGTCCAGGGATGTCCTCAATCTCGTCACCAAGCGGGCTCACGCGCACGAAGACGCGACCGTCTCTTGGGTGGACTTCAACGGAGGCGCCAAGCTCACCAGGAAATACCCGTCTGTCTATCTGCTCGGGCCGAGGGCGAAGGCCGACATCATCTCGGTAGCCTACGCAGGTCCAGGCCAAGTCCAGGACACCGGCGCTAAGGCGATCCACCTGGCGAAGGACACCACGTCGAAGATTATATCTCGCTCGGTCTCGAAAGGGGGCGGCCACACCGCCTACAGAGGCCTCCTCCACATAGCCAAGGGAGCCAAGAACGTGAAGTCGACGGTCCGCTGCGACGCCCTCCTCGTGGACCCGATCAGCACCACCGCCACCTATCCATACATGGAGATTCAGGAGGACGACGCCACGGTCACCCACGAGGCGAGCGTAGGCAAGGTGGGGGAGGAGCAGTTGTTCTATCTCATGGCCAGGGGGATATCAGAAGGGGACGCGCTGAGCATGGTCGTCAACGGGTTCATGGAACCCTTCGCAAAGGAGCTTCCTATGACATACGCGGTGGAGTTCAACCGCCTCATGTCGCTCGAAATGACGAACGCCGTCGGCTAGGATCGACCGGAGTCGAGTGGAATGTCTCAGGCGTCCCTGTCCTCCTTCAACGAGGACCTCCTGCGCTCCATCTCGGCTTCCTTGGCTGAGCCGTCGTGGTTGACCGACGTGAGGCTCGAGGCTTTCAGACAGTTCATTTCCCTCCCCTCTGAAAAGAACCCTCTCTACACGAAGTACTCGAGGACCTTCGACATCGCCTTGGACAGGTTCAAGCTGGCCCGGGACCGCACGGAGGTCGACTTCCGGAGCTTCTTCACGGGGTACCTGACCGGGACCGAGTCAGACATCCTCCTTCAGGGGAACGAGACCCAGGTCCACGCGGAACTGAGCAGGGACCTGGCCTCGAAGGGCGTGAACCTGATGTCCTTCCACGACGCCCTCCGCCAGGAAGAGGGAGCGGTCAGGAAACTGGTCGAGGGGAGGCTGGTGAAGTCGGAGACTGACAAGTACGCCGCATTCGTGAATGCCTTTTTCAACTGTGGAACCTTCGTCAGAGTGCCGCGAGGGGTGGTCCTTGAGAAGCCGCTGCGTAAGATGCTCCTGCTTGACTCCCCACGAACGTCGGTGATCGAGCAGACCTTCGTCATAGCCGAGGAGGAGGCTAGGCTGGTCTATCTCGAGGAGCAGTACTCCAAGGGCACACCGTCGCCCGCGTTCGTCGCATCGACGGCCGAGGTCATCGCCAGGCCGAACTCTCACGTTGACTTCTCTTCCATCCAGCTCCTCGACGACCAGACCACGCACCTCTCGAACAGGGGGATCGAGGTCTCCAACGACGCCAGGGCGACAATGAGCTCTCTTTCCCTCGGAGCGTCTGTCTCGCGCTCAAGGACCAACTTCTACCTGAACGGGCGGGGCTCGTTCGCGGAGGGGTTCGAAATCTTCTTCACTGACGGGAAACAGCGCTATGACTACGAGACCAACCTGGTCCACAACTCCCCTGACTCCACTGGTTCCACCCAGGCAAGGGGGGTCCTGAAGGGGGAGTCCCAGTCGATATTCAAGGGGATGATCAAGATAGTGAACGCGGCCAAGAACTCTCGGTCCTATCTTGCACATCATGCCATGATTTTGGAGAGGACTGCGAGGTCCGATGGTGTCCCCAGCCTTGAGATAGACAACAACGAGGTAAAGGCGACGCACTCCGCCTCCGTGGCCCAGATCGACGAAGAGCAGCTCTTCTACCTAATGGCCCGCGGCCTGTCACCGGACGAAGCGAAGAAGATGGTGGTCCTGGGCTTCTTCGAGCCTGTCCTCTCTAGGATTCCCATCGAACAGACCAGGGAGGGTGCCAGGTTCATGATTGAAGGCAAGTGGCATGAGGAGAAACGACGCCTTGTAGATCGGGAGACGCTTCTCGCTGCGACGGGCGAACTCACCCCTGAGGTCAAGGAGTCAGAAGACATCTTCGAGCGCCACTACAAGTACAGGTAGATCGCTTGGGGGACTACCTGCCCGCCATGGGCGAGTCTGACCTTGCCGAGGGCTCTATGGCCACCGTGGACATCGGGGGGGAGCGGATACTCCTGTCTAAGATCGGCGGCGAGGTGTTCGCCGTGGCTGCCACCTGCACCCACGAGGAAGCGGACCTAGGCCAGGGCTTCATCCTAGAGGACAGGGTGGTCTGTCCGCTGCACCTGTCACAGTTCGACCTTAGGACGGGGGACGCAGTGAACCCACCTGCGACCGCCCCACTGCGGCGCTATAGGACCAGGGTCGACAAAGGGACGGTTTACGTTGAGGTTTAGGGAGTTCTTTTAAGCAGGCGAAGAAGCTTCGGGCTGTCGGAGTCTCATCAGACGTTGCTCGAATCCAAAGCCATAGATGTGGAGAGACTAAGGGCGGACTTCCCGATTCTCAGCAGGAAGGTCCGGGGAAAGAGACTCGTCTATCTGGACAACGCTGCCACTACCCAGAGGCCGCAGGTGGTAATCGACTCGCTCGTGAGATTCTACTCCAACTACAACTCCAACGTCCACCGGTCGGTGCACACGCTGGGGGAAGAAGCAACGGCAGCGTACGAAGGCTCCAGGAAGAAGACAGCCGCTTTCGTAGGGGCGCGACCGCAAGATCTGGTCTTCGTCAGGGGGACCACCGAAGCCACCAACCTCGTGAGCTTCGCCTGGGGGGACAAGAACATGAAGAAGGGCGACGTGATTGTCGTCACCACCATGGAGCATCACAGTAACATCGTCCCATGGCAGATGCTGGCAAAGCGCAGCGGAGCGATTCTGAAGTATGTCGGCCTCAACCCTGACGGGACGCTCGACCTAGGGAGCTTTGAGGCCTTGCTCAGGGAGGCACCACGTCTCGTCGCCTTCACTCACTGTTCCAACGTGCTGGGGACCATAAATGACGCGGCTAAGCTCTGCGCCATGGCGAAGGAAGCAGGCGCTACCACATTGGTCGACGGGGCACAGGCGGTCCCGCACATGCCGGTGGACGTTGGGGCGATAGACTCGGACTTCTACGCGTTCTCAGGGCACAAGATGCTCGGTCCCACCGGGATAGGCGCCCTAGTCGCCAGGAGAGGTCTTCTGGAGGAGATGGACCCGTTCCAGACAGGCGGGGAGATGATAAGAGAGGTGTTCGACGACCACTCGACCTGGAACGACATACCATACAAGTTCGAAGCCGGGACTGTGAACATAGCCGATGGCATAGCCCTTGGAGCAGCCGTAGACTACCTCGAGTCCATAGGCATGGAGAGGGTCAGGGCGCATGAAGTCAGCCTGCTCGACTATGCTATGAACGAGCTCACTGCGATCAGAGGGATCAGGCTCTATGGACCAATGGACACACGTCTCAGGGCTGGGGTGATCTCTTTCAACTACGCCGACGTCCACCCCCATGACCTCGCCACCATACTCGACGAAGAGGGGGTCGCCATAAGGTCCGGACACCACTGCGCCCAGCCCCTCATGCGCTGGCTAGACGTTCCAGCCGCCAGCAGGGCGAGCTTCTACGTCTACAACTCCCACGACGACGTGGACGCGCTGAAACTTGCCATAGAAAAGGCCGGGAGGATCTTCAAGGTATGAGCAGCGCCGACATATACAGGGAGCTAATCTTGGACTACTATCGCAATCCGAGGAACTTCGGCAAGCTCGAGAATGTCGACATATCCTCCCGCGACACCAACCCCCTCTGTGGGGACGAGATTGAGATCCAGGTCAGGGTAGGGGAGGACCAGAAGATAGAGGAAGTGAAGTTCACAGGGAAGGGGTGCGCCATCAGCCAGGCCTCCGCTTCCATGCTGACAGAACTCGCGAAGGGAAAACCGCTCGAGTGGGTGAAGGAGCTGGTCAAGGAAGACGTGTTCGAGATGCTCGGCAACCCTGACCTGGGCCCCTCCAGGGTCAAGTGTGCGCTGCTTGGAATGAAGGTCCTGAAGACAGGGGTGTACGGATACCTCGGGGCCCACTACGAAGATCAGGACGCGTCCACGCCTCCTTAGGCTGGAATGCGGGTCCCGCCAAGGGGCTCAGGGCAAACTCCATTCGGGGAAGGGCTTTTACGCAGTCAAACTTGCCCCATGTGCTGGAGACTGCCGTTGGCGCTAAACTGGAAGACTCTGTTTCCATACGAGATTTTCGAGCCTAACTGGAGGTTCTGGTCGTTCGTCGGCATCCTGGTGGTCGGCTTCTGGGCGCTCCTCTCCTTCCCGGTTGCTGAATATGCTGGGTACATCGACCCGTTCTACAGCCCGACTATCTTGATAGTCCCTCTCCCCGGCCTCTTCAGGCTCACCTGCTACGCTTACAGGAAAGACTATCACCGCCACCTCTTCAAGCACCCGCTGGGCTGTTCCAACGCGGAACGAGGTGACTCCAGTAAGAGGCACTACACCGGAGAAAGGAACGGCTTGTTCCAGTTAGAGAACCTCCACCGATACTTCCTCTACGCCGGAATCGCTCTTCTCCCGTTCTTCTACTACGACTTCTACCATTCGCTTGTCTTCAGCGGCGTCTTTGAATTGCGGGTGGGGAGCCTGGTCCTCCTGGCGAATGCGCTTCTGCTCACGGCGTGGACAGGCTCATGCCATGCTTTCAGGCATCTCACAGGAGGGAACATCGACTGCTACAGTTGCGTCGCCGCTGGCGGTGCGAGGAAAGCCTTCTACGAGAGGCAGAGTTGGCTCAACAGGCACCACGAGACCCTCGCCTGGGCGAGCTTGCTCACCATCTTCTTCGCCGACCTCTACATCCGTGGTCTGGCCGCAGGACTCCCGCTCGACTTGACGCTGGTGAGGCTATAGGGATGGCGTCCCGCGTCCCCAGAGCCAGGTACCCGTTGTTCGTGGCCGGACTCGCGATAATGCTCTTCGGTAGCCTTGCGGCCTACTTTGGAAACGCAGGCGTTTCGGCGACCGGAGGGATAGTCGGTGTTGGATTCCTCTTGATGATACTCTCAGTGACCATACGTTGACCCTTCCGCGGTGCTTAGTCCAGATCGACCAGCCTCGCTTCGTCGACTCTCATCTTGCGTCCCGGTGCCAATGCGACGGGAGCTAAGGGAATCAGCTTATTATCGCCAAATGAACGGGTCAATGGCATCTGGTGTGCTCGATTTGTGGGCTCCTCAACAAGAGAAAGAAAGCGTCGAAGTCAACGACCGGAGTTACGACGAAAGGGTCTGCGACGTCCTCATAATCGGAGCCGGAGGGGCCGGACTCAGGGCGGCCATAGAGTCGCACGACAGGGGGGCAAAGACCCTCGTGGTCTGCAAGTCCCTCCTCGGAAAGGCGCACACCGTGATGGCTGAAGGGGGGATAGCCGCGGCCCTCGGGAACGTCGACCCAAAGGACTCCTGGGAAGTCCACTTCTCCGACACCATCGTCGAGGGACAGCATCTCTCGAACTGGAGGATTGTGGAGATATTCGCCAAGGAGGCCATCGAAAGGGTCTACGAGCTCGAGAGATACGGGGCGGTCTTCGACCGGACCCCTGCCGGTAAGATAAGTCAGAGGCCCTTCGGCGCTCATACCTACAGACGCCTCTGCAACATCGGGGACCGGACGGGACTGGAGTTGATCCGCACGCTCCAGGATCAGGTTGTAGCCAGAGGGGTGCCATTCATGGACGAAGTCATGACCACCTGCCTCTTCAGAGACCCGAAGACCGGGAGGGCGGCGGGCGCGCTCGGCATCGACATAAAGACAGGGAAGCTTCTTCTGTTCAGGGCCAGAGCAATCATAATCGCGACGGGGGGGTCCGGGAGAGTCTATCAGGTGACTTCAAACTCCTATGAGAGCACCGGAGACGGGATAGGGATGGCATACAGGGCGGGGGCGGAGTTGATGGACATGGAGATGATTCAGTTCCACCCTACGGGTATGATCTATCCGCCAGGGGTGCGAGGGATGCTCGTCACAGAGGCTGTCAGGGGAGAGGGGGGAATCCTGACCAATTCTGAAGGAGAGAGATTCATGTCCAAGTACGACCCTAAGAGGATGGAGCTCTCCGCGAGGGACGTGGTGGCCAGGTCGATATACACAGAGAAAAGGGCAGGCAGGGGGAGCAAGGGCGGGGGCGTCTATCTAGACATCTCCCACAAGGGGGCGGACCACATCAAGAAGAAACTCCCGAGCATGTACGACCAGTTCCTGGCATTCGCCGACATAGACATCACAAAAGACAAGATGGAGGTTGCTCCCACCGTCCACTATCAGATGGGCGGCATCAGGGTCGACCCGGAGACAGCCGAGAGCAGCGTGAAGGGGCTCTACGCCGCGGGTGAAGTGGCGAGCGGTCTCCACGGGGCAAACAGGCTAGGAGGAAATTCCCTTTCGGACATACTGGTCTTCGGGAAGAGGGCGGGGGATGCCGCTGCGAAGAGCGCCACGGCGGTGGACCTTCCATCAGTGGACAGTAAAGAAGTCGAGAAGGAGATATCCAGAGTGCTGTCTCCATTCTCCTCCACAGGCAGCGCGAACCCATTCCACATCAAGGAGGAGATAGCTTCTAACATGTGGGCGCACGTGGGCATTGTCAGGAACGCGGTGGACCTTGAGGCAGGTCTGGTCGAAATCGAGAGGCTCAGGAAGGATGCGAAGGGGTTGAAGGCCGTGGGACCGCGCGCATACAACCAGTCCTGGACAGACTCGCTCCAAGTCTTGGACATGCTGCTGATCTGCGAAGCGATGATTCGGTCGGCATTGGAGAGGAAGGAGAGCCGCGGGGCGCACACGAGGTCCGACTTCCCTGCCAAAGACCCGAAGTGGCTGGTGAACATAATCACCGTCCAGGAGGATGGGAAGATGGTCCGTCGAACGGTGCCTGTATCCACTCCGCCTCAGGAGCTCCAGAGGCTGATCAAGGAGGACGACTGAAGTGGAGACCCACGCGAGCGCGCAGCCAGACCAAAGGAAGACAATCAGATTGAGGATTCTGAGAGGGACCGGCGAGCGAACTTCGTCTCCGCACTACGACACCTTCGAGGTCCCGCGCGAGGAGGGGATGGTGGTGCTGAACGCCGTCCATTACATACAATCACACCTGGACCCGTCTCTTTCGATCAGGTGGAACTGCAAAGCAGGGAGATGCGGCTCCTGCTCGGCCGAGATAAACGGCAGGCCGCAACTGATGTGCAAGACGAGGGTGGACTCGATCGAAGGAGAAATCACCATCGAACCCATGCAGGCATTCCCCAGGCTGAAGGATCTGGTCACAGACGTCACAGCGAACTGGAAGGTGGCGGCAACCATACCGCCATTTACCCCCAAGGCCAACGCAGGCGACATCTACACCTTCTATCAGGCGGACGTGGACAGGTCGAGGGAGTTCAGGAGGTGCATCGAGTGTTTCTTGTGCATGGACGTCTGCCACGTGATAAGGGAGCACGAGGCGGACTACATGGGCCCCAGGTGGGTCGTGAAGGCGGCGTCCCTGGATATGCACCCCATGGACGGCCTGAACAGATCGAAGTTCATGAAGGACGCCGGAGGCCTCGGCTACTGCAACATAACGAAGTGCTGCCAAGAGATATGCCCTGAGCACATCGTGATCACCGACGACGCGATCATACCTGAGAAGGAGAGAGTTGTGGACAGGCATTACGACCCCATCCTCTGGGTCTACAGGCGTCTCAAAGGGGGCGCCACGGCCGGGGAAACGAAGTAGAAGGCCTGACGGAATCCGAGTCATAGCTGAACCGGAGCCCAACCTCGAGCTTACGTGCGATGTTGGGAGTGCTAGGTGCGGTCGCGGCCCCGCCTTCCAGCGAATCGTGGCTGCGTAGAGACTGAAAACGGGGCAGCTGGATAGAAAACGCCTGTTTTCTGTCCGATGGGCGTTTCATGATGGACATCTTTATAACCGCATCAACAATCGGCCGGGTCAACGAGAGGGGTAAAGTGCCTCACCATGGTTACAGTTTCCAGGGTTTCGACCCAGCGGTACATGTCAGGGCTAGCGGGAGAGAAGTCAACATCTCGCCCAAAGCGGCCCGTGAAGTCGCCGTGACGATCAAAGGGATGTCGCTGACGAAGGCCATTGGCCTGCTCGAACAGGTCGAGAGCAAAGAGATGCCTGTGGCTTTCAGGCGGCACAAGCTGAAGGTCGGTCACAGGAGCGAGCTCCAAGGGTTCCCGACCGGGTCCTACCCGGTCAGAGCCGCCAAGGCGTATCTCAACGTCCTTCACAACCTGCAGGGGAACACCGAATTCAAGGGCCTGGACCCTGAGAGGGTGAAGATAATCCACGCCGCTGGCTATGCAGGCAGGACTGTGAAGGACTACTACCCTCGAGCCTTCGGCAGAAGCTCTCCCAATTTCCATCAATTAGTGCACATCGAAGTCGTGGGCAAGGAACTGTAGCGATGTCTGTCCAGCAGCGAACCATGGTGAAGTCGATCCTGACGTCCAACATGTCGTACGCTGACTTGGACGAGTTCTTTGAAAAGGAGCTGCGGGACGCGGGCTACGGAGGATTGGAGGTGCAGAAGTCCCCAGTCGGGACGACTCTCAAGGTCTACGTCGCGAGACCTGGCCTCGCCATCGGCAGGAGAGGGACCGGGATCAAGGATCTGACCGACAAGGTGGTCGCCCGTTTCGGCCTCCCCAACGCTCAGATTGCCGTGACCGAGGTGGAGCGCCCGGAGCTCAACGCTAGGATCATGGCCGCCAGGATCGCACAGATCGTGTCTCGGGGGACGGCGTTCCGCAGGGCCGCCCAGTGGACCGTCAACAACATAATGAACGCCGGCGCCGCTGGCGTCGAGATTTCCGTAGCCGGAAAGCTCCGCAGCGACAGGTCGCACGGAGAGAAGTACAGGGCAGGGGTAGTCCCCAAGAGCGGCGACACGGCCGACAGGTCGGTGGACCAGGCCACCACCGACGTCCTGATGAAGCTCGGCCTATATGGGATCAAGGTGAAGATAGCGCTCAGGGATGCGCTTCCGCCCGATTTCCAGTTAAGAGAAGACATCAAAGAAGAGAACAAAGAGGAGAACAAAGAAGATGCCACAACTCAAGCCGAAGGAACTCAGGACTCAGGGCACTGACAAGCTTCGGCAGACGCTCTTCGACCTCAGGTCGGAGCTCTCCAAGCTGTCAGGCGAAGCCCAGCGAGGCATAGTCAAGAAGGACGTGGGGAAC
>JAJZIG010000098.1 GCA_021851265.1 archaeon | reverse complement strand
GTATTACGTTCAGGTACGTTCTGTAACGCCATCTTATGGGCCGCGACGAGTATTCACGTTCATGGCTCGACGTCGTCTCCCGGTGGCTGTTTCCATCCCAGAAGAGCAGGTCCACTGGATGGATGACCAGGTAAAGAAACGGAAGTTCTCGACCCGCTCCCACTGCATCGAGGTTGCGCTCCTTGAGTTGAGGAGGTCGACCGAAGCCCAGAACAGCTCAGGCTCCAGGGCTTGAATTGGACGCCACCGGGTCCGCCTCCATGGTTCCCGTGAGATGGACTCTCGGGTTTCTGTGACCCCGCTTGCGTCCCAAGGCTTGGCGTCAGACAATCCATTCGGGATCTCGGAGACAGTTGGGGGGGTCGCCCCGTTCTACCCAAGATGGGTAAGCTCGGACCCCATGTGACGCAAGCATGACGAGGTGATCAGCGACTACCCACGTCGGAACGAAGGGTCCTTTCCTTTGGTGCGAGGGGTGGGTCATGGACGATCAGGATGAAGCTACGCCCCACGAAGCGTCTGGGCAACCAAACGTGGCCGCGGTAGCCGTTCTCTCCGATAACTCCCCGTCTGACCCAGCTTCGGAACGGTGGCAGGTTCAAGCGCCGAGCGACCTCAATTTCGGGTTCGAGGAGTCTATCTGCACCAAGCTCTTTGGTTCGGTTCACCACTACTCGTTCAAAGTTCCCAATCGGGACCACCACCTCGCATCTTGGACAGTGCAAGTCCTCTGGACCGATGGCTTCTCCACACCAGAGGCACACCCCGAGCGGCCCCGGGTGGGGCAGGTCCGGGGGGGTCATACCTGTTGTCACTGGCACACCGGCTCGGGGGTGCAGAGCGTTCTATTGTCAGGTGCGACCAAGACCCCGCGGGGGAGTATAGAGGGGTTGTAGGGGAGGAAGAGGGTAGCATCGCCAGAGGGGTGAGGTCCGTCCCCCCGAATAGTCACGAAGGCCCGACGAACCATAGGTGCTAGCCGGCGTCTTGGATCATGGCCACACCTTCGGGTCCGACGACCCGTTGCGAGGCGGTTACCAAGGAAGATTCTCGATGCCACCTTCTCCTCGCCTTCGTTGAATGGTCTGTTTGTAGAGCCTTGTCAGGGCAACACGGGTTCGTGGTCCCATGCGACTGGGATCACCCTTTGTGGAATCCCAGATGATGCCGACCCGTCGTTTGCCACGGCTCGATAGCTGCCGATAGCAGTCCGGGGAGAGCAACATGGCCAAGTAGCGTTGCTCCGGAGTCGAGTAGAGCTCCTTCTTACGAAAGGCTTCGATCTCTTGGAGGTCGCCCGTTGCACCGGCGTGGAGGGACCCGGTGACGACCGAGTGAAGGTAATTTGCATTGTCGGGACCCAAGAAGCCGAACTGGATGTAGCGACGGTAGAGTCGTCGGACCGCCACCCATTGCTCCCTTGCCTCCCCGGGCGTGTTCTCGTAGGTCCGGTTGAGGTCCAGCCAGACTAGCGCGGCAACCATGAGGTCCCTCCAGTCCGAGACGGCACGGAGATGCTGGCCGACCTTCCTCCAATAGCGCCGAATCAGCCTTTGCTGAGAGAAGTTCGCCATGTCATGGAGACACGAACCGCAGACCCTGATCTCGTAGCCACCGTCCTCCTTCAGGGCATAGTATCCCTGGTGGGGTGGAGCGTGGCAAGCAGGGCATTCCGGGGGTTCGTCAAGCACATCCTGGATCACCCTCCATCGCCCTCCCTTTCCATCGAAAAGACAGAGGGCCTCCAAGTCCAGTATCGATCCTCTGGCGCTCGGACGCGTCGGCCAGCCTCCATTGCTACCCATAAAATCCCGGAGGAGTTGTTGCTCAGCGTCTATGATCATTGACTTCGTGACTCCCTGAGGGCAGACCACGGGGGGGAGGTTGTAGGCATAACGGCGTCGCTTGGTCATGTTCGGGGTTCCTCCGTCGTGGTGCCCTCAAGCGCGGACGGGATACTCAAAGTCGCAGAGGAGTGAAACAACAGACTCCTGATCTCTGTCCCTACCATCCTTTCAGCGCCCTCTTGACTCTGGCCAGAAGAGAGCCTATACATAAAGGCGCAAGATAAGAGTTCATAAGCGTAACAGCATTGGAACCGCTGGTGTAACGTGAGAGAACGCCGAAGTCGCTGTCTATATTGCAGACGACCTTACACCGCCCGTCGCCTGAGCCAGTGGTTCTGTTCTCCAAGGTGCCGGCTAAAGAGATGGCGTCAGTACGGCAAGCTCCCTCCTAGACCGCCTCAGGCCTCGCAAAGCAACAACAAGAAGTCAAGGTGGATCAAGAAGTTCTTGCACAAGCACCGGCGCGTGATGCCTAAATGTGTTATGTGCAGAAAAGAGTACTTCCCTGCCCGGTTGACCCAGAAGTACTGCTCGACGAGGTGCCGGGTCGCAGCGTGGCGTCGTCAGAGGGTACAGCCCCCGGTGCAGCCCTCGGAACAGCCTCCGGTGCAGCCCTCGGAACAGCCTCCGGTGCAGCCCTCGGAACAGCCTCCGGTACAGCCCGCCTTGCTACATGGGCAATCCAGCCGCTCTCCTAAGGGATACAAGGAGAAGGGGCGCTATCGAGCCCTCTGTCGTGGACGCGGTGCGCAGAGTTGGATCACGGTCTTCTCCGATGGCTCCGATAGTCCTGGACGGGGGTCCAAGGCTGGTTTCGTCGCGGTACGAGAGAGCCCGAAGTTTGTGCGGCAGGTCCTACACCACAAAGTCCAATCTGCTTCCGTTCATGGTCCCGGTCACTCGATCCAAGAGGTAGAGGCACACGCGTGCATCATGGCCATGAAGTGGGTGATGTCAGCGCAAAACAATGGGAGCGTGGGAGCCTCCGAGCCCATCGTCCTTGCCATTGACAACCAGCAGGTGCTCGATGTTCTGTTTGGGGTCAAGGGTCATGGCGTGCCTTTGAGCCTTCAAAGCGAGCTTGAAAAGCACTTCCGGAATCTGATGAAGGGTGAAGGGGAGGTCGTAGTGCTTCACGTTCCCGGCGAGTGGAATCTTGCCGACCAGCTTGTGAGTTCCAGTAACCGAGATTCTCATCCCTTGTCCGATGGCCCTTATCGCCCTCCCTCGCACACCACCATTGCCAAGCGCAGTGGCAAGCGATAAGGCCCTCCGCTCTATCGGGAACCACAATCTCTGATGCCGCCTGGTGCAATCAAGACCATTCGTGACCTGATCTACTGGCAATACGCCAAGATCATCGCCCAGTCTGCCGGCATGGGGAAGATCCAGTACAGCTTCGTGATGGATCGGTTCAAGAAGCTCCAGTCAGGGGAGATCGGCTGGGATTGGTTGAGGGAGTATGTCAAAGAGCGGGAGGACCCGGACCACTGCGCCTACTGCGGCGACAAAGGGATACTCACCCTCGAGCACCTCTTCCCTCGAAGTCTCCACGGCCCCGAGGACGAGAAAAACGTCGTATGGGTATGCGCCCACTGCAACTCTTCCAAAGGTGATCGTCGCCTCTATGAGTTCTGGACCCTGCGCCAAGGGCTCAAGGCCGCCAAGTACGAGGTCCCCCGCCTCCCGGAAGGGAAATACCTCAAGATGACGCATGACCTCCTCGATAGAGCAGGGAGCTTGGACACTGACCAGGATGGGCTCCGCTCCCGCTTCTGCCCCCGATGCGACCTCAGCACTCTCTGCACGTCCGAGGGGTCGAATGGAAAGTTTTCTCTCTTGTGCATAGACGGGGTTGCCTCGCAGATTCTGCGCGGCTGACCGCGACTCACTTGGTGATGACCAGAGGACCCAGTTACTTATGGAAGAGTTCCCTGACACTGGTGAGATGCCTACTGACGGAAAGGGGAATTGGCGGGAAACACACATCATCAGGGCTTTGTCAGAAAACTTCTCCACCCAGCCCCGGGCCAATCGACCCATCTGTTTTCAAAGCCGCATCTCTGGCTAAGGTTATATTGGCCAACACTCTTTGATGTGGACAAGAGAAATGCCCGAGGAAACGCGTGAACACGGAAAGTTCACTATTGTGGTCATGACAAAGCCGGAGGAGTTCGAGGTTCACGAGACTGAGCTTATGAGCAAGGTTTCAGATGAGGCGCTGCACAGAGCTGGATTCCCAAGTGACCTCACCAAGTGGGAGTTGAAGAACTCTGCAGGGAAGATCATACCTTTCAGTGATACTGAAAAAGTGGCTGGCGTCAGTTCTGGTGCCCGCTTCTTCCTCACTCAGAAGATTGGCGCCGGTGGCTGAACCGGCGATTCTCAATCCCGCTGTCGCCAAGGCGACGTTCATTCGCGGGATACAGGCATTCCTGATTGGCGTGCACGAAATTCCGCCCGACATCCAGTGGGAAGTCATCGGGACCAAGTTTCCTACACTGAAGGTCCGGGTAATCGTGGCGGGAGTTCCACATTTCATGCTGAAGCTTGACTGCACCAACTTTGACTATGACCCCCCATCCCTCGGCTATGTGTATTTGGATGGGAAGCCGTTGCCATGGACGATACTAAGAAACATGGTGGCAACCTACCCGGGTGTTATCAAGGGAGTCCCCACCCACATCAACGATGTTGTTCTGTTTCCGAATGGAAATGGTTTTGCTTGCAGGACCGGAAACATGGCCTTTCACGAAGCACATCCCGAAATGAACTGGCGCGATGTGAGGAACCAAAACGCGGGAAGGCTGGACTTCATTATTGACTCTGCAATCCGACTCTTGGACCCTCAGAAGGTCATAGGCCTCAGAGGGCCAGCATGATTTCCATTCCAGTGGCATACCACGTATCTAGAAAGGTGGTAAGTGAGACCAACGGATTCCTTAGACTATCCTTACGCGCGCAAACCGAGTTGGCGATCCTCTGGAGTGGTGTCGTCAAGGATGGCCTCGCGGATGTCATGTCCGCCTGGTTACCGAGACAGTATGCCAGCCCTGGTTTTTTCGCGATACCTGGTGACGAACTCTTTGCGCTCAACAAGACCATCTACGAGCTCGGTGAACAGATTGTCGCACAGGTGCACACACATCCTACACTAGCCTTTCACTCGGAGACCGACAGCGAGTTTGCGGTCACTGCGATGGAAGGCGGCCTTTCAATAGTCATCCCAGATTTCGGAGATGCACCTCTTGAATCCCTCTCCAAATGCGCTTACTTTCGGTTCATGTCCGGGCGCTGGAATAGACTCTCCCATCCTGAAGTGAAGCGTCTCGTCAGGTACTACTGAGGAAGGATGTCAGACGGACAGGAAACTATTCTGGGCAGATTGTACCACTCCGAAAGCAGGACAAAGATCGCCAATGGCAATATTCTCATCACTTCCGAAGATTACGGTCGGAATGGAGGGAGGACAGTCCGCCTCCGTGAAGATGTGACATCGCTTCTTTATAGGTCGGGTTTCCACATCTCCGAGTCTGCTCGCTCCGAAGGCAGTCTCGAAATCGTACTTGGCAAAGTGAACCCACAGACAGAGGGAGAGCACCTTTACGCCGACTATTCGGGGTGGAGGGCTCACGTGGGTTCCAAGCCCCCAACTGGAGTTGAGGACATTCCCGTTGTGAATCCCGTTATGTCTCTGTTCGTCGCCGGGCTAGTGGTTTCCGAGGCCTTCCGCCGTCTGCTTGGTGACGCAACAGCTCTCAGGCCCTCCGATGGTTGGGTTGGAGACTTGCCTATGACCGAAGCCCTCACACCACTACCCATGTCCCTAGACTTCCAGGGTCAGAGAGTGGCGTGGATCGGGTGCGGTTCGATCAGCTTCGCGGCTTTGCGTGCTCTCGACACCGTCCGGCAGGTTAAGGGAACGTTGAATCTCGTCGATCCAGCCAATCTCAATCGATCCAACTGCAAGAAGTACCTTGGCCCATCAAAGTTGATTCCAGGGAAGGGTAAAGCTCGCACCATGGCATCTTTGTTGCGCTCCCGCGGCATCGCTGCGACTCCCTTCAAAGGCTCTCTGAATGATTATGGACGTCACACTCGTTTTGAGATTCCGCTAGCGATATGTGCTGCCGACTCTTCAGTTACGAGGCGGGACCTTCAGGCCAAGTTACCCAAGGCGATCTTGAACGCCTGGACTGGCAGTACAGGAACGTCACTCTTAACAGGTGTATCCCGTCATTCCTTTGATGGGGTGGAGGAATGCCTCAACTGTGCATACTGGGAGGATGTCGAGG
>JAJZIG010000097.1 GCA_021851265.1 archaeon | reverse complement strand
AGGCATGAGGTCAGAGAGCATCCGACAGGTAGAAGCACGCTCGAACCAAAATCATCCGACCACAAGGTCAAGTCGTGCAACACAGCACGATCTTCCAAACCCTTAAATGTGAAACCAAGGAGCTTGCACTTCTTAGAGTGCTCGCTAGGAAAAGGGACGCGCTTCTTCTCCTCGAGGACGGCTCGATGTTCTTCGGCCAAGGTTTCGGAGCCGAAGCGGACTCCGTGGGCGAGGTCGTATTCAACACCGGGATGGTCGGCTACCTCGAATCGATGACCGACCCCTCGTACGCGGGGCAGATCCTCACGTTCACTTATCCGCTCATCGGAAACTACGGCGTACCGCCCTACTCGGTCCGCGACGGGTTCGGTCTCCCGCGCTTCTTCGAGTCCGACTCGATCAAGGTGAAGGGGATAGTCGTCCAGGAGTCTTGCGACGCTCCCAGCCACTGGGCATCCAAGAGGACTCTTTCGAAGTGGATGGAGTCCGAAGGCGTCCCTGGGATACAGGGGGTCGACACCAGGGCCCTTGTCACGAGGCTGAGGGAGGCGGGCGTGATGATGGGGATTATCGCCAGCGGCCGGGACGCGAAGGACAGGGCGATGCTCTCAGAGCTTCTCGCCAAGACATCCAGCTACTCCTCCCAGAACCTGGCCAGGGGGGTGTCCGTAACAGCCCCCGTCGTCCACGGAGAGGCAGGCCCGCGAGTGGTCATACTGGACTGCGGCACCAAGTACGGCATAGTGAGGAACCTCCTCAGGCTCGGGTTCCAGGTGGTCCGCCTCCCTTACGATTCCCCCTACTCCGCAGTCATGAAGCACGACCCGGCCGGGGTGGTGGTCTGCAACGGCCCCGGGGACCCTCAGCTCCTGGGCGACACGGCGAAGTGCGTGGGCTTGCTCATAGACGGGGAGGTGCCGGTGCTGGGGATCTGCCTCGGCGAGCAGGTGGTCGGGATGTCCCAGGGGGCCGAGACCTTCAAGCTGAAGTACGGCCACAGGGGGCAGAACAAGCCCTGCGTGGACCTCACGACCGGGAGGGGGTACGTGACGAGCCAGAACCACGGCTACGCCATCTCGGAGAAGACCCTGAGCGGGACCGAGCTCCGCCAGTGGTTCGTCAACGCGGACGACAAGACCATCGAGGGGGTCTTCCACGCCTCCAGGCCCTGCATGGCGGTCCAGTTCCACCCGGAGGCGACCCCGGGCCCCTATGACGCCCTCTTCGTCTTCGAAAGGTTCGCGGAAATGGCGCGGAGAGGGAAGCAGCTCAGAGGTGAAGAGATACGAAGCGTGAAAGCGTAAGGAAAGTCCTGGTCATCGGCAGCGGCGCCATCAAGATCGGCGAGGCGGGGGAGTTCGACTACTCCGGGAGCCAGTGCCTGAAGGCGCTGAAGGAGGAGGGGGTCGACTCGGTCCTTGTCAACCCCAACATAGCGACCATCCAGACCAGCCCCCGGTTCTCAGACCGCATACACTTCGTCCCGGTGTCGGTCGAGTCTGTCACCGGGGTCATCGAGAAGGAGAGGCCTGACGGGATCCTCCTCGGCTTCGGCGGCCAGACGGCCCTCAACTGCGGCATAGGCCTCTCCGAGGCCGGGGTGTTCGACAGGTACGGCGTCAGGGTCCTGGGGACCCCCATCCGCGGCATCCAGCTCACGGAAGACAGAGACCTCTTCAAGAAGACCATGGTCGGGTGCGACGTCCCGGTGCCGCGCAGCGTCGCGGTCTACTCCTTCGGCGAGGCGAAGAAGGCGGCTGACGACCTCGGCTTCCCGGTGATGATCCGCGTCGCATACACCCTCGGGGGCAAGGGCGGCGGGGTCGCCCGAAACCTCCAGGAGCTCTCGCAGATCGTCGAGCGCGGCCTGAACAGCTCCCTGGCGCGCCAGGTGCTGGTGGAGGAGTACCTCGGGGGGTGGAAGCAGATCGAGTACGAGATAATGCGTGACAGGGACGACAACAGCGTCATCATCTGCAACATGGAGAACATGCTAGGCATGAGGGTCCACACCGGGGACAACATAGTCGTCGCCCCCTCGCAGACCCTCACCAACGCAGAGTACCACCTACTCCGCACGGCGTCGCTCCGGGCAGCCAAGACCTGCGGCATCGTCGGGGAGTGCAACATCCAGTTCGCCCTCCACCCCGGCTCAGAGAGATACGCAGCCATAGAGATCAACGCCAGGCTCTCGAGGTCGTCGGCCCTGGCCTCCAAGGCGACCGGCTACCCGCTGGCCTACGTTGCCGCGAAGCTTGCGCTGGGGTATCACCTCACGGAGCTGAAGAACAGGGTGTCGGGGACCACGACGGCCCTCTTCGAGCCTTCTCTGGACTACCTGGTGGTGAAGATGCCCCGCTGGGACACGGTGAAGTTCGACGGAGCCGCCCGGGGGATCGGGACTTCGATGAAGTCCATCGGGGAGGTCATGGCGGTGGGGAGGGGGTTCGAGGAGGCGATCCAGAAGGCGGCGCGGATGGCGAACCCGCAGCACGACGGGGTGGTCAGGGCAGGGAAGCCCTCCGAGTTGTCGGCGGCCATGGCGTCCATCGAGCACCCGTCCGACACCATAGCGTTCGATCTCGCGGAGGCCCTGCGCGCGGGCGCAGGGGAGGGGGACGTCGCAGCCAAGAGCGAGGTCGACCCATGGTTCGTCAGCAAATACAAGAACGTCGTCGACTTCCACGCCTTCCTCGAGTCTCAGCCCCCGGGGGCGGTCCCGAGCAAGGATGCCCTGACCAAGGCGAAGAAGCTCGGCTTCTCCGACCGCCAGATAGGGGACCTACTTGGGATGGGGGAGGACAGGGTGAGAGAGGCCCGGGTGCGCCTCGGGGTAACCCCGGTCACAAAGGTCATAGACACCCTCGCCGCCGAGTGGCCGTCAAGGACGAACTATCTGTACCAGACCTTCGACGCGGCCGTCGACGAGGCGCCACCCACCTCGGGGAGGAAGGTGATGGTCCTCGGGGCAGGCCCATACAGGATAGGGAGCTCCGTGGAATTCGACTGGGGGACGATGAACATGGCCTGGGCCCTGAAGAGGCTGGGCTACGAGGTGGTGGTCGTGAACTGCAACCCGGAGACTGTCTCGACCGACTTCGACATGAGCGACAGGCTCTACTTCGAGGAGCTCACCGTCGAGAGGCTCCTCGCCATCTACGACAAGGAGAAGCCGGAGGGGATGGTCCTCTGCGTCGGAGGCCAGACCCCCAACGACCTCGCCGAGTCTCTGGAGAAGAGGGGGGTCACGATCCTGGGGACCTCTTCGCAATCCATAGAAACCGCCGAAGATAGGACCAAGTTCAGCGCGCTGCTGGACCGCCTGGGGATCCCCCAGCCGGCCTGGGGCTCCTTCCGTTCACCGACCGAGGCCGCCATTTTCTGCTCCAGGGTCGGGTACCCGGTGATCGTCAGGCCTTCTCACGTCCTCAGCGGCTCCGCCATGCGCGTGATCTGGGACCCGTCCGAGCTGGAGGTATACATCACGAAGGCGGCGATGGTCAACCCGAACTATCCGGTGGTGGTCAGCGAGTTCATAGAGGGGGCCCGGGAGGTCGAGGTCGACGCCGTTTCCGACGGGAAGAACACGGTCATAGGCGCCATCATAGAGCACGTCCAGGACGCGGGAATCCATTCAGGGGACGCCATCATGAGCATCCCCACGGTCTCCGTCAGCAAGGCAGCCAAGGAGAAGATACGGGTGTACACGAGGAGCATCGCGAGGGAGCTGAAGGCAAGGGGCCCCCTCAACATCCAGTTCCTCGTGCGCGGCACCTCAGTCTACGTCATAGAGTGCAACCTCAGGGCCTCGCGCTCCCTCCCTTACGTCTGCAAGGCGACGGGGGTAAACCTCGTCGACGTCGTCGCCCCGGCCATAGAAGGGGGGTCACTGAAGAGGACCACGGACGTGGAGGAGCCGAAGTGCTTCGCGGTGAAGGCGCCCATGTTCTCCTTCTTGCAGATGGACGGCGCGGACCCCAAGCTCGGCGTCGAGATGCGCTCCACGGGGGAGGTGGCCTGCTTCGGAGACACCTTCGCGGAGGCGCTGTCCCAGGCCTTCTTGGCCACGGGGCACAAGATGCCCAAGAAGGGGGACGTGGGGGTGATGCTCCTGGAGCCCTGGCAGGGGAGCGCGGGGGTCAAGCCCCTGCTGTCGCGCTTCAGGACCGCGGGGATAGAGGTGCTAGAGCTCGACGAGGAGACCCTCGCCTCAAGGATGACGGAGGTCCTGGGGGCCATCGCTGGCGGCAAGGTATCCTTCGTCCTGTCGTTCAACGCCAACACCAACGTGGACTCGGAGGCTTTCCACAGGGTCAGGCGCAAGGCGGTCGACCTCCAGGTCCAGATCCTCTCCACCAAGGAGGAGGCCGAGGCGCTCCTCCTCTGCGTCGGGAAGTAGGCGCCCGCCTTGGGGGATGAAGAGAGCGTCGACCTGGTCGACGAAAACGACTCGGCGGTGGGAGAGTCCACCCTCGGCGACTGCCTCAAGGGAGGCCTGCTGCACCGAGCCGTGGCCGTGGTCGTATCGAGGTCAGACGGGAAGGTCCTGCTGCAGCGGAGGAGCCGGAAAGATCACTGGCAGCCGGGTATGTGGACGCTTTCTTCCACCGGCCACGTGAGGAAGGGGGAATCCTACGAGGGTGCGGCGGGCAGGGAGCTCGACGAGGAGCTCGGACTCAGGTCCGGCCTCGTGAACCTGGGGAAGTACCTGATCCCGCCCATAAAAGAAGGTGGCCTCACGGAGCACGAGTGGGTGTCTCTCTTCGCGGCGTCCACAGACGCGCCGGTCCGCGCAGACCCGGTCGAGGTCGAGTCAGTCGAGGAGTTCGACGCCCGGGGGCTCAGGACGATGATGGAAGGAACGGGGCTGACGCCGGACTCGTCCATGCTGCTGGGCGAGTATCTCAGGCTCCGGCCCCGACCTGCCTAGACTGGATGTCTTAATACGAGGGGGGAGCTGGCCCGGACCAATGACCGCCCTCGAAGAGATCAGCTCGCATCTCGCAGGGAGCTCCAGGGCCATCGTCATCTCCGAGAGGGAGGTGGACCTTAGGCCCGCGGCTGCAGACAACAGGCTTTTTCTCCTGAAGATAGGCGAAGGGTCCCTGGCTGCCGGAGGACGAGGGGGCGGGTTCGGCGAGAGGAAGGTAACCGCCGTGTTCTGCTACAGCCGGGCCGGCGGGGCCTGGTCCAAGGTCTACGAGGCTGAAGGAGGCGAGGCAGAGGCCTTCGAGGTCCCCTACTACGTCGCCAGGTTGCCGATGACCCTGGCAGACGGCACGGAGAGCATGGGCTACGGGGTCGTAGACCAAGACCTGGTCGGGGAACTGCTGAAGAAGACAGGCGCTTCTCCATCTTAAATAGAAACTGGGTCGGGCCCGCTCTCAGGTTGAGAGTCCTAGTGACGGGGGCCTCGGGGATGGTCGGGAGGAACCTTGTCGGGTACTTCAACGAGAAGGGGGTCGCGACCCTGCCGACAGACCTCTCCGGGTGGGAGCTGGCCGGCGACCTGCTGGACAAAGACTTCGTGTTCAACACCCTGGGGTCCCAGGACTTCGACGCCATGGTCCACCTCGCCGCGATCACCGAAATCAAGAAGACCATAGAGGACCCAGGGCTCTGCTTCCGGGTCAACTGCTTCGGCACCCTGAACATGCTCGAGCTGGCGAAGAAGAAAGGGGTGAAGAGGATCGTCGTCGCTTCTTCCGCCAACGTCTTCGGCGCTCCGAAGGCGAACCCGGTGTCCGAGGAGTCCCCCTTCGACCCGCGGGTCCCCTACGACTACTCCAAGGTCGTCAGCGAGAACATGGCGATGGCGTTTCACAGGGCGTCCGGCCTCCCGGTGTCAATCACCAGGAGCTGGCTCCTCTTCGGCGAGCACGACCAGCCGACCCGGGCGACGATCAGGTTCATCCGTGCATGTCTCAGGGACGAGCCGCTCACCCTCTACAACGGCGGGAGGGATACCACCTCGCCTTCGCACGCCGTCAACTTCGCCAAGCTCGCACTCTCGATGATAAACGACGAGAATGCGGTGGGGCAGGCCTTCAACTTCGGGGGCCTCGGCCCGGTCTCCATCAGGGAGCTGGCCGAGACAGTGAAGAGGCTGACAGGCTCGAAGTCGGAGCTCAAGCTCCTGCCGCCGAGGAGCGAGCTCGAGAAGGACCCTCAGATCAGCT
>JAJZIG010000096.1:2281-6194 GCA_021851265.1 archaeon | reverse complement strand
CGATCTTGGCTAGGCAAAATGGTCCCGCTATTTGAGGCCATCCAATCCAGTTGCTTTGTCTCGAGTCCAGAAGTTGGTTCCATGTCCGAGCAGGGTGGCGGGGAACCTGCCCTCCAGTGGAAGGAGGGGGTCGAGGGGGACAGAGGCTTTCGGTACCGCACCGTCTGTCCGTCTCGTGACGAGGCTGACCGACCGTCGGATCGAGTGGCTTGTCCGCCAGGCGCAGGGGTGGGCTCGCCCTCTCGAGACGGTCGGTCAGATATGTACCCTTCGCCAGATTTTGAGCCTTGACCGGGTCGGGTCTCCGTCGCCTGGGCTTGTGCTCACATCATCGTGAGATCGAGTTGCTCGCTCCGCAGTCAGCTATCTGCGCCGTTCGCGCCTAAGGACAACGGCGGCCACGAGCCTCCGGACCGACCCCGAACTCAGTTCCATGAACCCTCGCTTTCACGAGTCTGCCGACAGAGACTTGCGGCCCTCCGGTTCCGGAGCGTGAGGCTGGTAGGCTGTCCCCCGTCGGAGAAAGGCATAGGCGATCTTCAAGAGTTTGTGCGCCACGGCGACCGCACCCGTCCCCTTCCCCGTGCTTGCGCGCCGAGCGGTTCCCGGCCTTAGCCACTTCCCCCCGCTTCTCGAACTGGCGCGTCTTCCATCCCGCCTCAATCAAAATCCACCTCAGCAGGTGGTGGCTGTCGGAGCGGAGGTGCCCGTGGAACTCCCGATTGCCGGACTGGTAAGTGCTCGGAGCAAGCCCGCAGGAGGCGCTCACCTGGTCGATGTTGTCGAACCGCCCGTTTGGTGTGAGGTAGGCCGCCAGCGTCACTACCGTGATCTCCCCGATGCCGGGGATGGTCGCCAGGAGTTGCGCCTCCTTCGATCGCTCGAACTCCTCGTGGATCGCCCGGTCGAGCTCCTTCGTCGCCGCGTCAAGATGCGCCAGAATCTCGAGGGCCCGGTCGACGACCGGGTTCTTCAGTTCCCGAAGTGCCTCCCGCTTCTTCTTCTTGAGCCCGAGAGCGCCGTCCTCGTACGGGATTCCCTTGCGCATCAGGTAGGCTTAGAGATGGTTCTTGATCGACTTCTCCTTCGCGAGGTAGAAGACCCTCTCTTTTACGGTGTCCCGCATCTGACGAAGCGTCGGAGGCAGGGCGAACGCCTCGGGGACGGCGTCGAGGCGGAGAAGGGTGGCGACCTGAATAGCGGCGGTTTTTACGGGCTACGGGGTATCGCATGAGCAGGTTGCCCTCGGACTGAAGCCCGTCCTCTCTCGAGGATCTCGTCGTCGTTGTTCGTCCGGTCGAGCGTCGTCGCTATATACAAGTAGCCCGTATGGTACCGGGCTACATGAGCTACCTCTATCGTCGCAAGGCCTGAACAGCGGGAAAAGGTGCCCTCTACCCCTTTAAGCCTTGGTACAGGTTTCATCGAGTCGCCCTTCGGAGCTCCCGAAGGTCCTCGACAAGCGGCTTGACCAGTCGGACCTCCACCTAGGAGCCTGTGGCACAGGTCAGAATTGACCCCGAGAGGATCTTGAGCAGCCTCCGGCCGCCGGTAACGGTGACTGTCGCGGCTCCGGGATGGCCTATCCGAGCTGTGCCCGGTAGAGCTTCGTGAGATTGTGGGTCAGCGCGATCAGCCTCCACCCCCTCGGACCTTCTGCAGTCCCCTCGTTAGGAACGGCCGTAGCCCTCTCCCATGCTTGATCTGCGTGAAGACCGGCTCCACGATGCTTTTCCGCGGACCGTAGTGCTTTCGGCTCTTCTTCCTCCGCACCCTCCGTCGCACCCTATGCGCGAACGTTTCGACCTCCGGGGGGCGACCTCTCGGGCGGGCCTCTCGTTCGGCCGCATTTCCTGCCTCCGGCAGGCAGTCGACCTCGATCCCTCGCTGTTCCACATCACGGATCTGCGCCTCGGAGAAGTGCCTCGCATCGGAGAGGATATCCTCGGGCCAGAGCCCGAGGTTCTCGATGGTCATCTCCGTCATCGGGACCAGCTGACGCTTACCCAGGGGAGCTTGGGTGGTCTCCGCGGCCACGATGATATGCGCCTTCGCGTCGACCATTGCCGGGCAGCTGTACGCCTGCGCGAAGGAGCCCCGATTCGCCCCGTCCGGCATGATGCGGGAGTCGGGGTCGGTGAAGTTGTACTGGATCTTCGGATCGATCGGACCGGGTCGATCCCGGCCGCCTTCGCGTTCTGGCGCTCCCCCTCCTCCAGCGCCTCGATCGCCTTGCGGATCCTCTCTCGTCGGTCCGCCGCCGTCTTCACGCTGGGAATCGAGCTGTAGGGGTTGCTCCCCTTCCCGAACCGACGGTCCTCTTCGGCATCGTTTTCGGCGACCTTGCGGAAGTACTCCTCGATGCTCTTCTTCAGCCCCTCGTTGAGCTGCTTCTCCTTCTCGAGCAGCTTCCCGTGGCTCAATGCCCGGTGCTTGGAGGCACTCGCCTTCACCTTCGTCCCGTCGGGCGCCATGCGGGTCCCGCCGATGAGACCCGCCTACTGGGAGAGCTTCAGCATCCTGAGGAAGAGCGCGTGGAAGTTCCCGAGGTTCCGCTCCCGGAACCGCACCAGCGTCGAGTAGCTCGGGTGCTGATCGGCCGCAATCCAACGGAAGGCGACATCGTCGTAGGTGGTCCGGGCCACCTTGCGCGAGGTGGGCGTCCCGATGCAGTAGCCGTAGAGCAAGAGCTTCAGTAGCATGCCCGGGAAAGGGCCATGTTCCCGCCTCGGCGTTGTCGTAGCCCCCGAGAAGAGGGCGAGGTCGATCTGTCGATCGACGAACTCCGAGATGAAACGGGCGAGGTGATCCTCGGGGAGCCAGTCGTTCAGGCTTGGGGGAAGAAGGAGGTTCTGGTTCGGAACGTACCGACGGAAGTTCGGCGAAGAGTTCGGGGTCATGAGCCGGGATGCGTCTTCCAGGCCATAGTACCCAGTTCGTACTCATGTCAGCAAATGACGGTCGCTGTGCAACGGGCTCCCTGACGAACGTCGAGCCGGCAATGGACGATCGTACCGAGAGCGACGACGCCCGCTCGAACATTGGCAAAGTGTTGAACGCGCTGTCCGAGAAGGGCAAGGAGTGGTCGGAGGTGAGGCTCAACGCGACGATCCAAGAGATTCTCGGTGAGTGGACGGAGATTGTGGAGGTTTGGGCGCGACGGGGAGGCGGGTGCCCGCGGGTGGCGTGGGCGTATCGGGATCCGACGGTGAGGAAGGGGGACCGTCAAGATGTGGGATGTACGCGCTCCTCTGCACGGATTCGCGACTCTCGGCGCGTGGAGTTGTTCGGCAGCACCCTGGGAAGGGGTTCGTGGAGAAAGCGTTCCGCACAGGGAAGAGCGATGTCGAGGCGGACCCGGTGCGGCACCGGACGGAGCAGCGGGTGCGCTGGCCTGTTAGTCCGCGGATTGCCAAATCGGCTGGAGATGGTGCTGGATTGGAAGCTACTCGAGGGTCGGGTGAAGCAGCTCGACGTGCAGAGTCTTAGGGTCGACTGCTCCAGGATCTGAGCCGTATGGTGCGGACCGAGGTTCGGCCGGGGGGGGTACAGGCTCGTACTTGGTATCTAAACGTCCCCGACCCCATTACAGGCGGGCTACGGCGGCTGAAGCGCGCTCAGCGCTTTGAGAAAAAACTCCCGTAACTGTCGGCAATCGCGTTGGGGCGAATCTCATTTCGCTGTTCAGGTGTCGACACCATCATCTCTAGGCGACTAAGTGCCGTGTCACTTCGAGACGTGAAACCTATTGCTTTCGTCTGATCCGCCTTTCGACTTCGCCAGCTAGGCGAGCACTCAACAACTTGACTCGTTGATTGATCCCGTATACAGCAGTGACAAATATCATAACGATGGTCAAAATCATTACCAGGAGGTTTATCACAGCTGCCAAGCTGGCTGTCATATTCATTCG
>JAJZIG010000096.1:0-2271 GCA_021851265.1 archaeon | reverse complement strand
AGGGATATGAATAACGTGGCGGAGTCGGTCACGTTCAAGATAATAAGGGTCGCGCCGGTCATAGGCACCTCATAGAGCAGTTTTGCTGGGTAATTAGTAAAAACTTGAAAAGACTCTACAGTGTACAAAGCCAATATTCCGGCGGCTGTTGACGTCACCCTGATGCTTCCGTCTGGTTCTGTCTCTATAAGTCCCGTTGCTAGCGGCGGTGCTGCGTGTTCACTAAAGTACAGAAAGACTCCGAGTAAAGCGGCATATCCTCTTCCCGTGACCCTGAGCGTCACGTTGGTCTCTTGGGCTCCCAGACAGCCAACTGGAATAGAGGCCCAACCACTCTCATAGGGACCATATTCTAATCGGGAACTGGATAAATTGATGCTTGTGTTTGTTTCACTTAGCCATAGGTAGGTTAGAAAGCTACTACCGGTGGCACACGGAAGGGTGAGATTCCACACTCCACTTGACAGGTAGATTGTTCCGTTAGGCGTGGTTCCAAGCAGCTTCTCGAGTTCATTCGGGGAGATCAGCCAGGCTGGAGAAAACTCTCGAACCGCTGGGAATAGAGTAGCGGCTCCCGGAGGTAGCTTGTCTGAAGAAATAGCAAATCCATCACCAGAAAGAATTGGGAGGTTGGCATATGCAGCAGATGTACCGCGAGTTAGTACCGTGGATCCTTCGAGCAAGTTCAGTGATACGCTCGCCACTTCTCCGCTGCTGTTTAACAAATTGACCCCTACATTGACGGAGGTCGCGCCGGGTGGCGCAGTGACAGTGTAAGATAGGATACGATTCGGAACGACGTCAAAGACGGGAAAGTACTGCTGCGAAGTGTAGAAGTTTGCCGAGTCCGATTCATTGTAAAATATGACAATGAATGAGAACAAACCACTTGAGTACGCAGTTGCCCTTGCAGTGACAGTTAACTGGGCGCCTGGAAATGTCGGCACTATCTGATAAATCTCTGTCTGAGGAGTGTGAGTTTCAGCGCCCGTGGCACTCGAACCAGGGCATGTAGATAGAGTCACCGAGCGGTTGGAAAAATAAACAAAGTTGCTCCGAGGACCCGCGCAACTTGTCCAGTACCCCCACCCGCCACTTCCTGAAAACGTAGAGTTCACAGTCAGATTGCGGACCGAGTCTGTTGGCTCCTTCGGCGAGTTGCCGGCCATCCCATAAGAAACAACCTGGTCTGCAGCGACTACAGGCGCAATGTAGCGCTGATTTTCGAATACTATGTAGTTAGTACTGCTAATCACTTGCGCAAATCCCCCGGCTCGCTCAAGGAAATTGACGAATTCAAGTCCTCCGCCACTAATATATGAATTGTAGTAGGTGGACGACAACTGAATCTGAGCACTTCTAGCCGGGTTCAAGATGACAACATAGCGAACGTTATCGCGAGCCAGTTCTTGGGCGAAGCCTATACCTCTGTTCGAGGCTATGTTGGTCAAGGCACTCAAAAGGAGGGTTGAGTTCGGAAAGATTCCAGGCGAGTTCAGGCCCCCGTATGGAATACCGAAAATGCGTGTAAGCGGAACTACCGAGTACAACTGAATGATTGTTGTATAGTTGAGCGGTAGTGGGAGAATCCTGTAATCTCCTTGGTGGTTGGCAAAGAAGGAATCCAAGTTGTTGTAAAATGCCGGCAGATAGTCTTGACTGTCTTCGGTTGGGTTGACAGCCTTAGATCGTGCATTGGTAATGCCAGGAACATTCACCATGGTGAGTACGAGTACAGCACAAATCACCGCGGTGACAGCTGGAAGATACAAAGAGTGTCTTCGTTTGCGCGAGGGACTTCCGGTCCCCACTTCTACTATAGCAAACCGCGTCCCTAGCGAGAGAACTACACGGTTTGGGCGGCTTTCAAGCAGAGTGACCTGAAAGAAGCGAATCGTAGTGTCAACCAACAATCCAAAGAGTGCTGCGTAGAATACAATTTGTATATAATTAATTATGGAAGGGTACTCATAGTCGAAAAGAGGTGGAAAGGATGAAAAAATCGGATCAAGAAGACCTGTAGAGACTCCAACTTGGAAACTTGCTAGCGCGACAGCACTTACTAGAAAGACCCTGAAATAGATTGCCTCCTTGTGCCTTCGGAGTACAGCGGTACAAATTGATGCTACTATGACGACAAACCAAGTCCAATACGCCAATGTCCCAGCATAGCCTAAGTTGGACAATTCGCTACCCGGGTAAGGATTCAATGCGGCGAGACTGTTGAACAGGCCCTGGGACTGATATGTGAACTTTACATTGGATAGATGA
>JAJZIG010000095.1:966-6286 GCA_021851265.1 archaeon | reverse complement strand
AGCCAGTTCACCACGAGTAACCTCGATGGGCCCGAGGCGTGTCAACGCCTCGATCAACTGGACTCGCGGCGTCTTCCCGAAAAGCTCTGTCAGGTCGCCCATTCTTCTTCCGCCTCATAAGTATCGTAATGATACATTAGCTTTTGGGGGAAAAGCTCTTGAACCTCCCCCGCCCGCCCAGTGCCCTCCGAGGTGAAACAAAGACGGGAAAGGTCCCGAACCCCCCTTTAAAGTTCAAGAACCTTCCCGCGCATGTGGTCGCTCATGCCCCCTACGATCTCGGAAATGGCATCGGGTCTTACTGATGCCGAGATCTTTGTTCTCATGGCTTGCGAAGGTGTAGGCAAGAGCCCGCTCCTCCGAGTATTCCCTCGCAGAGTCCTTCGGAGACCGTCAGTAGTCAAGCCCCTCAAGGCGGTGGGCGTAGACGTGGATGAAGTTGTACACTCCCTTGTCGAGAAGGGACACCTTAAACAAGCGGGGCGGAATTGGCTGGCAGCCACGCCAAGAGGCAATGTTGTCAAGCACGCGTTCGACCGCTTGCGGAATGATTTGGTCCTCGATGGAAAACTTCCTCCCGTCCCGAGGATACTGCTGGAAAGGATTCCCCAGTTGCGTGTGGAGATGGAGAGACGAGAGAAGTTACTCCGCCCTTGACCGGTGAGCGTGTCAGTCCCTCAAGTCCTCGAGGGACGCTCGTTCCAATGGTTCGTGCTCCCTCTTCATTTCCTCGATATCGGCCTCGGTCGGCTTGAAGAGGTGGCGTCTCGCACGGTAGAACAGGACCTTGACCTTGGTCGCTGGATAGATTCGCTTCATGGTGTGTCTTAGAGAATGGAAGGAACAGTCGAGCTGGGAGATACCTGTTGCTATCCAGTCACCTTCGCTGCTGTGGGCGCCTCAAACCCCTGCTCCGTAATGCGCTTGCCCACAGTCAGCTGGTCCTGGACCCACGGTGAGAGCAAGTCATGATTCTTATGGGCGGTCTTGCGCCCCTCGACGGTGCGGCCCTAGATTCGGCTTAGCGTGCTACCTTCACCACTCTGGAGTTCCGATGAATTTTACGCCGTGGGATTCCCCGCCGGGTCGGTGGTTGCTGGAGTGGCACGATCGACCCCAGTTTCCACAGAAGGGACCACATCTAGGGCTGAATCCCAAGGACGCACATAGACGCCCACCCTTCCAGGAAGTGGCACCCACCTTCTCGAGCCGTTTGAGCGCCTACGGCGCTTGGTCGATGCCCCTGGCACGAGCGGGACGGGGAGGATGTAGGATTGAGGTTGGTCATCCGTTGGGCGTTTGACAATCGGCCCAAACGCATTCTTCTCCCCCATCAGGATGGTCAACTCACACTTGTTCCTGTCGAAGTAGGTCACTCGCCCTGTGTTGCTCACTGCGAGTATGTCCCAAGCTGCAACATGAGTGTGGGGATCGAAGTAACGCCCACCCCGGGATCCGACTCGGCCGGTGGTGGCCTGAATCTTGTAGACCCTACCGTTACCGTTCATGGAGATCGCCACCATATCGACCGGGCCGACCGGTGCCTGGTTCCGATAGACGGCAAACCCGTGCCTCATGAGGTCCGCGGCTATCTCGATCTCGGCTGTCGCTCCAACCAGGCAGTTGGTCGTTGCGGGGTGGAGACGTTTCTCTCTTCCGTTCTCATCAACTTCAATCAACGAACGGGTTCTGTAGTCGACTTCCATCATCGTTAGGGTGCCTCGGCTCAGAGGGCACCCAAACGATCGTCCACCTCCGTCAACCCCCAGCCGCCTGACTCATCTACTCTGAGTTTCCCATGTAGGTCCGACCCTCCTCATTCACCGTCTCAAACCTATGCGACAGTGTCGCACCCCCCTTTGAATCGTGCTCAAGGACCAGTTCTCACTTCCGATGATCTCACGATTTCATCCTTCTCACTCTTCTCCTCCTCTCTTCTCTCTCGTACTCGCTCGCTCTCTTCTTTTCTCTTCTCTTCTTCTCCGTGACTTTGAATTCAAGGAGGTCGTCGAAAAAGAAGTGTGTCTGACCTGAAAAAGTGAGCGCGATCAACCCCCCAAGATCAACTACATGGGAAGCGCAGAGAAAATGACCATCAACCGAAGACCCCACTCCTTCCACTGGAACGCAATCTACATAAGCCTACATGGGAAGTTTGATATGCATGTCACCCTCTCCCCCCAGCATGGCGGACAGCACCTCAGCTCACGAGGTAAAGTCCACCGTCGACACAATCTCGACTCAGGTCCTCAAGCGGATCAACCCTCTCGTGGTCGGTGACCGCAACATCCTCCAAGACAACTACATCCCACCCCGTCTCCTGCACCGAGATGACCAGATCCGCGCTCTCGTGAACATCCTCGCCCCCGCCTACGAGGGCAGGATGCCCTCTCACATCCTCGTCTACGGGAAGACCGGCACCGGCAAGACCGCGGTGGTTACGCAGGTCCTCAACGACATCAAGGCGAAGGCACCAGGTGACGCCGGCGTAGAGTTCCTCTCCCTGAACTGCGGGGGCGCAGACACCGAGTATGCGGTGCTGAAGGGTCTGACCAACATGCTCCTCGGACCTAACGAGAAGAAGATCGGGGAGAAACTCGGCACGAGCACCGTCCTGGACGAGTTCAAGAACGTCCTCCAGCGCAGGTCGAAACTCCTCCTCATCGTCCTGGATGAGATCGACATGCTCGTCAAGGGCAACAAGAGCGGGGATATCCTCTACAGCCTCTCCAACCTCAACGCCGAACTCACCAAGAGCCGCGTGGTGCTCATCGGCGTTTCCAACGACCTCAAGATCACCCAGTACCTCGACGCCCGGGTCAACAGCCGGCTCAATGAGCAGAGCGTGGTCTTCCCACCCTACAACCAGCCCCAGCTCCGCGACATCCTCCGGGACCGGGCCCAGCAGGTCCTCGCCCCCAACGCCCTTGCGGACGGTACCCTGGAGCGGTGCGCGGCGACGGCGGCGATCGAGCACGGGGATGCCCGGCGCGCCATCGCGCTCATGCGCCTGTCTGTCCAGGCGGCCGAGCGAGAGGGGTCGAAGCAGATCACCGAGGACCACGTGAAGAAGGCCGCAGTGGAGCTGGAGCGCAACGCCATCGAGCAGTGCATCCGGACCCTTCCGCCCCAGGAGAAGATCCTGCTGTGGGCGCTCATCAGCGCCTATGACCGGGGAAGGAAGCAGGCCATGTCCACCGGGGCGGTATACGAGGCTTACAAGACCGTCTCCACGAAGATCGGCCTCTCCCCGCTCACCCAGAAGAGCATCACCGACTACATCTCCGACCTAGACAACCTGGGGCTCATCCAGAGCACCATGCACTACGGCGGGTACGCCATGGGCCGGACCCGACTCAACACCCCGGCAATCCCCGCGGACACCACCCTGCAAATCCTCGAAGAGTCTGAGACGCTGCTCCAGGGGCTGAGGCGGAAGGACTCGGCGGGACAGTCGAGGTTCTACTGAGGATGGCCCAGCATCCAGTGGCCCCCAGTAGTCACCTGCCGACCACAGTCGTTTCTGTAGAGAATCTTAGGGTGGTATCCGTCTCCGTAGTGAAGCCGAAGAGTCAGGTTTGGCCAGAATCGCCCTTCATACTGTTTCGGGTAGCTCCGTATCAGCACGGCCAAAGGACAGACTCCACGACGCCCGAAGAAGCAGAGATGCCTCCTGGATGGTTGAACTCGGCAACAGTGGATGGAAGCGTCCACGTTCTCTTCATGCCTAAGAAGGGCAACACGGTCGATTGCGGCCATGTGAAATTCACTTCCCCTAACCCGGACACCGTACTCGACTTGCAGGTACCTATCAATGACCGGCTAGTCCAACTTGTCGGAGAGAGTTGGACGTCGGGACGTTTCATTCTCGACTTCCAGTCTCTCGTTGTTTGCACCCAAGTGGTTCATCACCACGACGAACCCCCTGAGATGCGAGTCACCCGAGTCGGTGGGGGAGGTCCCTATGTTCTGGAGCATGACGGAAAGGGAAACGTTGGGAAAGAGATTTCAATCCCCGTAGCGGTCTTAGAGGAAATCCGCAGTGCATTGCTCTCTCCTGCCCCTGTGGCTGGGATACATGATCAGAAGTTGGTCGAGATCCGAAAGAGGATATCTGAGTGCAGGGCCTCAAAGGCAACTCTACTTCTACGGACCTACATAACTGACAACCTTTGCGAAGAATCGCACAAGCCAGAGAACGAAGCACCAAAGTATGTAATCCGGGCAACGATCCGTTCCGTCAAGATAGACCACGTGGATGGACGAGCCAAGGATATCACAGAGAGGGTTCTGAAGGATATGGACTGGCTCCTGAAGAGCATACTAGATATCTTGAATGCTCACTCTCACGACGACAAGGTCACGGATGAACCTGACCCAGCTACTATCGACTTTGCATGGAAATCTGTAGTATCGGTCGTTACCTACCTCTCCAGCTAATGTGTCGTGCCAAGCGAAAGATCCTAGCCGCAAGAAATCACAGTGGCCTTCGCATTACGAATGGAATCCCCTCGTTGGGTTAGGTAGCCGAGCTTGACGAGAAGAGGGGTTGACGCGTCATTCGGCGACTCAACGTAAAATTTCTCGGTGTGTTCTCCTTCCACTCTCAGGAGAGTGGTGGCTATTCCCTTGCGACGACAGGGTGAGGTAGTGTATATCTGTCGCACACAGGGCAGGTCGTCAAAGTCGTTCCATTGTGAGTAGCCCACGACTTGCTTGTCCTTGACAAAGACATAGACTCGCTCTGACGAGAGACGGTAACGCTCCCAGGGAAGTCGATGGAACGAGCTGTTTTCTCGTTGGGCGTGGGTGAAAATCTGTTGGTAGACCTCATAATGCTTCTTCGTCCGTCTCAGTCGATGAACTCCCTCAGAGAGGCCGTGTACCTCCTTCAGACAGTCCTCAACAAAGAAGACCGGCGGGTGCTCTGAGTTGGGGCATCTTATCCATTCCGACCCCGACGCGACATTCCCGTCCCAAGCCACAACCACTGCCCCGCAACGCGGGCAAAGATAGTGTCCGGTAATTGGCATCGCTGAAAATCCAAAAGCCACCAACTGCGGTTTAATCGCCGTTGGCGGGCGCCCACAATTCAGAATGACGCCTCTCGAGTCGACACTTCTTGGAATGTTGTATATGAAGTCACCAGACGCATCCCACAGTTCTCCCGCCGCTGCGAGGGCGTCACGCGCCCAGTTTTCAGCATCAGACCTAGTCGCAGTGTCGAGGCGAGATAGCTGGCGCACAAAATCCTCCAGCTCCCAATGGAACGAGAAGTCTACATGGCCAGCTTCCCTCGAGAAAAATGTCTTCAACCTGG
>JAJZIG010000095.1:0-956 GCA_021851265.1 archaeon | reverse complement strand
TGGTCTCGCACTTCTCGCGGGGCCTCCTGCAACTTCGATTTCAATAGCTTCAGTCTTGGTTGCAGGCTCTGGGCAAGTCTCTCTGCAAGGTAGTCCCTGTCCTGTTTGTAGTGTTTATTCTCGACGAAGGATGTCCGACCCACGAAGAAAGGAATGTCGTTCAAGACAAATCACGACCAGTAGTCATTCTCTCGGCTCGGCGGTGCATAAGCGGCCTTGGTTGCCTCCTGCTCGACGTACGCCGCCAGAAGGGCCTCGACAATATCCCCTCTCTTGACCGCCTTCTGTCGGTGGCGGCTCGCAAGTTGCCTGACTGTTTCCGCAACAAGATCGCTGGGACGCGGCACCGCGAGGTTTCCATTGGTTCTGGTGACTGGGACGAAGTCGATTATCTGAGGAGTATGGGACTGACGAGTGCTTGAGGCCGCCCTCTTCCGGCTCTTTTGGCGCGGTTGCCGCACTCTCACGGTGCGCGACTGAGCGAGGGTCGGTCGCGAAACAACCGGCAAGCGTGTGGGAAGGGGTTGAATGGCTGTTGACGAGGTTCTCGTCTGAAGGCGCTCGAACTCTTGGCGAATCGCATCGGCAATCTCCGCTCGCTTATTTGGAGGAATCTCCCGAGAGATCTTATCGCGGCCAAGTATGAACTTCAGTTTGGCAATGAGGAGGTTTATTTCAACCTCGATCTGATGCAACGAGAGCCTCTCTTCTGGCGACTCACTGTCGGAGTTCCGTTTCCCGAAGAGTCTCCCGCCCGTCACTTGTAATCACCCTACTTGCGAAGAGGTGCCTACCATATGAGCTATGCTGAGCGGTTTGGTTTCTACCACCACTTCGGGAATCCCTCCCCGTGCAACCAACCCAAGCGCTCGATAACCTGTGGCCGCTTCTCCTTGACCAGCCGGTAGGCATCCTGTACGGTCATCCCCTTCCGGCGGAAGAGGTACCACGCCACA
>JAJZIG010000094.1 GCA_021851265.1 archaeon | reverse complement strand
TGCGGAAGTATCAGCGTTACTCCATTATCCTCGTCCTTTCCCGGTTCGTCGCAGTCTCCGTCTCCGTGGCCGGAGTCGTCCTCTACCAGAGCCTCGCTGTGGCCCTCATCTCCAACGCCCTCTACGCCACCCTGGCGACTGTCGCCGTCTTCCCCTCTGTGCTCCGGCCCCTCCGGAAAGCCTCGGCGAAGGGGAGCTACATGACCGTCCTCCGCTACGCCGCCCCGCTGGGGGTGGCAGGGATCGTCTCCGTCATAGCCTCCAGCGCAGACATCGTTGTCGTCGGAGGATATCTTAGCCCCAGTGCCCTGGCCATTTACAACGCCACCGTCACCATCTCGAGCGTCCTGTCCGCCTTCTTCGTCCTCCCCCTGGTCACCGCCCTCTTCGCCGAGACCTCCTTCAGCGCCGAGAGGGCCGCAGAGGTGGCCAAGGGGACCGGCCTCGCCCTGAGGTTCCTCCTGGTGACCCTCCTCCCCGCATCCCTCTTAGCAGCAGCGCTTTCCCCCCAGCTCTTCGGCCTCTTCTCAGGCAAGGGGTCCTACTCCGTGGGGATACCCTACCTCGAGCTCATCACCCTGTTCTACGTCTTCTACGCAGTCCAGACCGTGTCAATCTACGTCCTCCAGGGGGTGGGGAGGACGCGCCAGGTGCTCATCCTGGGGGTCCTGACCGCGGCCGGGGAGATAGCGCTCTCAGCCTCCCTCGTCCCACTGGTGGGCCTCGAGGGCGCCGCCTTCAGCAGGGTCGCGGTCTTCGTCGCAGGCGCGCTCCTCGCGCTTTACTTCATCAGGGACCACGTCCCCCGCCCCGCCCCCTTCCGCTTCGTCGCAAGGGCGACCCTCGCAGCGGCGGCCCCTGCAGTCGTGGTCTACCTCCTCTCCGCGTTCCTGTCCGACAGGGTGCTCAGCCTGCTCCCCTACACCCTCCTCGGCCTGGCGCTGTTCGTCCTGTGCGCGAAGGCCCTGAGGCTCCTCAACGACGAGGACAAGTCGTACCTCGGCCACCTCCTCCCGGGCGCCTTACAGTGGGTCCTCAGGCTGCTCTGACGTTGGCCGTCGAGGTCTGAACGAGGTTCGTGACTAGTGTACCATAAGAACCGCCCAGTTTCATGGACGTCCCTGCTTCCACGTTGCCTCCACCCGGCGTCCTCTATCCGGCTCTGAGGGCCAGCTCGCTTTTGACCGGTGGAGGTGATGTGGTAGCGTGACCAAGACAGGCTTTGACAGTCCACAGCGTCATGACCGCGGCTGGTCTGGCAGGAGCATCAAGGCCAAGGCCCCACACTGGAACCCGGAAGAGGCCCGCAGCGCCTCCCATCCTTCCCGGATGTTGATCCCCCGGTGTCATCCTTGGCCGCCCCCTCCTGCCTCGGTAGGTAAGAAAGTATGTCTTTTATACCAGAAGCCCTACCTGAATGCCATGGCCAAGCGAAGCGTGGTGGGCCCGAAGGGGCAGATCACGCTCCCGAAGGACCTCAGGGAGCAGTACCACCTTCTTGAAGGGGAAGAAGTCGTCCTTGTCGAAGAGCGGGAAGGGATCCTCGTCAGGCACCCGCAGGGTTCGCTCCGGGGCCGGTTCCGCGGGAAGCTCGACCTCGAAGGGGTGGAAGAGGACCTGCGCGGGATCAGGGCGGAGTGGACGCTCGCAGCGCGGGCATGAGAACCTACGTCGCCGACGCCGTGGCATTGGCCCGCTACCTGACCGACACCCTCCCGCCGAAGGCGGACAAGGCCTTCGCCGAAGCTGAAGCAGGGGACGCTCTCATCCTCGTCCCGGAGGTCGCCATCGGGGAGTTCGTCTACATCTCTCTCAAGGGGCGCCTGAGCGTCAGGGACCCGAAGTCAGAAGCCAGGGAACTCGTGCGAGAGATCAACGCCTCGTCCTACTTCAGGCCCGTCTCGATGAGCCTCGCCGCCTGGGAGCGCTTCATGGAGAGCGGGGTCAGCGAGCTCCACGACAGGATGATCCACTCGATAGCGGCCGCGAGCTCGGCCGACGCCATCATAACCCCGGACCCGGAAATGAAGGGGTCGGGCGTGACGACAATCTGGTGACGAAGCTGCTCGCAGCGCCCCCTGCTGCGACCCAGTGTAATGTTGGGTTGAGCCGCTCTCCTTCTGGAGGGGTCGCTGCAAGTGAAATCGCCGTTCGGCCAGCAGGGAGGGTCCGTCCAAGCGGCCGTCCAGGGCGCAGGGAGGGTATCGTGGGACAACGCCTCGAGGCTCGCGAGAGCTTGGGACCCTCAGTACAAGAGGGAAATCGAGCAGGCACTCGTGGCTCAACCCGATTTCACATGGACGCTCAGGTTGAGGGCTGGACCGGGGGGGAGCAGAGCCCGCCCGTGCAAGAGATGCTCCTCAAACCTCCGGAAGAGAAGCGCTCCGAAGCAGAAATCAAGGCGTTCTGCGCGAGGATGAAGGAGCTCTACGGCGCCGACAGGACGGAAAGGTCGGTCTTCGATAAGAAGAACGAAGAGAAGCCCGCGTGGACGAAGTTCCTCCTTCCCGGGCAGCCTGTCCCGACGAAGGAAGTCTGGTGGCTCCTCGTCACCGAAGAGGCTCCTCCCCGACTGAAAACACCTTCGCGCTAGTCTTCGCTCTGGATTCGGGCTGCACCGTTCCGCCAGGTGCGGAAAGTGCTCGCGTTACGGCTTACCGTGGACCCTGTGCCCAGCAAGCCAGACTAAACAAACTGTCATCTCTTCGGTTATCTCCACCACGACTAGTGTCCTTCCAGCGCCTGAGCGACAGCCCCCGGGGGTCCGGCCCCAAGTTAAGGAGCCGCCGCAATACCAACCCCGTCAGTGGACTCTGGATATGCCTTCGACCTCGTCGAAGTCCGAGTCGAAGGACGCGATTCTCCGCACCTTCCTGTCCTGCATAATCCGCACCGAGACCGCATCCGCGAACGAAAGCTTGCCGCCGTATCGAGTATAAATCACGAAAGACCTTTGTGCAAGCCGCGTATTCAGAAAGACTAGCTTGACCACTGGGTTATGAAAGAGGTTGTCATAGACCTCCCTGCCATTCTTGTAACCCAAGTGGGCGCCCACCCATGTTACGCTCTCGGAGAGGACCAGATCTGAAATCACCTGTTCGCCTTCGAGACGGGGAAGGAGACTGGCAGCCCTCGCGTGGAACTGGTCATCCTCATCCGCTAGCGCTATGACCCACGACGAGTCGACGAAGATCAGTCTTCTCCACCCTGCACGCGCTTCTTCTTCTCCACGGCGTTTCCTTTGATTCCGCTACGGCCCAGCGAGACGATGTTCAGGAGGCTCGGCTTCTTGTGGAACTCGGTTGTCACTGTTTTCTCGCCGACCCCCCATATCACCTCGTCCCCCACGTCCAGCTTGTACTGCTTCCTCAGCTCAGCCGGGACGACCACCTGGAACCCCTTGGATATCCTCGTCCGTATCCTTGCCTCCTCCTTTGTCAACACTTCTCAAAGGATTTATCGCTCGCACAATATTAATGTCTTGCTGTGTGCATTACCTCTACTGTGAATATCTCCTTATCCTTGCTTCCTGCTTCGCTGCGCAACATTTCGGCCGGAAGAGGAGTCCGGTGGATGGCATTTCTCCTCCCGGGCCAGCCCGTCCCGAAGGACGTCTGGTGGCTCCTGGTAACCGGAGAGGCTCCTCCGCGGCTGCGAATGCCCTCGCGCTGAGTTGAGATGGTTTCCTTCCATGCACGATTACATTTAAATGCAAGATGTCCAAAAACATGGACATGGCTCAAAGGAAGAGGAAGGTCGTGCAGACCGAGCTGGAGCAAGAGGACTACGAGACCTTGTCGAGCCTGGCTAAGAGCAGGGGGTTAACGATCAAGGAAGCCGCCAAGGAGGCCCTCCGATGGTGGACTGCCTCAAAGGCAGACCTGCGGGAGGACCCGCTCTTCAGGCTGAAGCCCGTCGAGTTCAAGACGAGGGTGAGGGCTGACGAGATCGAGTCGTTCCTCTACGGGAAGAGGTGACGGAAGTTGCTCATCTTCGTCGACTCCTCCGCCCTGAAGGCAAGCTACGACACGAAGGACGACTACCATGCCCGAGCGGACGAACTGATGCGCAAGATCGAGGCCAGGGAGACGGAGATCACAGGATTCGTGACCACCGACTATGTGCTCGACGAGGCCGTAACGCTGACCCGATTCGCCCACAGCCACGCGAAGGCCGTCGAACTAGCCAGCGCCGCGATGGCTTCGAAGTTCATGAGAGTCGTCTATTCAGACGAGGGGCTTTTCCCCGACGCCGTACAGATCTTCAAGAGCCACCCCGACAAGGAGTGGAGCCTGACAGACTGCCTGTCCTTCGCGGCCATGCGGAAGCAAGAGATCAAAACGGCCTTTACCTTTGACGCTCACTTTAAGCAGGCGGGGTTCGCCATCATCCCGTGAGCAAGAAGATGCCCAAATCGGACGCGACTCTCCTGCTGAGGTACCTCGGGGCCAGCCCGATCTTGAGGATCATAGACTTCTTCCTGGACAACCCGCTCTCGGACTACTCGAAGAACGAGGTCGTCAGGGACGTCGGGATGAGCAGGGTGACCTTCTTCAAGTTCTGGAAAGAGTTGGAGAAGTCCGGAGCCGTCAGGCCGACGAGGAAGATCGGGAGGGCGACGATGTTCCGCCTTGACAGGGAGAACGAGGTCGTAAAGCAGTTGGTCAGGCTCGACACGACGCTCTCGAGAAGGGCCATGGAGAAGGCAGTCGAGGAATATCAGAAACCGATGACAGTCAGGCCGAGAGCGCGCTAGTCGGTCAGGCGACAACCGCTCGCTGCCCTCGCTGGTTCAAACTGAACCGTCTTCACCCACCGCAAACACCCGCACCCTGAACTGGCCTTCGGGGCGCAGCGCGCTCCTCCGCTCCATGATCTTCTCGGCCGCGTCCTGAGGCGCCCAGAAGCGTACCTCGTCGAAGGGGGAGACCTCCAGCATATGTTGCTTCACCTGGCTCCATGTGGCCGTGAAAGGCATGCTCCGAGCCTTCGATTTCGACCGCTGCGGCGAACTTGCGGTCATATTCGTAGGCGACGCAGTCCACCTTCTTCCGCATACCAGCTTCCTGCCTGGCCAGGACGAAGCACCATCCTTTGGGGAGATAGAAGTCGCGGGCTGAGAGGGCCAGCTCTCGGATTTCACGCCCGTCAATCGAGCCCTGCCCCTCGGGGGTCGCCTGTCCTTTCTGCCCGCTCTTTGATAGTGTCCATTCTGAGAAACTAAAAGCGAGAACGCCCCCCGCCACGGCTCCTATCTCGGTAATCTTTTCCTTCGTGTCCGGGCGGAAGCTCTGTTTCAGTATCGGCTGCGCCCTCTCTCTGTGCTTCCTCTGCGACCACCTCCCCAGGGCCGACCTCGGGTTCCTCGGCAAGGCCCTCCTGTCCTCGGCCGTCCCCGCGGCCGCGGTCTACCTGGCTTCGGCGATGCCTGACAAGATCCTGACCATCGTCCCCTACACCCTGCTGGGGGTCCTCCTCTTCCTCGCCTGCGCCAGGGGCCTCTGGCTCTTCGCCGACGAGGACAAGTCATACCTCGGCCACCTCCTCCCGGGCGCCCTGCAGTGGGTCCTCAGACTGCTCTAGCTTCGGCTAAGTCGGAGATGGACACTTGCCGGGAAGCCTGGCGTCCCTCCACCTCGTCAGGTTCAGGTCGAGGGTTAAAGTGGACCAAATCGACACCCTCCTCTACAGGAAGGGGCAGCCATGACCGTGTTCCTCGACGCTCCGGCCCTGAATGCAGTCAGGCCTTGCTGTAGACCATCCGGAGCGAGTCCAGCTGGCTCTCGACCGGGACCTTCCCGTCGGGGCTGGTCGTGAGGACCATGTACCCGACCCCGAGGCTGGCGAGCTCCTCGATTATCCTGCGGTTCCCCTCCCTGTCCCCGGAGAGCATTATCCTCTTCTCCCCCTGGGCCCCGACGAACTCCGACCTGTCGCTCCTCGAGTCGATGCCGATGCGGACGCAGACCTCCTTCCTCTCCCCACCGGGGATGCTCCTGAACTTCGTGACCATCTTCTTGAACTCATCAAGCGGGAACACATTGGGGTGCCAGGCGTCGCCGAGGGCGATGGCGCGCTTCATTGCCGCCTCGCTCACCCCGCCGACCCACAGGGGGAGCCTCTCCTGGACGGGCCTGGGTTCGAAGGACGCCCCGCTGAACTCCACCCCGATGTGCCCGCCTTCCTGGAACTTGTCCTCCCCGCCCCACAGGGCCCTGAGCAGCCTGATCGACTCGTCCACCCTCCTCCCCCTGCCTTGGAACTTGGCGCCCAGCGCGTCGAACTCCCTCTCATTCCACCCCGC
>JAJZIG010000007.1:882-31798 GCA_021851265.1 archaeon | reverse complement strand
GGAGCCGGAGGGGGAAGGAGATGTTGTCCCTGACCGACATGAACGGGTAGAGGGCGTAGTTCTGGAACACCATGGCGATGTCCCTGTCCTTCGAGGGGACCCCGTTTATCACGCGGTCGTCCACGACTATCCTCCCGGAGTCGACTTCTTCGAGCCCCGCTATGCACCTCAGCGTCGTGGTCTTGCCGCACCCGGAAGGACCCAGAAGGGTCAGGAACTCCCTGTCGCCTATGCTCAGGTTCAGGTTGTCTATCACCTTGTGGCCCCCGAAGGACTTGTCTAGGTTCTCAAGGGAGACCTTTACCAACGAGGCGCTCGACCTCCCAGGGTGTTAAAACATTTCGTCGGCCCGTGCTTATATCGCCGGGTGACGGAGCGGGCGCCACGAAGACGGAGAAGTTCGGCAGGAGGGACGAGCTCGGCGCCATGAACTTCGTCACCCCCGGGAAGGTCGCCGGGGCCGCGAAGCTGGTCAAGGCCGGGAGGGTGCACAGCCTCTCGCACCTCCTCGAGGACGGGATGCCGGTGAACTGGTTCCACCAGGACTTCCTCTACTCGACCTACAGGAGCGCCCCCGAGATGCTCGAGTACTTCTCGCGCGCCTTCCCCAACAAGAACAGGATAACATTCACGAACACCCGGATGGACATGTCGGACCACTCGGGGACACACATCGACGGGCTGAACCACGCCGCGATAGGGAACAGGTTCTACAACGGGGTCGACGCTCGGAAGGTGACTACGGCGAGGGGGACGAGCAGGCTCGGGATAGAGACCATGCCCCCGCTCGTCTCCAGGGGGGTCCTGGCCGACATGACGCTGCAGCACCGCTACACCACGAGGGAGTCCATCACGGCGGACGACCTGAAGGCAGTCCTCGAGGAGGAGGGGGTGGCCGTGGCGCGGGGGGACGCGTTCCTGATCTACACAGGCTGGGAACGCCACTGGAGGTCCGACAACAAGAAGTACCTCGAGTCGATGCCAGGCATAGGGGAGGGGGCGGCCAGATGGCTCGCGCGCCAGGGGGTCGTGGCGGTGGGGAGCGACACGCAGAGCGTCGAGGTCGAGCCCAACGACGACCCGGCGGGGGACGGGCTGGTCCACCAGATCCTGATCGTCAGGAACGGGGTCCACCTCATCGAGAACATGAAGCTCGGCGGGCTCGCGAAGGCGAAGGCCTACGAGTTCCTCTTCGTCTGCCTCCCGCTCAGGATCAAGGGGGGGACCGGGTCCCCCGTCCACCCGGTGGCAGTGACCTAGCCAGCTCCTACTGGCGCCCTATCCCCGCCCTGGCCCTCTCGAAGGCGACCATGTCGGCCACCGCCGCCTTCAGCCCGAACCTCGGCCTGAAGCCGAGCTCCCTGTGCAGCTTCGTGCAGTCGACGTCCAGCCCGTTGGGGCCCGCGATGGCGGCCGACACCTTCGTCGGGGAGTCCAGCTCCTTCGCTTCGAAGCGCCCCCCGGGGACGACCTCGCCTAGGGCCTGCAGCACGTCTCTGTGGTTGAAGGGGGCGTCCACCCCCAGGTTGTAGAGGTACCCCCCGGTCTTCGGTATCCCGGACACGAAGGCGAAGCAGTAGCCGACGTCCCTCACGTACATCCACCGAAGCTTCTCCCCCTTGTAGGAGAAGTCTGCGGGGAAGGCCGCCTCTGCGCCCACGGCAGCCTTCCGTATGAAGTCGTTGAACTGCCCCGTGTATCCCCAGTACCGCCCCGGCCCCCAGGCCGCCGTGATCCTCATGCAGTTGACCTCCATGCCGTAGGACTCACGGTAGTACCGTCCCATCAGCTCCGTCGCTATCTTCGTGGTCGAGTAGGGCTCGGGCGGGGGGTTCGGTATGTCTTCCTCGTCGGCGATCCCCGGCCTCCTCGTCGCCAGCGAGCCGTAGACCGACACCGAGCTCGCGAAGACCACCTTCTTCACGTCCATGACCCTCGCAGCCTCGAGGACGCAGTTCGTCCCCATTATGTTGACCTGATACGCCTTGGCCGGGCGCTTCATCGAGTCGAGCAGGACCATGGCCGCGAGGTGGACCACGTGGTCGATCGAGTTCCTCTTCATCACCTGCAGCAGGTCGCTCGTGTCCGTGACGTCCGCGGCCTCGACCGTCACCCGGTCCGCTATCCTCCCGATGTTCTCTAGGTTCGGCTTGGAGTCGTAGCAGACCACCCTGTGCCCCGCGTTGACGAGCTCTTCGCACAGGAAGCCGCCGATCTGCCCTGTCCCTCCGGTCACAAGAAAGTTGCCCACCCCCCGCCGGGAGGGCCGTGGTTAATACGTCCTCGGTCCGCGTGCGCCAAAGGGCAAGCCAGAAATACGCTCGCCCCGCAGATGGCTGCATGAAGTCCTACCAGGAGCTGGCCGACAGGTGGGTCCGGGGGAGCGGAGGCCCCCTGGACGACGTGGACCCTGCCGACCCTGGCCACGTGCTGGCCAAGGTCCGCCTGTCCACCAAGGAGGACGCCAGGGGTGCGGTTGAGGCCGCGCGCTCGAAGGCCGCCGAGTGGGGGGGCACCCCTCCGCCGAAGAGGGGGGGCATACTGATGAAGGCTGGCGAGCTGATGGAGTCGGCCGCCGAAGAGTTCTCCGAGCTCCTGACCTACGAGGAGGGGAAGACCCTCCCGGAGAGCAGGGCCGAGGTGGCCAGGACCTGCGCGCTCTTCAAGTTCTACGGGGCGATGGCCTACAAGTTCGGGGGGGTCACCCTCCCCTCGTCGGACCAGAACACCAGGATATTCACAGCCAGGGTCCCGCTGGGGGTCGTCGCCGCCATCACCCCCTGGAACTTCCCCGCTTCGATCCCTGCCTGGAAGCTGGCCCCGGCCCTCGCGGCAGGGAACGCCGCCGTCTTCAAGCCGGCCACAAAGACCCCGCTCACCGGCGCGAAGATACTGGAGGCCCTCGAGAAGGCCGGGCTCCCGCCGGGGGTCCTGAACATGGTCGTCGGGCGCGGAGGGGAGGTCGGGGACGCCATAGTCGCCCACGAGGCCGTCAGGGCCGTGTCCCTCACAGGCTCCACGGCCGTGGGGGCGCACGTGGGGAAGGTGCTCGCCTCCAAGGACGAGATGAGCAGGATGCAGCTCGAGCTGGGGGGGAAGAACGCCCTGGTCGTCGACTCGGACGCCGACCTGGCTCTGGCGGCGGACCTGGCGGTCAGGGGGGCGTTCGGGCTCACGGGGCAGTCGTGCACCGCCACGAGCAGGCTGATAGTCCTCGAGAAGGCGGCCCGGGGGCTGAAGGAGAGGCTCCTCGAGAGGCTGAAGGCATGGAAGGCAGGGCCTGGGACCCAGCCAGGGGTCAACATGGGCCCGGTGGTCGACCCTGACCAGTACCGGAAGGACCTCGACTACATCGAGTCGGGGAAGAGCGAGGGAGGCAAGCTCATCCACGGCGGCGGGGCGACCCCCCCGGGTCTGCTCATCGAGCCGACGGTCTTCGACGGGGTCTCCCCCGGGATGAGGATATTCGACGAGGAGGTCTTCGGGCCGGTCCTCTCCCTCACCGAGGCGGCGACCTTCGACGAGGCGCTCGAGCTCGTGAACTCTGTGGGGTACGGCCATACGGCCGGGATCGTCTCGAACGACAACCGCACGATCAACCGGTTCATCGACGGGGCCCAGACGGGGGTGGTGAAGGTGAACAAGCCCACGGTGGGGCTCGAGCTCCAGGCGCCCTTCGGGGGCTTCAAGAAGTCGGGGGCCGGGACTTGGAAGGAGATGGGGGAGGGGGCGCTGGAGTTTTACTCCACGGAGAAGACTGTCTACCTCGGGTACTGAGACCTCAGGCCCCTAGGCGCGCAGCTGCTCCACCGGGTTCCTCAGGGTCCCTATCTTCTCTATCTCGATCTCCACCACGTCCCCTCCCGTGAGGGTGAAGTCGTCGGGGGGGACGAGGGAGGTCCCGGTCATAAGCACCGTGAACGTCCTGATGACGTTGCTCCTCCTGAGGTATCCGACGAGCTCGTCGACCTCGCGCTTCAGCTGCGACGTGTTGACGCTCCCTTCGAAGACCGCCTCCGACCCCCTCACTATGCGCATCCTTATCTCGAGGGCGCGCGGCTGCGGGACTTCGTCCGCCGTGGTGACGACGGGCCCGATGGCGGAGGACCCCCGATAGACCTTGGCCTGGGGGAGGTAGAGCGGGTTCTCCCCCTCTATGTCCCTGGAGGAGACGTCGTTCCCGACCGTGTAGCCGACCACCCTGAACTTGGCGTCGAGGACCACAGAGAGCTCCGGCTCCGGGACAGACCACTTGCTGTCCCCCCTCACGCAGACCGGGTCCCCGGGGCCGACGCACCTCAGCCCGCTGTCCTTGAGGAACAGCTCCGGCCTCACTGCCGAATAGACGTAGTCGTAGAGTCCCTTCAGCTTGGTCTCGGTCTCCCTCGCCTCCCTGCTCCGGAGATACGTCACCCCGGCGGCCCATATCTCGGAGGGGACGAAGGGGGCGCGGAGCGTCCTGTAGTCGTAGGGGACCTTCCTAGACGTCCTCTTGGCGCGCTCGACCGAGGCGACCAGCCCCTCTAGGGAGCCAGCATCCTCGTAGGCCCGGGCCCAGTCCGAGAAGCCAGGGCCCGCAGCGGTCAGGTCGTAGACCGTCTCACCGTCCAAGACACCTATCCTTATCCCATGCCCCGACTCGAACCTGAGTAGCTTCAAGGAATCCCCGGCTCTGTCCCCCTCGGGGAGGATTTAGCCGCTCCGGCGAGGGCCCCGAGGCTCCGAAGGATATTTGAACCAGCCACGGCACCAAGGCGAAGATTTGGCGAGCCAGTACGCCGAGGCCTTCGCCCGTGCGTTCGAGTCGAGGAGCGGGACCGTGTCCTTCGCCGCCACCAGGGAGGAGACCTCCGCCGCCTTGAGGGGGGTGGCGAGGGAGCGGCGGGCGTCCTTGGTGGCTGTCGCAGGCATCCCCGCCGCGGTCAGGGAGACCGTCATCGGCGCGCTGGACGGCATCGAGGTCATCGACGTCGACAGGCTGGGCGGGGCGCTGCCGAAGGAGGCTATCGCGAAGGCCGACCTGAGCGTGACCTGGGCGGCCCACGGGGTGGCCAGGGAGGGGGTCCTCATGGAGGCGACCTGGGACGACGCGGCCAAGCTCGCATCCTGCCTCCCGCTCACGAACGTGGTCCTCGTCTCCGGGGAGAGGTTCCTCCCAGACTTCGCGTCGGCGATGCGGGAGGCAGGGAAGATGGTCGCCGAGAGCCCCGCGCCCAAGCCCACCATATCGTTCATCGGGGGGTCGAGCAGGACCGCAGACATCGAGGGGAGGCTCCTCTACGGGGTCCACGGCCCCCACTCCGTCGTAGCCCTCGTCCTGGAGTGGGCATGACCGACCGGGGGAAGCTCGCCGAGAAGGTCCGCCGGGCCCTGGCCACCGACGGGCTTTCGGACAAGATGTGGGCCTCGACGAGCAGGTCGAGGGGGAACAGGGCCCGGGCGGTCCAGGAGCTAGGGATCGACGTCGGCGCGATGAAGGAGTCGGTCAGGGGCCTGAAGGCGAGGGCGATGAGCGACCCAGACCTCCCCCGGAAGTTCGCCGAGAAGGTGGAAGGGAACGGGGGGCACGTCTTCTTCGCGAAGGACGGCGCCGAAGCCATAGACTACGTCGCCGGGCTGGCGAAGGCCCACGGAGCCGAGGTCCTGGCGAAGTCGAAGTCCCTGACGTCGGAGGAGATAGACTTCGACCACGCGCTCGAGGCGAGGGGGGTCAGGTGCGTCGAGACCGACCTGGGGGAGCTGATAGTGCAGATGGCGCACGAGCGCCCGGTCCACCTGGTCATGCCGGCAGCCCACAAGTCGGTCGCGGACGTTGCGAGCCTGGTCTCCCAGAGCCTTGGGAAGGAGGTCCCCGAGGACCCTGACGCCATCCTGAAGGAGGTGCGCGCCTACCTGAGGCCTGTCTTCCTGTCTGCGAAGGTGGGGGTCACAGGCGCGAACGCGGGGATCGCGGAGACCGGGACCGTGGTGATCGAGACCAACGAGGGGAACGGGAGACTGGTGTCGGCCGCCCCGGACGTACATGTCGTGCTCATCGGGACGGAGAAGATAGTCAACAGCTGGGAGGACGCCGCGGAGGTCGTGTCAGCGGCGGCGTTGAGCGCGACAGGGCAGCTGACGACCGTCTACGTCTCGGCCTTCACCGCGCGGTCGCCTATGGGCGGCCGGAGCGCAGGGAGGGAACTGCACGTGGTGATCCTCGACAACGGGAGGTCGAAGATGAAGGCGGACGGGCGCTACGCAGGGGCCTTGGACTGCATAAGGTGCGGCGCCTGCATGAACGTCTGCCCGACCTACTCTGTGGTCGGGGGGCACACCTTCGGGCACATCTACCCCGGCCCGATAGGGATCCCTTGGACCGCCAACGTCCACGGCGTCGACAACGCCGCCTTTTCCGACCTCTGCATATCCTGCGGCCTCTGCAAAGAGGCCTGCCCTGCCGACATAGACATCCCGATGATGATAGCCGAGGTCAAGCAGGAGCTCGTCGACCTCCACGGTCAGCCCAGGGCGAACAGGTTCTTCGCCGGCTCCGAGACCCTGGCCAGGCTCGCCAGCGCCACCGCCCCCCTGTCCAACTGGTCCCTGAAGCCGAGGGCGGCCAGGCTGGCCATGGAGAAGGTCTTCGGGGTCGACAGGAGGAGGACCCTCCCGGCGTTCAGCCGGAGGCGGCTGAGGAGCAGGCTCCGAGGGGTGGACGGCGGGGACGGGAGCTCGGGGAAGGTGGTCTATTTCCCGGACGTCTACGCCGACTACAACGACCCCGAGCTCGGGGTGAAGGCAGTGAAGATGCTCGCGGCCTTGGGCTACGAGGTCAAGGTCCCGAAGCTCAAGTGGAGCGGCATGCCGTACATCTCATATGGCGAAGTCAGGAAGGCTGCCAAGGTCGCTGCGTACAACGTGAAGGCGCTCGCCGGCTACGTCCAGGACGGGTACGAGGTGGTGTCCACCGAGCCCACCGCCGCCTACATGCTGAGGGACGCCTACCTGACCCTCGCCCCCGGGGAAGGGTCGAGGCTCGTCGCGGCCCACAGCCACCCTTTCTTCGAGTTCGTGGAGCCTGGGCTGGGAAGGCTCAACCTCGCGCCCTCTCGGGGCGCAGGCGCGGAGCTCGGCTTCCACATCCCCTGCCACGACAGGGCGCTCACAGGCGGGGGCCCTGCCGTCAGGTTCCTCACCGCGGCGGGGTACAAGGTGGACATAGTCGAGACGGGGACCTGCTGCGGGATGGGAGGGACGTTCGGCATGAAGTCAGGGACCATGGGGTACGACCTCTCCAACGCCGTGGGGGAGAGGCTGTTCGACCTCTTCAGGGGGAGCCGCTGCGGCCTTGCGTGCACGGAGAGCAGCGTCTGCGCGGCCCAGATCCACGACGGCACGGGGCTCCAGGTCTTGCATCCGCTGCACCTTGTGGACTTCTCTAAGAGGTAGCCGCGCTTGGCGAACCAGAGGGCCGCCGGAAGGGGGAGGGCGCGACGAAGGACGGAGGGACGCGGCGCCAGGCTCCTGCACAGGAGGGCGAACAGGCAGTACGTCCCCATCCCGGCCCCCGAGCTCTGGAGGTTCGTCGGCTCGAGGGAGAAGATCTACGTAGCATTCCCCATGGAGGGGGGCTACCCCCACGTCTCCCCGATGTGGTTCTGCGTCCTCGACAGGAAGATCTACCTCAGGACCCACGACTACAAAGTCAAGACCAGGCTCGCAGAATCAGGCAGGGCATGCTGCACCCTGGACGAAGGCACAAGGTACGTCGAGCTGAGGGGGGCGACGATCTGGGGGAGGACCAGGGTGGTAGCCGACCCGGGCCTGGCGGCGAGGGTCGAAGAGGCCATGGACGCGAAGTACGAGCTCATGCAATGGAAGCCGGCGGAGATGCCCCCGTGGTGGGTCGAGGAGAGGAAAGCGGAGGCGAGGGCGTACATCGAGATCACCCCCGAAAAGGTCTCGTCCTGGGACAACGCGCGGGTCGCCCTCGGAACGGGGGGTCCGGCTAAGCCTCACAGCTCCGCAGCCGTCCCCTTCGCCCCTCCGGGCGCCCGAGGGGGCGGGTCGAAACATGCTCAGCAGTCTGTTAAGATAAGTCGAGCTTCGTGCCTAAGCGCCCCGGGTCGTTATCTTAAAGCCAGGCAATGTCTGCGCTGAAACTGGAAGCGGCCTCCGCGCGGGGGCTTGGGCCCCTCACCCTCCTCAGCGAGTGGGCGGTCTCGGTCCGCGCCTTCAGGAGGAACAAGGTTCCTGTCGAGAAGAAGATCCTCGCCGCTGCTCTCTGCAACTCGGGTTACTCCTACCGTGAAGTGTCCAGGATGCTCGGGGAGATGTCCTACATCGCAGCCCGTGACGCCTACGTCTCCTTGGTGACCAGCCTCCCCAAGGAGGAGAGACGATACAGGCGCTCGGTCGCCATAGACGGCGCCGACGTGACCTACGGCTCCAGGGGATGCCACCTCTGGCTCGCCCGGGACTACGAGACAGGGGAGATCATGTCGTTCCAGGCGTCCCCGGACGCCTCGGCCGAGGACGGCGCGAGGTTCCTCGCCGGGGTGGCGGCCCAGTGTGCCAACAGGCCGATGCTGAGGCTAGGCGCGGGGCCCAACAACCCCCGGGGTCTGCTCAACCTCGACCTCTACTTCCAGACCATCCCGAGCCAGTCCATCATAGTCAAGCTCGGGCGGCTCTTCCTGGGCGCCCCCGGGGAAAGGGTTTAGTTCAACGCGTGCCCGAAGGGGCCGATGCGCTACACCCTCGCCTACGACTCTGACTGCGGGCCCTGCACCGCGTTCAGGCGAGCCGTCGGCTTCATGGACCCCAGGCACAGGGTGCGCTTCGTCGGGCTGGCCGAGGCGGAGGGCGCAGGCGTGCTCGACGGCATCCCTCCGAGGAGCAGGCGCAGGTCGTTCCACATGATATCTGACGAAGGCGTCTGTGCCAGCGGCGCCGACGCCCTCCCCGCGCTGGCATCGCAGCTCCCAGGCGGCGCCCTGATCTCCAGGGCGATGAGGTCGAGCAGGGCAGTCCGCGGAGTAGCCGGCTTCGCCTACGACACCCTCGCCCGCCTCCACGCCGCCGGAAGCTGCGGCCGGGACTGAAGCCAAAGCTGGTTTCGCCCGCCGACCCCGGGTCCCGGGCCCTGAGGAGGCTGACCGGTGAAGACGCGGTGGAGGACGACGCTGATATCAAGGTCGATATCGAGCTAGATAGCCCCCGCCGCCGCAAGAAGGTCAAACGAATTGACCTATTTGCGCGCCGAAATTCACACTTTCCACTATAACCCGCCCGCTGGTAAATCACCAGCATGCGTGCAGAAGCACTGGGGAAGCTTGTGGACAAGCCCGTAAAGGACACCTACGGGAGGTACGTCGGTTTCGTCGTCGGATTTTCCGTCGACACCTCCGGGGAGCTGAAGTCGGTCGGGGTCGACCAGGGGAACGGCGACTTCACCGAGTATCCTAGCCAGAGGATAGTGTCGACGTCGGAGGGGTTCGTGCTGATACCCGCGTGGAGGGTGGAGAGCGACGCCCTTGGCAAGGAGATCGAGGGCGTGAAGAGGAGGGCCAAGGCGCTCCAGGACCTCGCCCGCGAAGGGGAGATCCCGCGGACGCTCTTCGAGGAGAGCATGACGAAGTACTCTGACGACGCGTCCAAGATACAGGACTCGTACAAGTCTCTGGCTGAGTCGATGGCCGTGAGGATCGGCGAGCTGGAGGGGCAGAGGGAGACACTCGACAGGTTCCTGGTGGACATCAAGGTCCAGTTCAGGGCGGGGGAGATCGACGAGGCCGCCTTCAAGGTCGCCGCCGAGTCCTGCCAGGCCATGCAGAGGAGGAACTCCCAGGAGATGGAAGACCTCTCTAGGATGCTGAAGACTGCCACCGAGCCGCTTTCGCAGCAGCAGGAGAAGAGGGAAGAGAAGCAGCAGCAGAAGCAGGTGGCTCAGGCACCGGTGCAGAAGGCAGTCCAGGCAACGGCCGAGTAGGCCGTCCCGCTCACCTGTAGGGATAGCCCCTTGCAATCAGTGGTGGAGGCGCCGGACGGTTGAGGGCAGGTACCCTGACGCAGCGGGGAGGCCCCATCGCGCGCAGTCTCAGGATAACCGGTTCAACCCACCTGATGGTCGCCACGTTCTCGGCTGCGGTGGCGCTCAACGGCGCAGCGGCGGCCCAGGCGCTCGGAGTCGCGGGGCTGGTCGTCGCCGTGGCGGTGGTGTTCGCGTCCCTGGCGGTCTGCTCGGCCGCGATATCGATCGACATACTCAGGAGGTCCGGGAAGACGGTGTCCGACCTGCGCTCCATAGGCGCCACCAGCTCGAGCATCTCTTCGGCTATATTCGGCTCCGTGCTGGCCTACGGCGCCCTCGGGTCCGCCGTGGGGGCGGTCGTCGGGGCAGCGCTCGGCTCTGTCCTCGCCGGCCCTGGGCTCGCCCTGTCAACCGTGTACGGCGTGGTAGCTGTGGTCGTAGCATCGTCCGCGGCGCTGGCCATCGGGACCTACACCGGAGGAAGGGCGACTTGGCGCAGTTAGCAGAGCTAAGGCCTGAGCGGACGACGACGACGAACGACAGGTTCTCGGTCGAAGTAAGGCACGTCGCCAAGTCTTATGGCGAGAGGGAGGTGTACACCGACCTGCACTTCCAGCTGCTCCGGGGGACGTTCGTCGCCCTGGCCGGCCCCATAGGGAGCGGGAAGACGACGCTGATCAACATGTTCGCAGGCATCGAGAGGCCGACCTCCGGGTCGATCACAGTCATGGGGAAGGACCTGGGCGCCATGGACGACGACGAGCTGGCTGCGTTCAGGGCCCAGACCATCGGGCTGGTCCCCCAGTCGCAGACGCTCATCCCCGAGCTGACCACCTACGAGAACGTGGAGCTCCCCCTCCGCTTCCTCAAAGTCGACAAGGACACGAGGAGGAAGAGGACAGAGGCGGCCATGGAGAAGATCGGGGTGAGGGAGGACGCAAAGAAGACCGTGGGGACGATGAGCGTCGGGGAGAAGCAGATGGTGTCTTTCGCCAGGGCGCTGGTCAACGACCCGCCGATACTCTTGTTGGACGAGCCGACCGAAGCGCTGGACCCCCTGATGGCCGAGGTGGTGCTTGGGATACTGAGGGGGGACAACATGACAGACGGGAGGACAATGTTCGTGACCACCCACGACAAGAGGATAACCGACCTCGCCCGCAGGACGCTGAGGGTCGGCAAGAAGATCCCATAGGGCCCAGACCGCGGCCCCGGCAGGAAGACGTCAATGACCGGTCGCGGTCCCTCAGGACCCAGTTTCGGAGACCAAGAGCCCGTCCAATGCCCCGATGGTCGCGTCCGTCGCGGTCATGGTCATCCTAGTGGGAGGGTTCGAATCCTACTACGCGAGCGCTTCGGGGGCCGAGCCGGCCCTGAGGCCGACGGTCTCGTCCCAGGCCAGCGCGATCCAATCGCAGGGTCGGCAACCCAGGGGGCGGGGCCCTCCAGTCGCTCATCCTGCTGGCGCCGAGCAGCTCGACCAGCATCCTGTACTTCGTCATCCCCATAGTCCCCGGGACAGAGAATTCCCTCGCTCTGCTGACCACCAACTCGACAGACGGGACGGCGACGGTCAGCGCGACTTACTACTACTGAGCCCTAAGTCCTGAGCCCGACTTCGGTCAGGCCCGCGAAGAGAAAGCCCCCCTTGATTTTGATAACCGGAAATGTCCGGGTCCGATTTTACGGACCGTCTCCGTCCTTATTCAGGCGGCGGGCTGTTCTGATTGCCCCACTGGACGGAATACCGGTAGGGGGCCGTGGATATAAATTTAATCTATATCGGAACCATAGATGACCGCGGAGTATGGTCGCCGGGCATGGGCCGGCTACATCGAGTTTGATATCAACGTAGATTGTCCCTATCCGGGCCTCCTCTGGGCCCTGCGCCCCTGCAAGCCCGCCAGCCTGACCCAGCGGATGCGCAGGGTCGCGGGGATGAGCAGCCCTGACGCCGGAGCGCCAGACAGGCTCAGGGCGGAGGTCGTGCGGAGAGCGCCCGAATCCCAGACGGAGCCCTACGACGACCGGCATTTGTCAGCCCTGGAAGGCATGGTGTCTGCGGCCGCGAAATGCGTCTCCGCGGACGTGCCGCAGTCGGACGGAGGCGCGGCGACCAGGGGGTTTGGGCGTCCGGCATCCGGTTCGCAGCTCCCGCCTCCGCCCGCGAGGAGGGCGAGCCTCAGGACAAGGCCCCATGGCCGACACGACCCGTCCAGGGTCCGCCGGGCAGCAGGTCAGGAGGGCGCTCCGCCATCGCGACAGCTGGAGTCGTCGAGCCCAGAACTAGCGAACCCCGGCCGGTCTAGGCGCCCCGATTGGCGACCCAGTCCCTGAGTATCTCCTCGACCAGGCTGCTCCTGTTCGACTTTAGCCTCCCCCGCTCTATCTCCCTCGACTGCATCCCCCTCAGGGCGTTGTCCAAGTCCCTGAGGACGTCCCTGTCCACGGTCACCGAGATCGCCGTCTTCTTTGCCATCTTGTGCTCAATCATATTATGATGTGATTTAGAATTCGAACTGTAAAGGGATGGTGTCACAGCTCAACAAAGTAGTACCCGGGGCATGGTTTTGTTCGGGGGGCGCCGACCCCCCTCCGGCCACCCGTCCCGCCCGGCCCCGGCCGCCCCGACGACCAAGACGGCAGGGCGACCCCTGTCCGCGGCGTCCAGGAGGCGGACCTCCAGGTGGTGCAATTTAGAGCCAATATTTCTTTGGGAAAGCACCCCCATGCTGTGAGTCTTTGCACCACGCTTAAGTAGAACTCGCCAAACGTGGCCGACCGTGGAGGGCGTCAACACGTGGGTCAAAGGCCAAAGATGCCCAAAGTGCGGCGGGCAGAGGGGGAAGGTCATAGCGTACAATCTGGTGACGAGGAAGAGCCCGTATGGGGCATACCGGTACCACAGGTTCACCCACCGGGTCGAGCTGAAGGAAAGGCGCGAGATAGCGTCTGGGCCCCGGAAGGGGTTCCGCTACTTCGCAAAGAAGCGGAAGTACTGCTATCTTCCTGTCGGCGCTGTGCGTGTGACGAAGGCCCCGAGGCCTGCTCAGAAGAAGGGGCGGGCCAGGGCGGCGCCCGGAGCATGACCGGGAAGGCCGGGCGTGTCGGGGCCCGGGCGGGAGGGAGCGGGGCGGGGACGGCTCGGACGCGTTCCCCGCGGGCGGGCTACGCGGCCCCCTCACACCGTGTTCGCGGCCAGCGGTATCCTCCTTCCAACCCACTGGAAGAGGAGTATCGCAGGGACGCACGGTATCGCTAGTATGAGCCACTCCGCCAGGGGGCTGGCCACGTACGCGAGGACCAGGCCCCCCAGGAGCGGGGAGATGCTCCCCCCGATGCCGTTGAACATGCCGAAGACGCCGTTGTAGTTCCCTATCTCAGTCGCAGGGGCGACGTTGGACGCCAGGGTCATGGAGGGGATCGCCCCGAGGTTCTCCCCTATCGTCAGGAGGACGACGAAGGTGAACACGGCCACGAGCGCACCCCCGGCCACCAGGCTGATCCCTCCGAGGGCGACGAAGGAGGCCCCCATGAGGACGACCGCGAGGACGGCAGAGTAGGTGTGCTTCCTCCCTGTCATCAACTTGGTCGTCGGCATCTGGCCGAAGATGACTATGACGCCGTTGAGCGCGAGGGCGAGCCCGAGGATCCCGGTCGGCACGAAGAGGATGGTGTTGGAGTAAAGGACGAACGTCGTCCCCCAGTTCCCATAGATCAGCCCCGAGAAGACCGAGGCGAAGCAGAGGACGAGGAAGGTCCTGTCCGCCGCCAGTATCCTGAGGCTGGCTCGGAAGGATCCGGGCCTCGACGCCGGGCGAGGCGCCTCGGCGAGGGACGCCCCCCTGGAGCGGGCCGCGTCGTAGGGGGAAGGGTCGAGCATGATGAGGATGAAGACCACCCCGCCGACGAGGATCCCCGTGGTCACGAGGGCGGTCTCAGGGTATCCGATGAACCCGATCAGCACCCCGCCCGCCGCCACCCCCAAGGTGAAGCCGACGTTGAACCCTATCCTGACCCAGGTGTAGGCCATCGTCCTGTCCTTCACGTCGGTCAGGTCTGCGACGTACGCCTGGATCGCAGGCTGCGCTATCGAGCCCGCGACCCCGGCCATGGCCCCTCCGAAGAGGATCCCTGCGACGAGTTCGAACCGCATGCTCACGGCGATCAGGAAGACCGAAGCTGCCTCCCCGGTGAGCCCAGCGATGAAGACCCTCCGTCTCCCCGCCCTGTCGGTTATCAGCCCCCCGAAGGGCGTGACGGCGAGCGGGAGGACGGCCACGAGGACAAGGAGGGCGCCGATCTCCGCGTACCCCAGGCCGGCCACGTTCTTGAGGTAGAGCGAGAGGAACGGGTACACCATCGCTGCGCCGAGGAGCCGCACCGCGGATGCGACCCCGAGGAGGCGCACGTTCTTGTTCAAGCTGCCGCCGGAGCTGGGACTGATGTTTATAGTTGGCTCACGACGTGTGACCACAGGGGAGGCGGGGACGGACCGGGAGCGCCTGCACCCCGAGCAAACGAAGCGTCCGAAGCGAAAACGCGCAGCAAACGCCCCCCTCGAGCTTGATATCGACGTAGACATCAAGCGGAACCGCTAAGGAGGCAGGGGCTCAGGGCCCTGCCATGATCGGCGTCGAATGCGGGGAGATGACAGTCGACGAGCAGATAGCCCTCGCCTCGGCAATCTCGGACGGCCTCGCCGGGAAGGCGGTCGCCCTGATCAACGGGACCAGGATCGTGCTCGACGCGCTGTCAGGGGAGCCGTCCCCGGACGAAGTGATGGAGATCGTGAAGGGCTTCGCGTCGAGGCGCAAGGACTCCGCGGAGTGGTCGGTGGAGGCGTCGGAGGGCTCGATAGTGGTGCACTCCTCCGACCCTCTCTCGAGGTCCAGGGGGCGGAAGGACACGGGCCAGCTGCTCCCTGACAACCTGTTCAAGTGCCCCTTCTGCCCCTTCGTCACCCCCTACGAAGAGCTCTACGTGGTGCACTACAGGTCCCACGGGTTCGCCTGAGCCTCCGGGGGCTCAGTAGGTCTGGAAGTTCCTGGTCCTGAAGGCGCCTATGACCAGCGCGACCCCTGCTATGATGAGGAGCTCAGGGAGGAACGGCACAGCCTCGCCGAAGAAGAGCTGGAAGGCGTTGGCTATCACTAGTATCAACCCCAGCCCTATGGTCAGGATGCTGAGTCTCAGCCTCAGGACCGACCTGGTCAGGTTCATCACCAGGAGGAGGGCCCCCGTCCCGAAGGCGAAGAGGGGGGAGTTGACCGTGGCGAACAGGTCCCCCCGAAGCCAGGCGGCCACTATGCCGAACCAGATCAGGAACAGGCCCCAGAAGATGTTCGTCAGAGTACCGTTTTGCACTGAACTTCCGGTCAGCCTACTCCCCCGCGGCTTTATGAACAGTGCACGGGAAGCTACGGTGCGGTCCAGGGCCCGCCGGGAGCAGGAGCGGAGCGTCCGGGGCTCGCAGGGCCAGGGCCGCGGACGGCCTCGGCGTGAAAGAACGTTTTAAGCCGCGTGAAAGAGGACCCGCCACCGTTCCATGTCTAGCTGGCTACTCGGCATCGTCCTAGGCATAGTGCAAGGGGTGAGCGAATGGCTCCCCGTGAGCAGCAAGACCCAGGTGATAATCGCGTCGACCTACCTCTTCGGCCTGAACTTCAACGAGGCCTACGCCCTCGGGCTCTTCCTCGAGGCGGGGACGTTCATAGCGGCGGCCTACTACTTCAGGCACGAAGTGTGGAAGGTCCTCCTCGCCCTCGTGGGGAAGGGGGACGAAGAGGGGAGGATGCTCCTGAAGTTCCTGCTGGTCGTGACCGTGTTCACCGGCCTCGTGGGGGTCGCCCTCTACGCGACGGTCCAGTCGGTGTCGGGGCCCGCCCTGGGGCTCCCCATGATAATCCTGGGCTGCATACTGATAGGGGACGGCCTGCTGATCACCTACGCCAAGGGGAGGTACGTCCCGACCAAGGGGCTGCGCGACCTCTCGCTGAAGGAGCTGGTCCTGTTGGGGGTCGTCCAGGGGGTGTCCGCCCTCCCCGGCGTGAGCAGGTCGGGGATAACGGTGTCCGCGATGCTGCTTCTCGGGATCAACCCGAAGGACGCGTTCAAGCTCTCCTTCCTGGCCCTGATACCCGCGTCCATCGGAGCGGCCGGGGTCACGGTCCTCTTCTCCGGCGTCTCGGTGACAGGTGCCATAGTCAGCATAACCCCTCAGGTGATAGTCCTCGCGGTTCTGGTGAGCGTCGTGATAGGTGTCGCTTTCATCGGCCTCCTGCTCAGGGTCGCGGGGAGCCGGAGGATCGCGCTCCTGACCTTCGCCCTGGGCGCCCTGGCCCTCGCGAGCGGCATCGTCAGCATATTGACAGGCGTCAGCGGATAACCCGGGCCGTGTTAGGATAAGCCGCGGCCGGCCCGTCCACGGGCGGGGCGTTATCTTAACGGCGGAAACGTGCCCCCGGCGGCGCCCCGGGCCGAAGACGCCCGGAGGGCAGCAACGCATATAATCACTGACCGTCGGCGACTTCAAGGGGCGCGCCATGGCGATAAAGATGCTGACTCTGGAGGACCTCGAGCTCGGAGGGAAGCGCGTCTTCCTGCGCGTCGACATCAACACCCCCATCCACCCCGAGACCGGGGCCCTGATGGAGAGGGCCAGGCTCGAGGAGGCGGCTATGACGGTGAGGGACCTGCCGAAGTCCAGGGTCGTGGTGGCATCCCACCAGGGGCGTGTCGGGAGGCCCGACTACACCAGCCTCGAGGCGCACGCCAAGGCGCTCGGCGAGATACTCGGGAGGGAGGTGGCCTTCGTCCCCGACGTGTTCGGTCCCGAGGCGCTGTCCCAGATCGACTCCCTCCAGGACGGGGAGGTGCTCATGCTAGACAACCTGAGGTTCACCGCCGAGGAGAACCAGGAGTACAAGCCGGACGAGGCTGAGAAGAGCCACCTGATCAGGAGGCTCGGCGGCCACGTGGACGCCTGCGTCCTCGACGCCTTCTCCACGGCCCACAGGGCCTCCCCCACCATCATCGGGTTCGCCGGCCTGGTCCCCACCTGCGCTGGGAGGACCGTAGGGAGGGAGCTGAGGATGCTTGACAGGATAGCCACGGTGGAGAAGGGCCCCTACGTCACCGTCCTGGGGGGCGCGAAGGTGAACGACCGCCTAGAGGCCATAGACGCGCTGATCGCCAACGGCAGGGCGGACAGCGTCCTCCTCTCCGGGGTGGTGGGGCTCGTGTTCCTGAAGGCAGCGGGGAAGCTCAGGGGGGACATCGGCGTGGACAAGGAGCAGGCGTTCGTGGTCAGGGCGAGGAGGCTGATGGACGACGACCCCGACCGCTTCGTCCTCCCGCTGGACGTGGCGGTCAAGGCCGAGGGGGGGCGGAAGGAGGTCGAGCCGTCGCAGATCGCTTCCGCGGCCCAGGTCCTCGACATAGGGTCGAAGTCCGTCGACCGGTTCTCGCGCTACATCAAAGGCGCCGGGACCGTCTTCATGAGCGGGCCCGCGGGGGCCTTCGAGTGGGAGGAGTTCAGCCTGGGGACCGAAGGCCTCCTGAGGGCCATGGCGTCGTCGCTGGGCACCACCATAATCAGCGGCGGGCACCTCTCCACCGCCCTCCGCAAGTACGGCATCAACGACCAGATCGACCACGTCAGCACCGCCGGGGGGGCCCTGGTCCAGTATCTGGCGGGGAAGCGGCTCCCGCTCATCGACGCCCTGGAGAGGGCCGCCGAGAGGTGGGGGCGGAGCCAGCACGAACCGCTTAAACAGCAGGAGGCCGCCTAGGGGGCCATGATCAGGGTCGGGGTGAACGGCTACGGGACCATAGGGCGGCGGGTCGCCGACGCGGTGAGGAAGCAGAAGGACATGGAGCTCGTCGGCGTGACGGCGGGGCACCCGCACTACAAGTACGCCGTGGCCGACGGCAAGGGGATACCCATCTACGCCCTGGACATGAAGAGCCTGGAGGCGTTCAACAAGGAGGGGTACAGCCTGAGGGGGACCCTCAACGACCTCCTCCAGCGGGTGGACGTCGTGGTCGATGGCGCCCCCGAGGACATCGGGGCTGCCAACAAGGCCGCCTACTCCCAGGCCGGGGTCAAGGCCGTCTTCCAGGGGGGCGAGGAGCACGGGCTGACCGGGACCTCCTTCGTGGCCCAGTGCAACTTCGAGCAGGCCGCGAAGAAGCAGGCGGTCAGGGTCGTCTCCTGCAACACCACGGGGCTCTGCCGGACCATCGGCGCTGTCGACAAGGGCCCGGGGGTGACGAGGGCGAGGGCGGTCCTGGCTCGAAGGGCCACGGACCCTGACGACGTGAAGAAGGGGCCCATCGACGCCGTGGTCCTGGACCCGACCACCCTGCCGTCGCACCACGGCCCTGACGTACAGACCGTCCTCCCCGGGCTGGAGATAGTCACCATGGCGTTCAAGGTCCCGACCACCCACATGCACCTGCACAGCGTCATACTGAGCCTGAAGCAGAAGGGGTCGAAGGAAGACGTGGTGAAGGCCCTTGAGCGGGCCCCTAGGATGAACATGGTGGAAGGCAGGGCGGGGTTCAAATCCACGGCCAACGTCATGGACTGGGCGAGAGAGAAGGGGAGGGACAGGAACGACGTCTACGAGACCACGGTCTGGAAGGACTCGGTCACGGTGGTGGACGGCGAGGCGTACTTCTTCATGGGGGTTCACCAGGAGGCCATAGTCGTACCGGAGAACATCGACGCAGTCAGGGCCATGGTCGGCGGGTACACCCGCGAAGAGTCGATGAAGCTCACCGACGAGTCACTGGGGATAGAGCACAGGTAGGGAAACCCCGGACCCGGCGGGTAACGGCCGTGGCTACGCCGCGTCCCTCGTCTACTACACCTACAGCTGCCCCAGCGGAGGGACCCTGAGAGGGACCGTGTGGGAGACGTCCTGCGCAGCGACTTACTTTGGGCCGGAGACCACCAGCCTCGGCTCCATGGGCTACTGCCCGTCGGGGAGCCAGTATTCCTGCACCCCATACTCTGTGACGAAGAATCTGCCCGTGATTAGCACAATCGCTTACGAGACGATTTCCACGCAGGGCTCGACATGGCTGGTGGGCGGCTAGTCCAAGCGGCTGACCAAGTCCTTTCAGCTGGAAACCCAATTCAACCGAGATTCAAGACGAATGTGAACATCAAGGAAAGCCGGAACTTCCAGGTGAGGAAATCGGTCGGGGACTTCCTCTCCCTCGGCGGGCTCGTTCACCGACGGATGACCCAGATCAGCGTTGCGAATGCCGCGAGACCGAGACCGTTCAGGGTAAGCATGGGAAGAGCCACATCTGCCGAATAGTTCTGGGCGAGCTGGAAGTAGAAGAAGACAGCGAGCAGGTTTTGAATTAGGAATATTGCGGTGAAGAGGGTAAGGCCCACTGAGAAACTGGAGGCCACGCTCTTGGCTTTGCCGTAGTAGAAGACGAACGCCCACAGCATCAGAACCGCGCTCGCGATGGCGACAACCATGTCAATCGTCCAGATGGAAACGAAAGGCGGCATGGCTATCTCTTCCCTCCCTCCTCGAAGGATGCGGCTGAAGGACCCTCCTTCGCGACCCTCTCCAACAAGTCTCTGCGCGCAACGCACACAGGCGAGGGGAAGTACATAAGGCCATACTTCGGGCCTTCGGCCTTCACGAGCCCGTTCTTGAGCAGAACTTCCAGGTGAAAGGTGACGGTGCGGTAGTTGACGCGCAGTGCGTCCGAAAGCTGATTGGCGTTCATCGGCCTCTCACAGAGAAGCTGAAGGATTTTAGCGCGCATCGCCCCGCCCTTTGACCCGACCACGATCCACCAAAACATATGGTCCGGTGACTCGAATGACAACCCCCGCCGCCGTCGCCTTGCGACGGGGTAGCTGATTTGTGCGTATCGTCATGGTTCGTTCCCTGATGAAGGACGGCCACGAAAAAATAGGGGGTGGCGGGGTCCGCCCCGCCATTTCCTTTGGTTCATGCAGTCACGCTGCTGGATGTCGGGACGATCCCGGCTGAGACCCTGCCGGGATTCCCTGGTATGCCCCAGTACTCCTGCGAGAGGCGCCACGAGCTGCCCGAGCTCGTGTAGACGAGCACATACGGGAGCTTCAGGGTGGCCTTGCCTCCTCCCAGGACGTACCAGACGTCCGCCTTCACGGTCGCGGTGTTCCCACTGACGCTGACTGTGAAGTTGTACAGGGAGTAGTATGCCGTGGGGTTCGCCTTGAAGAACTTGGTCCAGGTGCCCTGCACCGCGCTCGTTCCTGTGTAGGTGCCGTTCAGCGGGCTGGACGGCGCTACGACCCAGTAAAGGGTGGGGCTGGAGGAGTATTGGGACATCGTGGCGGTAAGGTTCTCGCTCCCTATCGCAGCGAAGTGCGCGTAGGCCAGTTGGGTCACCTCGGACTGCGAGAGCTGCGCTTGGAGAGACGAAATTGTAGACTGATCGCTCGAGACGGCGGACTGGTTGCTCGACATGGAGGATAGGGAGTATGCCCCTGTACCCACCAGGAGGATGACGAGGATGGCGGTTGTGGCAATGAATGCGTTTCGAGATATTGTCTTGTTCGTTGGCTTTGTGTTCACAAGACCTCCCCTCGGCCCTTTGTTATTACGGGTGTTTCAAGATAACATGCAGATTTCCTGCAAAACTGCGGCCTGTGCCCCGGCAAAGCCGTCCGCGTCCCGAAGTTCTCCGAGCCAAAGCGCACTCGACGGGCGGGAATGAACTCGATTCCCCGATTCCTAGAAAGAGGCAGCAACTTTAGGCTGGGTTGAAATTTGCGCCCCCCCGCAGGCGCTTCCGCGCCTGTCAGTCTGTTAGCTTGCCTGTGCCTGCCTGTGTTCGTGTGCGTGTCCGCCCGCGCCCGAGAGGGCGTGCCTGTGTATGTGGAAAGTATTTGAGAAGCTATGTCGTTCCTGCGATTCCTTCTAGTCTCTTCCTGCTGAAGCCAGGAACAGGCCGATGAGGCTTCAGGGACGCTCCCATGAATTTCTTTGCAAGGTCCTTCGAGAAATCAGCAGAGAAACGGGTGAGAAAGTAGAGTCTCTTGTCCAGATAGGATTTGGAGACGTTCAATGTCCCGGCCTTGCTATTTCCAGTTTTTCTCCTATAGTCATCGTTAGCCTCTCCATCGTTGTGTACTATGATGTTACGTCGGTAGAACGTTTCCTTGATATCAGGCCAGTCTGGTCTCTTTTCATAGTCTAACCCCAACCTCTTCTTGAGGAATTCTCCCATCTCATCTATGCCATCATCTACAATCTCCTTTGCACGCCGTTCAGCAATCATCTCCACAGCCTCTTCTATCTTGGATAATTTGATTAGCTCTCCAAATGTCATTGACTTGTTCTCCGCAACCATAGTTTCCGGGCGTGCCAAGAAGACGCTAACTAGTGTAGTGTCTCTAACAGATCTAGCATTATCCTGATGGACGTGTTACTTGGCCTGCAGCTGTCGTAGCTTCGCGACCTTCCTCAGAATCTCATTCGCGTTGACGGTCCATACGAACGGGCGAGGATTCTTCTGATACTCCGCGACGAACTCGGTTATTGCCTTCGTGAGCTCCCTAACGTTCCTGAACGAGTTCCTCCTGATCTGCTTCTTCGTCAGGATGCCCAGCCACGCCTCGACCATGTTGAGCCACGAGGCATCGGTGGGAGTGAAGTGAAGCTTGTAGCGAGGATGTCTCGCGAACCATCTCTCCACATCCGGCTGGGTGTGGGTTCCGTAGTTGTCCAAGACCATGTGCACATCGAGCTCTCTGGGGACGCTCTCCTCTATCCTGCGAAGGAAGATGAGGAACTCCTGATGGCGGTGCCTGTGGTGGAACTCCGCCATGACCGTTCCATTGAGTATGTTGAGTGCGGCAAAGAGGTCAACCGTCCCGTTCCTCTCATACTCCCAGGAGAGGGGCGTAGGCACGCCGGGGCGGAGAGGGAGGACGGTCTGGCTCCTGTCCAGCGCCTGTATCCCCGTCTTCTCGTCGACGCAGACCACCACGGCCTTGTCTGGAGGGTTCATGTACAGACCGACCACGTCAGTGACCCTCTCGTTGAACCTCGGGTCCCTGCTCAGCTTGAAGGAGCGTTCCCGATGAGGTTGGATCCTGTGGCTCCTCCAGACCCTGCTGACAGTAGCGCGGCTCACGCCCACCTCCCTGGCCAGGGTGCGCGTGCTCCAATGTGTGGCCCCTCTCGGCTTGGTCTGGAGGGTAGTCTGGATTATCTCGTCGATCTTCTTCTTGCTTAGCCGCGGCTTCCTTCCTGCGCGGGGAGCGTCCCTCTCTATCCCTTCGCATCGCTGAGAGGCGAAGCGACTTCGCCAGAGCGATACCGTGTGTTGGTTGGTCTTGAGTCCTCTGGCAATCCGTCTGTTCTCCCATCCTCTGGCTGCGAGGAGAGCGATCCTCGAACGAAGGACCAGCCTCTGAGGCGTGGAGCGGCCGTGAGACCACCTCGTGAGCTGGCTTCGCTCCTCAGCATTCAATTCCACAAGAGGAGCTATCCTCATGCAGTAGGGCTTGGAGGGGTTTGTATATAATAATGCTAGCTAATTAAGAGACGCTACACTAGTACTATTCCCGCCACTCTGAGAGCCATCGATTGCGACGACTTCAACGTATACTGCCTTGACATTACTCGTCTTTCCAATCTGAATCCATGAAGGAGTGTTTGTGGAAGATGGCTTCAAGTGATACGGATTGTCTGTGAAGGCGTACCATATCGAGCCATCTGCTGAGTAGTATACGTCAATTGTGCTGTAGTACGCGCCGTTACCATTGTTGTAGGAATAGCCGTCTATCCAGAGTGTCGCGCCTGTAGTAATCTGAGTCCCGAACGTGAGGACGGCATACGACGAATCTCCACTGTTTGCTGCATGGAGGTTTGCTGAATTGCCATCCGGACCGCCTGGAATGTAACCAACATTGGAGACAGACCCGCTCCCCGTGAACCCGTCTGAGGTCACAGCATAAGCGCAAGTTCCTTCGGTGGTGAACCATGGTTCGGAGTGGCCGTAGCTCGGAGAGTTCGTCCAAGTACTCAAACCGGAGTAGGATGAGGTGGCACAGGCACTACCATAAGGCGATACCCCAGTGAGGCTGGAGGATCCTGTCGCGATATACACGATCGAACCGCTCGGTGTAGTTAGGAAAGAGTTCTCGTAAGTCAGACTTCCGATTGAACAACCTTCGCATTGCGCTTCCGCCATAGTCTGGAACTCGTTGTATGACCAGTCGCTCGTGCCCGTCACCGTCGTATAGGTAAGCGCGCCGTTAGTCAAATCGTCAACTTGGAAACCATGTATTCCCTCCTGAGATGTAGATAGATAATGCGACGTGGTCTCCTACACTTGATGATGAAGGATTCGACATTAGGTTAATCAAGCAAGAGTCATTGTACACATTAGTAGAATCCGGCGAAGTTCCCGGAGTAATCGACAATCCAAAGTATCCCGGAAATCCTTCTGAGCCTTCCCAAGACCTCGTACTTGTCCATTCGCGAAGGAGAGTCAAAAAAGAGGAAACTGGTTCGGTAACCGAACAGAGTCGGGCCCACGCCGAGTCTCCAGCCTCTGACGATGCCCCTATCATGCAACCATCTCACCCCGTTCCTGACTGTGTCTTCCGTGGTGTCGAGTTTCTTCGCAATCGAAACGTATGACTTCTTGATGTCGGGCTGGAGACACCTATTGGGCACGTCGGTGATGAGCTCCCGGAGTATGCCTGTGTCCAACAGGTCCAATTACGGCGCCGACATTGGCTTCACTGGGTCTGGATATAAGGCAAGTCAACACGCGCTGATTTCAATGGCGGTCTAATCGCAAAGCACGGTAGCTTACAATCTGTGTCCTCTGGAAAGGATCAACCCACAAAGTTCTACATGGACGCAGCAACAACCATGAACACGACTGCAGCAATAAGGAGCAAGAGTCCAATTGTTGACGAAATCTTCAGTGTGCGTGCCAATTTCAGCATCTCTTGAGGGGGTTGGCCAGGAGCCAACAACAAGGCCTGTGCGTGCTTCACCAAACGCTTCGCCGATCTAGTGACCCACACGATTCCTATCAGAAATGCCGCCAGCGCCGAGACCATGCCAGCGCTCATGCTGAGGCCCCATGAGCTCGAAGGGAAAACCAGCGAGAGATTACCGCCCGTGATCGCATACAGGAATACCAGACCGAATATGATGGTCATCCAAGAGAATATTTCAGTGAACCTGACGAACGCTGGACCCACCTTGGCGAAAAACTCGTTCGAAGTGGTCGGCGAGAGCTTCGGAAGTCTAGGACCTATAACCAGTCCGAAGGTCAACGCGCTTCCCAGGTAGCCTATGGCCGAGAAGACGTGCAAGAATGCTAGAGCGGTCACGATCAGCGACATCGATTTCACCATTATGCGTGTGCTTGCTCGCTCTACACCTGAGCTATAGTTGCCGTTGTTGTTGGTGGTGACGGTGGTCTATTGCCGGTGCATTCAGAGACCATCGCACGCACGATCCTATCGTGAGGTCCATCCAGCCAAGCATCCAGCTTCTTGGAGAAGAAAGTCACGTAGAGCTTGAAGCTCAGAGCCAACGGTCGTGCCTCGATGCGAATCGTAAATCTAGACGTGTTTTCGGCGAGTTGGTCTAGCGAAAAGTACTCTTCGAAACTTGCGACGACCGTCCCATCGCGGATCATTACCCCGACATAATTCCAGCGATCTGGAGGAGACAAAGTGACTATACCGTCTATCTTGAGCTCATGCCCCTTTTCTCGTTCCTCGGTTGTAAGCTTAATCTTGTTTTGACCCTGCCGCTGAAAGCTGCGAGTCCCCGCCTCCGCGTCGTAGAATCGCATGTCATCCTGGCTGTACTCCGTCATCCAATCAAAAGCTGTACGGGTGTCTACGGGCACGTCGCGAGCGAAGATGTGGATGTAGCTGTATTTCTTTTCCATGGCTTCGGCTTGATGCGCCCAGACTATATCTCATCAATGCCGGCGATGGTGGTCGAATGGGAAACAATGATGCGGTGTCTTTCCCAAGAAGCCAGAAATAAAGGGCGTCCGGAAAAGCACTTATTATGCAATCACGCCCGCACATAGCGCAAGACAAGTGTTGGACTCGCTTGACGCGGTCATCTTGTGGGATTTGGGCTTTGACTATCAATTCCCTATCCGTGCAACGAATCGGCGGCCAAGTTTCGCGAGGATTGCAGCGAATCTAGGCATTAATCAAAAGACTGTGAGAGAAAGAGTCAGGAAGATGGAAGAAAATGGCTTTGTAAAATACTACCAAACTTACCCCAACGTGGCTGCCATAAAATCAAAGTCGTCCTCCTACCTGTTCCCATTCAAGGATGCCGCGGCGAAAAATAGTGCACTTGCCAAGCTAAAACTTGTCAAAGAAATCTTGCGAATAGACGAGTGCGTCAACTCTCTCCGCGTTACCGTCGTCTACGAAAAGTCATTGGATTTGGACAGGATTCTCGCTCTCGCGAAGACGCTCACAAACTCGGAGCCCTTGAAACTTTACGACTTTCAGATGCCGCCCGTAAAGCGAAGGCTGCGCGAAGGTGATTGGAAAGTCATCAAGTCACTCAGGTACGATGCCCTGAAACCATCAAGGAAGATAGCCGAGGAGCTAGGCCTGACCCCTCGCGCTATAAACTACCGTCTTGGGAAATTGGTGAGAGATCGGGCCTTCTTCGTAGCTCCTGTCTTTGACATGAAACATGTGACGGGCACCATTCTCTACGGCCTCATGTTCTGGATAGACAGTGCAAAATGGCGTTACGCCATCGAGGAGATAACGGAAACGTTCAAGCAGAATAGTTTTTGCAGGATGGTAGATCCTTCATCGTCGAATGCGATGTTTATGATGTTTACAAGCAGAATCACCGATGCTGAGCAGAACTACTTGAAAGCCAAGGCCATAGAAGGTGTAACGAATGTCTACATGGACTTCGTAAATGGAACTCACGATTGTTCCGGACAGATAGATGCGTGGCTTGACGAGCAGACAGCAGAGAAGAGGAGGGCACCGGAAATGGCAGTTTAGGTTAGGTTCCCCTGATTCGTTCCTGCAAGACTCTACCCATCGGGAAGAATCGGCCAATTTTCTCTGGGGTGATTCGAACGCGGAGCAAGCTGCTAGAAAATCGAGCGCAATGCGAACTTATACGAGTTAGATTATGTTAGCTCTTATTCCTCAGGATTGCCCGCCGGTGCCGCCACGAGATTAGGCCGCCTTTGCTCTGGCCTCCAAGACTCCGAGGTCACTTGAGCCGCCCGAGGCCAGCAGGGCGTCATTTTCTTGAAGGACAAAACCAGGTTCGAATAGATTTCGTACGGCGTCGTTTCCTCTGACCACGCCTGTCACCATCGCGTATTCGCTCATTCCTTGCAGCCCTCTTCCGATCAAAGGAGACGACTTGAAGATGGAAAACTGAACAGCCTCCTTCGTTCAAATCTTTTCGGAGAACATGACACCAACCAAATCCTTGGTGGCCGCTGACAGGGCGAGCAAGCGACGCCAAGAGAGAAGATATTCGTCTTCCCTTTGGGCGGATGTTTACCATGTCTCCGTCGTGAAGGAGCAGAACTTTCTTCACTCTTTCGCCGTTTGCATGATTCCAGATGCTCCTCCATAGCTCTGAATTCAAACAGTCCGTTGCGGGAGCCGCATCTTCCTTTGGAAGTATTGACCAGTCCCATCTCCTTGTCAGGCGTTCTTCGATCTGGATACGAGCAGAATCATCGGCAGACTACCCATTGACTTCGACGAAACCCGGAAGTCAGACCGGGAAGCACTCACAGTTCACCGGGTCCCGCTTGCACTGACGGCAAACCCAAGCCCCGCTCTCGGTCTTCGTCAGCGGCCTCCCGCAATAACACCGCATCGAGGCGTCAGGCTACGGCCTCTCCCTTTAGCGTTCCCGCTCTCTTCGTCCGCCGTCCTACATGAATCCGGGACAGGCAGGATTACACCGTGACCGCTCTTGATAGGTTTCCTAGCCAGGTCGGAACCTAATCTAGGCCGCGCCTTCCGATGCGGCCTTGCTCTTGGATATCCTGACCTTCTCCACCTCCATCCCCGTCCAGATTGAGGTGTAACCCAGGGCGTCCAGCACCTTCTGCCCGTCCTCCTCTCTTACCCCTGAAGCCTCGATTATCCTCAGGGCGTCGACGAGCATCTCGACCCCCGCGAGCTTCCCGTCTATCTCCCCGAGCTTCGCCTTCGAGACGAAAAGGTCTCCTGCCCTCACGTACCCGTCTGCCTCGAAACCCGCCAGGGCCAATGTCAGCGACTCGACGGAGACCCCCTTCTCCTTCGCGATGTCTCCCAGGCTCACGACGTCCCCATCGAGGGCGATGTCCTCCTTCCTGATCGTCCCCGCCTGCGTCCTCAGCATCGACGCCTCCCTCTCCTTCAGGTGCTCGATCACCGGCTTGACCGGGACCTCCTTCTTGTAATATATGACCACGGCTTTGCGTTTCAGCCTCTCCACCTTGGCGCAGGCGAGGCTCTCGTCCACCGCTATGACCATGTCCACTCCGACGATTGATTCCAGCTTGTCTATCTTCCTCTCCAGGTATCCCGGGGTCCAGAAGCCGACCACCTCCAGGTAGACTTTCGCCCCTCCCTTCTCGAAGCCGAAGTCGGGTATCAGCACGTGCCTCCCCGCGATGAGGGGCTCCGGCTCCCTCTTCACCGACCACCCGGAGCCGTAGGAGGCGAAAGACTTCGCGAACTTCTCCTCCACGGAGCTGTCGTAGAGTTTGGTCGTCGGGCCGCCCCAGTCGTCGGACGTGTCTATCGTGCCCTTCAGCTCACCGCTCTCCGTCTCGAAGGTGTAGACCCGGTTCCCCCTGCTCCTCGAGAGTATCTCGGCCTTGATCCTCCAAGACTCGGATGCTGCGATCATGGGGAGGAGCTTGGCCACGGACGTGCCGTAGCGGTCGGTCAGCTTGAAGAGGGAGAGGGGGCCGTCCAGGGAGACGGTGTATCCGCCCCTGCCATCCCCGTCGTCGTTCTTCTCCACCGAGTAGATCAGACCGAACCTCTTCACGCCCCGGAAGATGTTCTTCCAGTTCCCAGACGCGGAGAACTCGACCCTGAGCGACTTGAAGAGGAGGGTCTGGGTGAGGGAGAGGTTGTACCTCTTGAGGAGGAGCCCTGGGTCGAGAGGCTCGAACCCCTTAAGCACCAGCTCCTCGTCCAGGTCGCTGTAGAGGGTTCTCTCGAGCGCCTCTTCAGTCACGCCCAGCTTCGCAGCGAGTGCCAGGACCACCTCTCCCCTTTCCTTGGCCGACGTCACCCTCCTCCTGCTCGCCTCTTCGAAGACGGCCGTCCTCGCCTGCATCGGGTCCACAGCGCTCTCGGCCTCGAAGACGCACCTCCTCTCGAGGAGGGCCGCCAGGCCCCTGACCAGCTTGAAGTCGTACCCCTCCCCCTCCACCTCGGCGAGCCTCTCGAGGAGCTCTCCCTTCCTCTTCCCTAGGGAGTCGCGGTAGACGCCGGTGACCCTCTCGGCGAGGGCCAGCATGTCCGCGTCGAGGCTGACGTAGAGGGGGCGCATCTTCCCCCTGGATATCTTGGCCCTTAGCAGGTTCGACGGGAGCATCCCAATCCGCTACTCCTCGTAGAGTTCTCCCTCGTCGGCCCCCTTCGTCACGACAGGCTCGGGGGCGCTTTCCTCCTCTTCTTCGGCTTTTGGTTCTCCCTTCCGCGTACCCCTCCTTCCCCTGGTTCGTTTCCTCCTCGAGCTCGTCCTCGTCTCAGCAGTCTCCCTCGAGACCAGCTCGATCAGCCTCGCCTTCCCCTTCCCCTCGCTCTTCCTGAGAAGTCTCCCGAGCCGCTGGACGAACTCCCTTGACGAGCCAGTCCCGCTCACTATCACCCCTATGGAGGCCTCGGGGACGTCTATCCCCTCGTCGAGGACCTTCGAGGTGGCTACGGCCCTGAACCTCCCCTCCCTGAACCCCTTCAGGACCTCGAACCTCTCCCCCTTCGCCGTGGTGTGGGTGATGAAAGGGAGGAGGAAGCGCTTCGATATCCTGTAGACCAGGTCGTTGTGCTGGGTGAAGACCAGGACCCTCTCGTCCGGGTTCTCCCGGAGTATTCCCTCCAGCCTGTCAAGCTTCGCCTCCGAGTCGAAGGCCACCTTGACCGCCCTGTTCCTGGCGAGGAGTGCCCTCCTCGCCTCCGGGTCCCTGGACGTCCTCATTATGAACCTCTGGAAGTCCATGGGTGTCCTCATCCAGATGCGGTTCTTCTCCAGGTAGTCCGTGAACTGCCTGTAGTTCTGGCGGTACTCTGCTTTTTCACCCTCGGTCAGCTCCACGTTCACTCTCTCCACGGTGTAGTCCGAGAGGTACCTGCTCGCAAGGTCCTCGGGGTCGAGCCTGTAGACCACGCCACCGATGAGCCTCGGCAGCTCCAGGTGGAGCATGTCGTCCCTCTCGTATGTGGCTGTGAGCCCCAGCCTGTATGGGGCCGTGAACATCTCCGCTATCTGCCTGAAGCTCTCCGCGGGGAGGTGGTGCGTCTCGTCAGCGATTAACAGGGAGAACCTGTTGCCCAGCTCCGACGCCCTCAGGAAGGCGGAGTCGTACGTCGCGATGGTCACTGCCTTCAGAGAGTTCTCTCCCCCGCCGTAGACGCCGACCTCGATGCCAAGGTCTTCCGCGACCCTCCTCCTCCACTGCTCTAGGAGGTCCAGGGTCGGGACGATCACCACCGCGGGCCTGTTCACCAGCTCCATCGCCTTCATGCCTATCACCGTCTTGCCCGCGCCCGTGGGGAGCACTATGACCCCCCGCCTCCCCGCCCTGTCCCAGGAGTCGAGCGCCTTCCTCTGGTACGCCCTGAGCTTCCCCTTGAACCTCAGCTCGGGGCAGGGTGGGAGGTCCTCCACCCCGTCCTTGACGTCCCCCAGCTCGCTCTTCCTCAGGAAGTCGACTATCTCCCTGTAGTAGAGGGCCTGGGCCCTGAACGCCCTCACCCTGTCGTCCCAGGTGGAGTAGGGGACCTTGGCCTCGCCCCTGACGAGGAGGGTCCCCCTATCGTAAGACAGGTAGGTGGGCTGCAACGACGACGTAGCCGTTCCACCGCGCCGCCGATTTAGTCTTTCTTCGCGTGGCCGGCGAGCGAACGAGAACGAAAGGCAAACTCCCTCACACGGACAGCCAGGCAGCTCCGACAGAACGCTTTATTTCATCGAGCGGGGACGACGTACGAACAGGGGCTGAGATCTACGTCGAAAGTCCGGAAGGGACGAGACGGCAGGAAGCCGCCTCCTGCCCGTCTGCAGTTCGCGGCAGTGCTTGGCCTTCTCCCCCGCTTCAAGTCAGGGGGCCTGAGCGTGTCGGTGAACGGGGCCCCAATGGTGCGGCTAGATTCCGAATCCAGGGTGCTCAGCATAGAGGCCGACGGGATAAAGCAGAGCGGCATCAGGCTGGGGAAGATGCTCGGCCTCGGAAGGGGGCGGGGCGGCGTGGGGACGCTGCTCGTGGAGTCGGAGGGGATGGCGAGGAGGCTCTCTGAGATGGGCTGGACGCTCACGCTCTACGACAAGGACCAGAGACTGCTGAGCATGGGGAACAGGGCGTCGAGGCTCACAGGCCACATGACGGCGAATCCCCTGAAACTGGGGAGACTGCTGGAAACCCTACGGTAAAGGAAGACCTGACCGGCAGCGACCAAGAGCAAGAAGGAGGGACAGGGCCGCCTTGGCCCTTACTTCTGTGACATCAGCGCGACGTTCTTCTCGGCCGAGGCCCTCTTCTCGTCCTCTGTCAGCTCTCTCATGTGGACGCTGACGCTCAGGACGCCGTTCAGCTCGCAGCCGAGCTGCGAGCCCAGCAGGTTCATTTTCGCGTGCTGAAAGTTGATGTCCAGCTGGG
>JAJZIG010000007.1:0-872 GCA_021851265.1 archaeon | reverse complement strand
GGAGTGCTTGTCGCTCAACGCCTCGATGAGTCCTTCGAAGAGTCCCTTCTCTATGTCTTCAGCTTCCCTCGATTCGTTCATGGCCGTGCCATCGGCTGGCCGCGATATATCCGTTTAAAGCGCGAGGACGGGCCGCGTCCGCAGGCAGGCAAGCCGGTTCGCGCGCCGCCGCGCGGCGAGGGGGGACCGTGGCAGGCCCTCCGGACGGATCGGGTCAGTAGTCCCGGTTCGAGAGATAATCGCAGAGCTCGAAGAGCCTGCTCCGCGCCTCCGACCGCCTGACGGAGCCGAGGAGCCTCTCCGCCTCCCCCATGTACCGCAGCGCCCTCTTCTGGCAATACTCGGCGGAACCGTATCTCCGCACTATCTGCCTCATCCACGAGACCATCGAGGCGATCTCCAAGCTCCCCAAGGACGCCTTCATGCCGGTCACCAACAGGATATCCAACTTCGTCCTCCCCCCGTCGTCTATCACCTTCAGGACCTTCTGCAGCAGGGAGTCCACCATCGACCTCGAGAAGAGGATGGAGCCGGGGATGCTCACCATCTTCAGGATCCCCTCCAGCCTCCCTAGCGAGTTCAGGCGGATCTTCGCCTCTGCCGTGGTGATGAAGATGTGCTTCATCAGCCTGAAGCGCGTCAAGAGGCCGGAGAGGGCGGGGGAGGAGCCGGTCGCCAGGACGCCTGTGATACTCGCCGCCGACGAGTTCCGCGACATAGCCCAGCTGAGGATCCTCAGGACCATCCTCTCCCAGTCGCGCAAGTACGGGCTCCACCTCTGGATGGTCGCCCAGACCCTCTCCGAGATCCCCGACGACCTGATGGGTTCCATCCAGTCCGACGTGGGTTCGGTCCTCGCCTTCAGGAGCAGC
>JAJZIG010000006.1 GCA_021851265.1 archaeon | reverse complement strand
CTGAAACGAGCGGTGGTCGTCTAGCCTGGTCCAGGACAGTAGCCTGCCACGCTACTAACTCGGGAAGTCATGAAAGTGACTCGAGAATTCAAATCCCGGCCACCGCACTTATACTTTCAGGTATGATGCACCGCGGGGTATGATGCGCCGGCCCTGGGCGGGTATGATGCACCACCTCAGGCGCCTGCCCCACGGTCCCAGTCCCGAACCGTGACTGGTTTATTACCAAACATTTTGCCCAATCGAACCGTGACCACCCGCCGTTTCAAACTGGTTATGGTCGTGATTGTGGCGTCCCTGGTTCTCATGTCCGCCTTTGTTCTACTGGTCGAGCCGGGGAAGACCACCCCAACAAGGTTCAGCGCAGACTTCAGCGACATGCAGTCATACACGCTCGCGACCAACACCAGTTTCGAGGCAAAAGTGGCCTCTACTGACTTCTCACTCTTGCCAGTAGACTTGGGCCAGAACTTGGTTTCAATCGGATTCTATCCAAAGAATGGAGAACAGGTAACGAATCTCACCGTCCTAGATGTCTACACCGGGCACGTCTACTTTGCCACCAGTGGAAGCGATATCAGATTCAACATTAGCGCCGGGACTACTGAGATCAGGGCGAAACTGGGCAGTAACGTCACTATCCTCACTAAAGGAACGAACCTGAGCGGGCCGCACGCCCAAGCTACATTCGGCTTCGCCGCTTTCGCCCCTTCAAACTTCGAAGCAGCCTTCCCAAGGGCGTTCGATGTGAATCTCGATCCCACAGCCGCTCTTTCGGCAGGTGGCTATTCCCTTGTGAATGAGACACTCAGCATTGCTGAGGGCAACCAGACCATAGCAGTGGGGTCGACGACGACAGGGACGACCATTAGGATTTCTTCCACTGGAGCATACGAGGGCCAAATCGATTCGTCGGAACAGATCTACATGAACGCTGATGACGTCTCGTCGTTCCTGTACGTTCCACGAGCATACACCGCGGCAAACGCGGGCCCACCATTCGCGTCAGTGCTTCTGGTGCAGTACCCATTCGGACGTATGAATATCTCAACTGGAGTGAGGACATTTCTAGGCGTAGAGAAGCTTGCCCTCAATGGCACCATCTCAGATCTGCAGGTCTCGAATGACTCTGGGAGGTTCAGTATGACGGTCGACGGGTCTGCTACCTATGTCATGGTTGACGGGCAGAACATTGCGCAGACTTCGTGGTCGCAACTGGTCGAGGAGAATCATACCTCGATACTCTCGATCGCGAGCATCGTCGTGGCAGTAGTGAGTCTAATCGTCTCAATGAGGACTTCGCGGAAGTCCAAGTGAGAATCTCCTTCAGTCCCTCACGGGGCCGGTCACTCATCAGAGGTGTGCCCTACGAGTATCCCTGAGACGAACAGTCCGAGGCCCCCCATGGTGGTCAGCAGGAAGTTCCAGTCATTCACGTCCTCGTGTAGGCTGAACAGGAGGAACGGCGCGTCCCAGCTCATGTGGCAGGCACCTGCGGCACACCCCTCGAACGAGATCCAGAAGGAGGTCACGCCACACGCGAACACGAACACCGATACCGCGACGGACAGGTTCAGGAGTTCGTCAGGCAGCTGCCTGGAGATCAGGGGGCCAAGATCAGGGGGCCAAGATCAGGGTCTTCCCCGTCCAGTTGTTTACATCCTGATCTTGGGCCAATGACATCCATGGTTTCGTCGAGAACCATCGTTGGGTTGCTAATGGTCATGGCTATCGCCATCATGTCCGTCTTCGAACACCAAGTGCTCACGGGGGGCATTGGGGTGAATCTCGTTGCCTGAATACTCTTGCTGGCCATCTCGGCGGCCACAGAGACTTGCCCTTGACCGAATCGAAAGTTAAATTGCTTCTCTCTGTCTATTCGGAGCCTAATAGGCCGATAATGGCATACGAGAAGAGTGGTTATATCAGCGGAGTGACGGTAGCAAGGGCTGCCGACTCTTTGATTGCGAAGGGGCTGCTTGAAGAGAGGAGAGAGGACAGGCCCCCCAGGCGGAGGATGCTCCAGCTGACGATTTGGGGGTCTAAGGTAGCGCCCCTCATCCTGGAGGAGGATGTCATAGAGCAGGCTCAGAAGCACAGCGAGGCGCGAACCAGATGAAGGTAGTCCCTCGGAGGCCGGTTGTGGCCGGCGCAGTGCTCGTGTTCCTTTTCGTGGTTGGATCATTCGAGTACCTCTCCTTCACCCAGACGTCGTCATCCTACTCCGGCGTCTCCTTCGACGGCGTGACGTTGGCGAGCCCGACTGCCTTGAACGCGGCGTCCGAAGTGATTCACCTCTATGCTGCGACGACTTCACCGACCCCGGATTCGGTGGCCGCCGCAATCGTGGGAATAATCACGTCGGTCAGAGTGAACATCACGCTGAGCTTATACGACGGAGGCGTCTTTCCAGTATACATCCCATCCGAAACCCACCAAGTCTTCATCGACGGACTGCTGGTCGGCACCGGAGAGACGCGTTCTCTGTGGATATGGCCCGGCGCATCGGCGACCGTCCAAATAGTCGAGTCGATTTCAACTGGTGAGCTGCTTCCCATCGTGAGCGCCGCGATTGCCTCGGGTGGGAAGGTACAGTACGACATCGTAGGGAGTGCCAGCTTCGCAGGGGGGAGTGCGCCGTTCACAAGGACAGGGCAGATCGACGTCGGAGCCTATATCGCGTCTCAGCTTCACATCACTATCCCCGGTGTCACATGAAAAACATCTCGTCTATCCACTGCTCTTTGATGACTATGGCGTTCCTCTCATTCAGGAAGCGGACCACCTGGTCGAACTCAACGTCCGTGGCGTCGTAGACCTTTTCGATGCCGTGAGAGAGCTCGGGATTGCTTCACAACGGTGTTGATACCCGGTACTTCGGTCTCGACTTGTAAAGCGTAGCCCAACAAGCTCCGATAACATGGGCAGGCCCACTCACTACGAGGAATAACGGAATGTTCACGGGAGAATAGAGCAAACTGATCAGCTCCGATGAGAGTACCCGGGGGTGGTTGCGGATACGCGTGTGATTGCCCCCTGCCAGCGACTTACACCGCGGTTCTCACTCTCGCCTGTTTCACTGTTACCCCATCGTTTCACGCTTGCTTAGTGGATGAGGTACCGATGAGAGAACTGCGGTATCCTCGGGGTAGCCGTGGAGAGGGACCGTGGGAGGGAGCCGGGGTGTGGTGAGAGAGAGAACCGCGATATGATAAACAGAACTGATTATAAACAGAACTGTTTACAACCCGCGGATAACCGCAGGATAGCCGTAGAGTGAACCGATGAGGGCCCATTGGGACGCCAAGGGGGGGCCACCGAACGAGCGAGAGAAAGAACCGCGGGGATGATGGGCGTTAAGAGAGACTGCTATCGTGTGATGATGTGGAAAGCCTAAACTATCATCTTGGGCTCGCCAAGGCCGTGAGCTTCGAGCCGAACACGATCTACTGTGGTGACTGTCAGGACGTTCTCCAAAGGTTCCCGACGGAATCTGTCGACTTGATTTACGCTGACCCGCCGTTCTTCTCTAACAGGAGGTTCGAAGTTTTATGGGGGGATGGATACGAACTTCGTTCCTTCGAGGATCGTTGGAAGGGTGGGATTCAGAACTACGTAGCTTGGATGTCCCCGAAACTCCGTGAGTGTCACCGAGTCCTAAAGGAGACTGGTTCATTGTACCTTCATCTCGATCACCATGCTTCCCATTATATCAAAATCGAACTTGACAAGATTTTCGGCGAGGGGAAGTTCCAGAACGAAATCGTCTGGAAGAGGAATATCGGCAGCCATAGCGACACCAAGCAAGGGGCCACTCATTTTGGCAGGGTACACGATGTGATTCTGTACTACTCCAAGGGAGACAAGCCGACTTGGCACGAGCAACACGAACCCTATTCCCAAGATTACATCGACGGGTTCTACAAGTATACGGAGAAAGAATCAGGCAGGCGGTACAGGCTTGGAGACCTGACAGGACCTGGAGGCAAGGCCAAGGGCAATCCTCACTACGAATTCCTTGGAGTGACCCGCTATTGGAGATACAGCAAAGAGAATATGGAACGGCTTTACAAGGAAGGTCGGATTGTTCAAACTCGCCCCGGTGGGGTCCCCGCCTACAAGCGATATCTCGACGAGATGCAGGGGGTTCCGCTTTCTGATGTGTGGGACAACGTCAAGCCGATAACGAAGACGAAGGAGGATTTGGGTTACCCGACCCAAAAACCAGAAAAATTACTTGAGAGGATCATCAGCACCTCGTCAAACCCGACCGATGTTGTCCTTGACCCCTTCTGTGGCTGTGGCACGGCCCTTGCGGTCGCGCAAAAGCTCGGCAGAAGGTGGGTCGGCATTGACGTTTCTCCTACTGCCTGCAAGCTCATGGCAAAGCGACTACGGTCGCTCAGGGCCAAGGTTGGCGACCCCATAGGCCTTCCACGGAGTGTCCCACAACTGAGAGAGCTTCAGCCCTTTGAGTTCCAGAATTGGGTCTTCGAAAAGCTACACGGCAGAGTGAATCCCCGGAAGACAGGGGACTTCGGAATTGACGGATGGGTCGAACTCGATGTTCCTGTGCAGGTCAAACAGTCAAGCGACGTTGGACGGAACGTCGTGGACAACTTCGAGACGGCTATCCAACGCGCAGGAAAGGACAGAGGGGTCATAGTCGCCTTCAGCTTCGGAAGTGGTGCCTATGAAGAGGCCGCAAGGGCCAAGAACGAAATGAAACTCGAGATCCGGCTGAAGACGGTCGAAGAGATTCTCAATGAGTCGTGAAGCGCCATGGTCTGGTATACACCTCAGAATCTTGCATGAGAAAACCCAGGAGTGACCTGGGCCCCACAGGGCATTGTCCGCAATTCATACTGGGCAAAAATGAGGAAAGGGAGGCATGCGCCTCCCATTTTGCTGCGCTTCAACCAAAGTACGAGGGTTTCTGCATCCTCGCCTGTGCCAGGTTCCCGAACCCGAGGAGGTCGATGGCCTTCTCGGTCTTGAAGGACTCACCCATGCGGATTCTGGGCTTCCCCTTCTTGGTCTTCCCGACGACGTCATAGACCTGGTACACCATCCTGTCCGCCGTGTTCGAGTGGAACACCAGGAAAAGAGCGGACCCCTCCGGATGACCCTGCTTGTTGCCCGAGACCTGGATCTCCGACAGGCTGATCATCGCGAAGGCATCGCATTGCTCCTTGTCGATGATAGGCTTCACGCTGGGCACAGCCGTATCCCCGGCCTCCGGGACCAGGACGTGGTAGTGCGCCACATACTCCGAGCCTGATTCAAAAAATGTGATCAGGGTCGGTCTATGGTTGGCGACCGACGTCAGTACCTTCCGAGCATCGGCGAACAGCTTGCCGACCAATTCGTCCGGATCTCGCGGAACATGCATCATGTACTGCGCAGTGTAGACTTTCATTGTTTCATTTCTCCAATTTTTGTCCAAGTAGGGCACGCAAATCTGCGAAAGCGTTGGCTGTCAAACAGACAACCAGAAACATGGTCGCCGCTCTCATTGACGGCAAAAAACGACCGAAAACAGGTGTTGAAGCAAGGAATATCCTACCTCAGGAACATACGGGTTTGTTTGAGGGGTCCTACTTGGACGTCCAACGAGTGTAACGGCGCTTATAACGAGTCATGACACACATGAGAGATGGGGATCCCCGCTTCTTCGTCTAACCAGGCACCCTCGACCATCAGTGGTCCAGCGCATAGTCAGTGATGTAGTTCATTTTGGGCCGGGTGTCGATAGCAGAATCCACGATTACTCGGAAGAATTCCTCGGGCATAGGGTGGGACGCATTCTGGTTGCGGAGAACTTTGATGTCGGTGCTCATCATTGTCATGTTTGTCGCAGGGTCCTTTGCTATCCTGTTTGAAAACAGCAACACCCCGGACAGGACGGGATTCCTGATGAACTTCAACTCCAGATTGCTTCTCAGCAGCTTGAGTTCGAGTGTCGCCGCCGGGCTTTGAGGAAGGTCAAGGCTCACCGCCACCAGCGCGGGGCAAGTCACTTTGTCGAGCTTCCCCAGCGCATCGTCAACGAGATCGTCGACTCCGCCCAATCGCACCTTCATTCGTCGCCTGTACACATCATCAGAGGACCGTTCCTCTGCAGAGAGCTTCGTTCTTGCTTTGCACTCGACCAGCAGCTTTCCAAACTGGCTCTGGACTTCGATGTCCGGCCTCCGTTCCCTCTTTTCTTCTTTGATCAAGATCGCTTGCATACCCTTCCTGATGAATATCGCAGCTACGCTCACTTCGAACCACGCGTCAAAGAAAGACCCTCGTGACCTAAACTCTGGGATCTTGGCCTCCAGAGATGCGTTCGCCGCGGGCTGGTCTAGAAGCGTCAGGAAGTCGCTGCCCAACCGGACGATCTGGCCCCACGACTCTGACTGCACCTCTCTTTCCGACCCAGCCGTCATGAACTTGGATACTGGATGGCTCCTCGGCACTGGGCTTCTCTCGCCCTTAACCCACGAATCCACCTCATCCTTCGCCTCAAGCCACCAGTCTTGACCGATTGTGCGAATGACTACGAGGCCCGCCAAGGTGACCTCCATCCACATTTCTTTCTCTCTTGGATCCTTGGCCTCCCTATACAATCTGAGTTTGCCGATAATATCCATGGCATCCTTCCTAGTTACGATTGGCAGCAACCAGAACGGGTTCGACTGTAAGGTACTGCTCTAAAAGAGGCTCGTATGATCAGTGGAGCCTGACTTCTCGATTGTCCTGAGGCGTCTGCCTTCCTCCTCACCATGTTGTCCCGGGCTACCTTCTCTTCAGCTGGCTTCTGAGCCGCATGGCTTTGTAAAACGCGATAGCGCCCACAATGGCTAGGATCGGAAGAACTACGACGCTTACCGACGTCATGAAGTCCATCAACAGACGGACGCCGGACTGGGCTAAAAGCGCTCGCAGGCGACCACTCCGGGTGGCTTGGCCTTCCGTACTTCGTCGAACATTCTCGTACTTTCCCCAACGTTTCCCCCGCTCCCCCCTTCAAAGAAAAAATTGGTGGACTGTATCAGAAACTAAAGTGCATGGGTGCTTTAATAGAAAGTGGAAGTGGATAGTTGACCGGCACGGGCGTTGTGCGAAGCCGTGGGATCCCGTGACTGGAGTGGATACTGTGCTGCAGTAGAGTAGTGAAAGAGTAGTAGCTGTAGTACATACAGTGGTGCGGTCTACTTTAGTTTCTGATACGACGCGGCGTCAGAACCGAAAGCGTCGTTTTATACAAATCACCAGTTGTAGGACATGTCGAGACGCCTGAACTTGGGACGCCACATGGGCATTGTGAAGATGCACCAGGACCACCCGGAGCTCTCTGTGAATGATTTAGCCGCCGAGTGGGGGACGTCCAGAAAGCAAATCCAGCGTGTGTTACGGCGATGGGAGGGCGTCGAGTTCTCGCAGATACCAAAGTCACGCGACGCCGACCTCTGGCCCATGGGACTGGTCCTATACCGGCACGGGTACCTGGCCGCAGAGGTGGGGGAGTTCGTCCGCTATGTGGGCGGTTCAGTGAAGGCGCCCACTATCGCGACCGTCATGAGGCGGCTGCGTTATGAAGCCGGGTTCGACGGGAAGGGCGCGCTCGAAGCGCACGAGAAGAGGCACAGGGACAGGCTGAACGCCTACTGGCCTTCTGTCAAGGATCTGCGGGGAAACTATGCACGATGGCGAAGATGGCGCGGAGAGACAGGGGGAAGGATCGACTTCGAAGAGGTGCTAAGGCTCCACCCGCCACCAAACGGGGTTTAATCGGCCAGGTAGTCCTCGAGGGCCTCGATGATCACTTTCCGCAAGCCTCCTTTTTTCCCGCCTGACACTTCGTAGGCTCTGTCCCTGAGCTTCTTCTCCAGGGCAGGAGGGATTTCGATGTCTATTCTGGTGCCCCGTTGTTCGGGTTTGGTCAGGCTCTCACCATTACGAGGAGGCAGCTGCCTGCATTTAACATTACACAATCGCACAATGCTTAAATGTTAGAATTACACAATTACACAATATGCACCCACAAGTGCAACCGGAAGAGAAGGATGTGACGAAGGAAGAAGCGAGGATGAGATTGGAGGAGGCGACGCTGGTCCGGGAGTTCGTCATGCGCGCTCTGGACGACCGTGTGGCAAACCTCCGGTCAGTGCTGGAAGTGACGGGGATGCAGGGAGAGGACCTTGAGAGGATGCGGGTTCTTGAGGCAGTGAACTGGCGTCAGGGGAAGACCCGGAAGGACTTCCGCTGGGCGTTCGCCAGGGACAAACAAGGCCAGGTCAATGGGGATGTCGAAGAAGCTGTCAGGCTGCTTGAAGCAGCGCCCGGAGGCAAACTCGACATCGGCGAGTACACCTACGCGCTCTCTGCCGATGGGACTTTCCTACACCGATTCCCGAGGAGGAGAGCCAAGTGATGTCATCCGAACAGCCAGACGCAAGGTACCTGGCGCAGATCGAGGGGTTGAGCCCGGGCTATGCCAAGGTCCGGCTCCTCCACCGGGTCATCGGACGTCATATGGACCTGAAGCCACTCGATACCGTTGTGAGTCTGAGGCTCCCGAAGGCGGGCTACGACTCGGTTATGATGCTGTACATGAGCACCAAGCCGGCGATCATCGAAGTCCTCGACGGGCGCGTGGTCAACGCCATCAACCCCAGCGACGTGGAGATGAGGCCGGTCGAGAAGTCGCACCTCCAGATGGAGCCGACCGACCCCGACATCTACGCCACCATTTACGCGTCGGCCGAGAACGCCGAACAGATCCGCAACCTTCTCATGTCCATCAACTTCCATTGGACGCATGAAATTGCAGGGATGAAGCATGTCATCCCCGTCTCTGACGCCATCGAGAAGCGGAGCACCCACTGCGCGCACTGCGCGGAGCTGAGGTTGAAGCGCAAGGTCCACTGCTTCAGGTGCGACAAGCTCACAGACCCGATGTACCCAGTCACCAACGAGATCCTTGGGATGGTCACGCTCGCGCTCAAGCACCTCAACTCGGGCGGTTCCTTCTCGGTCCGGGAGAACGCCGGAACGTTAACCATCCAGTGCAAAGGGTTCGAGGTCAGGACCAACGCGGTGGAAATCAACACCATCATAGAGAAAGCAATCGCGGAGGGGGGCAAGCATGGACGTTGAAGACGAGCTGATCATGCTGGAACTGGTTGGTGTGAACTTTCAGGCTGGCGCGGTCTATGTGGCGGCAACCCCCCTGCTGGCGACCATGGCGGTGGCACTGGTGGGGTCTGCATTCTGCATGCTGAAGATGGCTCGTCGTCACAGGAGGTCAGCGGCGGCATGACGTGGTCGGGGAGGCCGCTCAGCATATCCTCACTGAAGGTGGCGTCCCAGGTCATGAGCCGGATGATGATGGACGACCCTGACTTAGAGAAGTACGAGCCGTTGCGGCAGGTAATCATCGAAGCAAAGAACGCGGCGAAGAGGGAGCGGCAGCAGTGACCGGCCCTCGAACGGAGTGACAGTTCTTGAGGTTAACCATCACTCTAGAGAAGAAAGGCACAGATAAAAAGAACGGCACCAAACCATCTGGCGCGGGATTAACTCTGGCCACCCCTCTGACCTCTCCGCCTCAACGGTCGGCCGCAACGCGCAATTCGACGATGGTAGCCGCCAGGGTGGCGCTAGTCGCCGTCGGCATCGTTCTAGTAGCATTATCGGGCCGGACCAAATCCCCCGGGTGAGTTCTCTGTCACTCGAAGCGGAGAGGGTTATTTGGTCGTCTGGGCTCGTGAACGTGATAATGGACGGGAAGAGAGGGCCAGGAGAAGTTAGACTTGCAGAGACGTTCGTCATGGCATATCAGAATCTCGGATCAAGAAGGGTGGTGGCGCTGGCAGACATAACCGAAATCAAGGGGGGAGTCAGCCAAGGACGGTTCAAAAAGAGCAAATTCGTGACTGTTAGCACGAAATCGGGGGACCCGATCGAATTCGAGGTGCAAGACGACCCGGTTCAAGAAGCAGAGAAACTAACTCGGTACTTCAGTGACACCAAGCAACTTGCAGAAAGGCAGCAGATTCACATGCGTGAGATTGAGGAGACCCGAATGCCTCTCACCTGTGAATTCTCCTTCAACCGCAACGAGCTAGTCGAAAGCCTGAGGCAGAAGAACAACAACCCGAAGAAGAACGAAGCCGTCAGTTCGATGCGTGTATTGTACTTTCCTTTTGCTCAGGTCGTACTTCATGGGCCGCCACACGTCACGCCGAGAACCCTCCTCGTCAGGCTTGCGCTTCCGATGCCATGTGTTTCTTATCTCGTGCATCAGGGAAGGGGAGGCTACGCCACCCAGGCACTGTTAGACCTGGTGCTCCCACTCAGCGTTCCAATCCCCTTACCTCGGCGTCTTGTTGCCCTGAATCGCCCTCCCGACGGGGCAATCGTTGTGCCTCAGGATGTCGTCGCCGAAGAGAACATCGGTACTGTGATGACAAACTCGCTTGGGATTCTGGATAGAGCGCTTGTAGAGTACGAATCTAAGTTCAACGAGGAGGCTCAAAAATATAACGCGAGCTCCACAAGTCTTGGGAGAGGCATCCATGGGTCTGGCATGCGAGGCGCGAAGAACATGTACGAGACGCATGCGAACGTGGCTAGCGCCGCCTACAACCAGCGTTTCTTCAGCGAGCCAGTCGAGAGGATCGAGGTCGTCAGGAAGTTCTTCTTACCTCATCTCTACGTCGAACTTGCCTTGGGAGGCAGAAGCTCGACCCGAAGGCTTCTCCTGAACTGGCAAGGGGTTGACGTCCTCAGCGACTACGCCGAGGGAAACACGGAACTCTCGATGGATGGGCTGAATCAGGTCTTGGCGGATGGGATGTATCAGGGAACTAGAGAAGTGTACTATGGATGGATGAAGAGCCTGATCTCAGAATCAAAGTTCGACGAGGCGAGGGGCCTGTATGACGAAGCAGTGCGTCTTTATCCATCAATTCTGACCGGGACGTTCGAGGATTTATTGGGCGAGGCTCGGGCGTCCTTCCCTCCGCAGCATGCTCCTGAGAAGGACTATTGGTCAGTTCTCGGGCTGCAGCCAGGAGCTGGCAAGGAAATAGTCGAGGCGGTCTATAGGGAGCTCGTAAAACAGTACCATCCTGACCGGCTTCCGCCAGGCGCTACTGACGCCATGAGAAAGCTGGTTGATGACAAGATGAAAGAAATCAACCAAGCCTACCAGCAGCTTGAATCGCAGTTCAAGCAGTAGTTAAGCGCCTTCGTGATCCAGGTATGGAGGACTATAGGAGGGATCACCAGCGCCCCCCGCTGGTTGCGCCTACCTCGAACCCTTGGATCTCGCCAAAGTCACTTCTTTTCTGTCTGTGTCCACGCGGACTGCCACCACTTCTCCAGCCTTGAACTGAAATCATGTAACGTTTAACTTCGGTCTCTGTCCTGCGATGGAGCGGTTGCGGTGACTGCCGAACAACCTTCGTCTGGGTCTACGAGGAAGGGACGCAGGAACTTGTTCGTAGGTGTGGCCGCCATCCTCGTCGCGGTCGCGGGCATCGGGGGCTACGTGGTGTTCGGCCCGCAGACCTCGGCTCTGGGAGGACCTTCATACAACTTGTCGAGCTTCAACCAGTACTTCTCGATCTACCCGGACGAGCACATTGCCATCGCGCCTTTTCCGAACCCCAACAACGGAGCTACTGGGATCCTCACTCTCTTTGTTAACTACCAAGGGAGCGCGACGGTCGACCAGATTACATACCAAGCGGTAGAAGGTGGGGCGGTGCTTTGTTCGCAGTACTCTTGCGGGCAAACTTCCTACACCATTTGCTCGTCAGGGACTGAGTGCTACTACGCGCTCAATTCCATGTCGGGCTATGAGAAACAACAGCCAACTCTGCCTCCTGAAGTCGACGTCAAAGTTGCCAGCGGCCACACCTACGTGTTCGAGGTCACTTTGGTCCTGTCGACCGGCGTTGATACTAGCCTCTACGCGCAGCTGACAGCCCCATGACTCCTAGCAGGTAGATGAATCGATGGGACTCTTTGGAAGGAAGAAGGGGGACCCAGCTCCGAGCGGGCCGATAGCAGGAGGGAACTCTTCACCACCTCTGGACTCCCAAGACGAGTCGATACTGATCGAGCTGGGCAACCACGAAGTGTGGGAAAAGCCGTACTCGATGGGCGAGCTGAAGTCTGACCTCGCCAGTGGTTGGGGCCCGACATGGGGACGGAAGGGGGAGGATTGGAACTCGTGGGGCGAGCCCTTCAAGCTTCAGGTTGGCCCAGTGGAGGCCAAGGTTGATTCCCTGACTAAGGTGGGTTTGGTGGAGAAGAGGGGAAATGAGTTACACTTGACCAGGGGCGGACTCGGTGCCTATCATGGATATATTGACAAGGAAGAGACAAAGCGGTCTGAGATAAGGGCGGCAGAACAGAGTCGGTTCAGGGCGAAGTGGGGGGACACGCCCTTCCGCATAAGTGAACAGGGAGATCCTGTCAACGAAGCCACCGGAGAACGCATGTTCTTCATCTTGGCAGAGCACCCAGAAGATTACCCTATGAGTTTCCGCGTCGATTGGCCCTACAGTGGGAGGTCTACTCGTGAGTGGGAGCCTTTCATCAACCTCCATAAGGCATTCCAAGCTGGAAACAAGGTGTATCTCATAACCAACGAAAGATATTGGCCCTATGGGTGCGAAGGATGGGTCAAAGCCTTCGCTCCCAGTGAATGGCCAGAAGCAGCGAAACTGGCCCTACACTTTGGAAGCATGGGTTTCGAACTCGGGGTGTACATGTTCTCAGAAAGACCGTTGCTCTTGAGCCTGGAACCTTACAGCAAGGGGCCGGATTTTCCCTATGATACAACGGGTGGTAGGTATCTGGCCCTGATTGCCAGTGACGGGACTGATATGGCTTACCTTGACTACGCACTTGTAGAACCGATTCCAAAGGAGGAGTTCGACCGATACATCGAGCCGTTCAGGACGGAAATGCTCAAGCAAACAAACCAGTCGACGATGGATAGATTCAGGGAGGCGTGTAAGGCCAAGGTGGATGAATATTACAGAAGTAGGGGTCTTTATCTTGATAAGGACAGGTGGCCCGGAAGCGGGTTTCACAAGCCAGACCAAGGCGTAGCATCAAGCGGGTAGGAGCCGATGGGGCTCTTCTCCAAGATGCCGGAAGAGACCCTTGAGAAGGAAGAGAAGTAGCTGTTCCAGTGAGGCACGGCGCTGAGCTTCTCGACAGACGCGGGGCCTATGCCTGGGAGGTCCTCGATCTCGCTGTTATCATAAGTAACTTCTGACTCGGACAACAAACAAGTACTGGCCCTGGATTATTAAGCGCCTAAATCCAAGATGAGCGTTCTTCCGTCTTTTCGACGTAACTCATATCGCCGTTTTCAGTTACGTCGAAAACCTTCCCCTTACTCGTTCGCCGGCGTGTAGAGCGAACAGGGCTCGATCACGTTCTCCTTGTATCTTTCCTTGTCGGCGCCTTCGAGGCTCTTGTATGCCGCGTAGAGGTTGCAGGTGGGTCTGAGGCGGCAGTTGTAGCACTTGACCCAGGTTCCTGTCCCGCTCTGGTTGTGGTTCTTCTCGTGTTCGAGGCGGTCGAGCTCGTCGAGGAAGAGCATTGGGCAGAAGCGGCACTTAACGGTGGTTATGATGTCGCGGAGTGTGGGTTGCTCGGCCATCGTACCATGACGCCTGGTGGCAATAAAACGCGGGGGTGGACCAATGCCACAGTCTTAAATACCAAAATGGCCCCAAATGGGTGTAATGGAGCTAGCAGCATTGGAAGATCTGCACAAGGGTGCGTTTCGTTACAGGAAGATTGGAGTCAAAGTTGGCAATGAAGATGCTAGCTTGTTTCTGTCAGACAAGTCAGTCATGCTCGAAAAGGCCGACGGCGATGTCGTGGGCGTCGCGTTAGACGCCATAGAGGCCATAACCATTAGTGGCGACGCTGTCAACATAGCATACCTTGACGGCCCTGTGGTCAAATCGCTCAAAATCTCGCCTTGGGAAGACGCTAGCGCGCTACTGCTCCTGAAGCCAGGATCTGACGAATCCGCCAGAACCGCGTTTGACCGACTCTTCGAAGAGCAGAGGGCTGAAATGCTGGAGCAAATCGACGAGATTGCGAAGAAAACGTGGAAGCGCGAGACTGAGGATGAATGGAAGCAGAGGAACTTCCGTCTGAACCTGATTTACGGTCTTGCAGAAAAGTTGCATGGCGAACAAAATGTGATGACCCTGAAAGCCTACGGAAAGCTCCCGAAGCCAGCCGGTGCCGATTTCGTAAAGGCGATATATCTCGAATTCCTCCACAGCGTCATCCATGGCGCGACGGGATTCCATCCCACTATACATTTTGCGAAACCCTATGACTGCATGATGTATGACGACACCAAGTATTTTTGGTCGAATCATGAAGGGATGTCCCCTCGCGAAATCGATCAGTTCTGCGTGAGTTCGGGTGCAGCCAAAGAGCCGCTCCCAGGGGCCGTGCTGCAAATGATCACCGAGCCACTGGTGGATACTGACTACCTTGAAGCGGATGAAACCGAAAAGGTACCGCAAACTTCCGGTACTGGCACCTAGCCCTTAGGTAGCTCGGTGAACTTTTTACCCATGTTGTAAACAGAGTCAAGGTTCTGCAGCTTCAGGGCGTCGAGCTTGGCTGTATTGCCAGACGCATGCTGGTTGGTGTTGATGTCGGCATCTTCGAAGAATTGTTTCAACATGCCCTTCCCTGGCAGGCAGCTGCCTCAATTTGTTCGCTCGTAGTGCGCTTTTATGAAAAACAGGGGCCTGTATACATGCAGGCCCAAGAAGTTCAGACGGAAAAGAAGGACGATTACGTGATGGTCAAGCGGTCCGACCTGGAGAGGATCCTGTCCCTCCTTGCGAAGCTGGAGGGTTCAGGGTCCGCTCAACGAGCTTCCTGAGCTCGGCTATCTCGTTCCTATTCTCTTCCTCCTTCACGGTCATCTTCGCCCTCTCTTCCTGCTCCAGCGGGGAGGCGCACTTCACGCAGTATCTGGCCCCCACAGGCGACTTCTCATGGCACCGGGGGCAGATGAGCGGAGCGAAGGTGGGCTGGCTCACGACCTTCCCCTGCCCGTATATCTCTTGGTACTTGGCATCCAGGTCCCCGCCTGACAGGTGGACGTAGGTACCGGTCATCCTCGAGGACATGGACCACCCATACATCAGCTTCAGCTCGGAGTCGGTCAGGTACCTGGCGTTCCGCGTGGCGCTCCCGTGCCTGAGCATGTAGGTGAAGACCCGGGGCTGGGCTATCCCCGCCTTCTTCGCCGTCTCCTTGAGCATCATCTGGAGGGGGTGGTAGCCGAGCTTCCTCATCCCCCAGCTGGTGCTCCGCGTGAGCCACAGTGGGGCGTTGGGGTCGTCCTTGAGGGGGTGGTTCTCCAGGTACCTGGTCAGGTAGTAGACCGCGCCTATGGAGCGGAGCCTCCTTGGCCCGGTCTTCCCCTTCCCGACGTTGATCACGGCCCCGGCGTCGTCCACGGTCACCCAGCCCACGAGCATCCCCAGGAGCTCCCCCGGCCTGAGCCCCAGCTCCCCTTCGATGGCTATAATCGCCTTGTCGCGGTCGTTGTCTGCCGCCTTTATCAGCGCCTCGATCTCGGCGTCGGTGAAGTACAGGGGGTCCCTCTTCTCGTTGAGCTTCATGTCCTTCTTCATCCACCGCACCTCCTCGGGGTAGGGGACGTCCCTGTCCGTGTGCCCCTCCCTCACGAACTTCCCGAAGACCTTGAGGGTCAGCCGGAAGTCCGCCATGGTGGCGGGGGTGTAGTGCTGGGGCTCCCCTCCCTTCCTCCTGACGAACTGGAAGTCGGCCAGCTTCGTGACCAGGTCCTCGTAGTCGGCCCGCTTCGCCCTCCTGAAGGGCACCCTCATCAGCTGGGCGCACCTCTTCAGCATGAAGGCGTACTTCGCCTGACGCCCAATGCTGAGCTCCTTCGCTTTGATGTGCCGCAAGAATGACAAAATGAGCTTCTTGTCGGCAGCGCGTATCTGAGGGTCCTCGGCTATCAGCTTCTCGCCGAGCTTCAGCCTCGCAGCGTAACCATACAGGTCGTCTCCGTTTCGGTTCATGCGTAGTTGGGGCGTCTGGCTATTTAACGCGGGTCGGGGGCGCATCATGTGTCTGATGGACTGCGCACGGCCACCGCACTTATACTTGCATGCAGTCGTGATGGAGACGGACAAACTAAACGCGAATCTTGACATCTTCTGGCTCAAGGACGAAGCAATGGTGGATCTCGAAAACCTGTCCGCCCCGGAAATATTAGCACAGGAAATTACCGAAAATTTGGAGGCCGCACTAGAACAATTCAGAAGCGTGTCGGACGAAATCGGAGATGCCAATCAGACTACGGACCCTAAATGAGCTAACCTTCACTGCCACAACTGGCGCCAATCTAGACCTAAACTTAGGGAGAGTGTGAAGTGGCCCCTTTATTTGGTGCTCCTCTGACGATCACTTCATTCCCACTAGCAGGTTCTCTCTAGCGGGGGTCATCAGTGTTTCGCAGCTTGGTTGGTCTTGAAGGCAAGAATTCTGAATCCCTGTAGTTGGAACGCAGAAAGATGTTCATGGACAGAGGGGTGTTCAAGTATCGGGCAGAGGGAGACTCGGCCTTATGGTCGACGAGGACAGCAAGAGAACCATTGACTCTGCGCTTGCGGAATTCGAAAGGCTTCGAGCAAGCATAAGGGAGGACACACGAAGGAACGAACCAGAGAAGTACTATGATGTCTGGGAGTTCAACAATCAATTCGGGAAGCTTTGGTTGAGCATGGTTCTCGGAGGGAAGGTACCAAGAGACAGTATTCTGGTGACAGGCTTCACCATGATGCAGTCGAAAGCGTACACGATTCATGAGCTGATTGTGGAAGGGAAGTATTTTACCGCTTTAAGAGAGATGAGGCACCTACTCGAGTTCGCCAAAAGAGCCGCGGAGTTGGATTACGAGATGAAGGGAAGGAGCGTCGCCGACAAGATTACCGAGTACGAGGCCAGGGAGGCTGCGGACATGGCCGATTTTCGCGGTGGAGGGTTGCTTAAAGCATTGGAAGGCAACTTGGGGCTAACTGGACCCGAAGTGAGCGCAATTAAGACCCTATTTGGCCGGCTTTCTTCTTATGCTCATGGCTCTGCAGCCGAAGTGAAGCCCTTCACCCTAGGCAACAGCGCGAAACCGGGATACGTCAGAGATCTCTTCGACCTCACACACGATCACGTTGCCGCAGTGACCGATGTCTATCTGCTGCTTCTCTGCAAGTTCGGGATGATAGACCGGTCTGTAATCACCATTCCCAGCAACCTCAGTTCGCTTTTGCCCTTGAGCTATCCATATTTGAAATAAATGGACCACGCTCCGCCACGCCCATATCAGCCCGCGCCCCGAGACGGGTTGTGAACGACTCCTCTGCAGGGTTAATGGTTCCGGGATAGTCAGTTTCACATAGTTTCAACGTACAGTGCATACCCTCTCTAGGAACCCGGCCAATGTTTTTAACGAGAAACCAGCTTTGACCCGAACATTGCCGCCCAACCACCTTCATTGGTTCATCGCTTGGGGAACTACTGGAATCCTAGGTTTCATGGTCCCACTGGTTCTCCTAGTCTTTGGCCAACCCAGAATCCTCGCGGGGGAGTCTGGAATTCCTTTCATTATTCTGTCGGTAATCTTCTTCATTCTATATGCGCGTCCGATCAGACCATTCGCTTGATACGGCGGGGCGGCGGAAATATCTACGCGGCAATACAGGGGCGTCTTATGCGATGAATGGTGCACCAGTCATCAGTTGCGAGCACTTTACCGGCAATGTCCGATGTACACAGCCGGCCGAGAAAAAGATAGTCATGGAAGAAGCGTTCGGTGCTCGGAGCATCCTGTGGGAAGTCTATTTGTGCGGTGAGCATTTCGGATGCTTGTCAGGATTCTACTTCCGGAAGCCCAAGGTATCGGACGAAGGAATTCCAAATTGGACCGCTTTCAGGGTGGAAGCAGTTGGCGGCTCAATGCCTGGAGGGCTGGTGTGAGACTCTCTCTAGGACTTGAAGTGTAGCAGTCACCATTCTACTAGCCTCAGAACCGATTGAGACTGGCGGCGTACGCCGATGTGACATTTAGAAGAGAGTTTCCCGGAATCATGCTGTCCCCGTCGACGTGGGGCTCGATTTCGGTCCGCTCGTGATACTCATTCCAACTGTAAATGAGCACCAGCCTCACCTCGTTCCGATGGCTGAGAACGTAGTTCCACTCGTATTGATAAAGCCCCTGGCCGAGTGAATAGTCGAATCTAAGGTATCCGCCCTGATAGCCTGCCTCGTAGTTGTAGAAGCTGTCGATCCTCGGGACGAGGGTAACTTCCCCGTCTGCAGAGGTGATGGGATTTCCGACGTCGTTGGACATGTTCACTCCTGTCCCTCCCTCCCCTTCAGAGAAGTTCTCCGGTGCCTGCCACCATATCCAGTCGAGCTTCTGGTTCAGGCTGTGAACGGGGCAGGTTTCAACGGGCTTGCAGGCATAATTTCCGATCATCCTCGAGGTGAACCTCGTATCGTCGTAGAAAGGTTCGACGGGGTTGAAGGTCACGAGTAGAGGTCTCCCCTGCCAGTCGAAGTACCACTGCCTGTAAGGGGCAGCGAAGTTGCTGTAGACGTAGTCATAGACCTGGGACATGGGCACGCTGGGAAGTGGTGGGTTGCAGGTCCCAGGGAACGCGTCGACCATAACGGCGACCTTGAAGGTGCTGTTTATGGCTCTGAGGTATCTGAAGAGATCGTGAGTTGCCTTGTTGACCATCCCGGCCTCGTCCTGGGTGAACGGACCCCACCAGGAGACCACGACGAAGGATATGCCGGCACTCTGCATCTCGTTAATCTGAAACTGGAAGGTCCGGTTGGAATCAGAGACGTGATACCCCAAGTTAGGTTTGTCGACCACGGCTCCTCCCCCAGGGCAGCTGGTGCTGTTCCATCCGGGGGATTCCAGCCCCCCTGTACCGGCGACTGCGCCGTACCAGAGGTAGAGAACTGCTCCGACTGGTATCTGATGCCTTGCAGGGGTCGCGGTAGTTGATGAAGTGGTCCCCGACTCAGCCGGTTGGAAGTGAAGGTATGAAGCGGTCGAGACCAACACTATGATGACCAAGAGGGTCGCCCAGAGCTCCCGTCGCATCCCCACCGCTGGGTGGCCAAAGATATGGAGATTGTGGCACTAATTTGGTGCTCGGAAAAGAGTATCGTTCCTTGTGACACCAACCTGCAGCATCAAAATGGCTATCAAGGCCAAAGGACGCTTCGTCAACAGGCCTACTCAAACAGGCGGGAAGAGGTACGACAAGTACTTCATCTATATCCCCACTGAAGTGGCTAGAGACTCCCAGTTTCCGTTCAAGCCAGGCGACCTCCTTACAGTCACTCTCAACTCCAGGCTCAAGAAGCTCGAGCTCTCTAAAGCGTAATTGTGGCACCAAAACCTTATCTTGCAGGGCGAAGTCCTGGGTGTTCATTGAACCTGCTCCGGGTCGCTGGCATGTGGAAAAGGCGATGGGGGACGCTCATCATCCCTTTTGGCCTATTTGCCCTTGTTGCTTTGCTTGTGGTCTTTTTGATAGACTTCCTGAAGTGGGGCCTCTAGGCTCCGATGAACGTCGGACGAGAACTTTCAGGGACCTCTCTCCGCAGCCTCAACAGCCTAGACCATAGCCCGTGTTTATACGACAGATAGCCTCTGAAAGGAGAAATGAACGCAGGCCGGCCGATAACGGCGAAGTATCTAGCGGACGTCGCGGGACTGAATCCTGAGATGGTGAGGAAGTACGCCAGACAGTTGCGCGAGATGGCTGTAGCCTCGAGCTCGTTTGAGGGAGAGTCCGAGCACAAATGACGGACGAATCCGGAGAGGACGAATGGGATTACTATATCGTCCACGACTCCATCGGAGTCTCACACGTCATGAGAACGAGGAAGGGCTCACACCGCAATCGGGTGCGTCGGCTGCGACGACTAAAGCCGATAATAGAGGATCCCTCAAACGGTCGAGAAAGCCTTCTGAAAGAACTATAAATCGACTTTGCGACCTGTGGGCGATGGTCCCAGCACTTCTGGAGACCAAGTCGAACAAGAACAGGAAGCACCGTTACGTTTGTAACCATACGTTCTCCGAATTAACAGCCGTTTGTCCTGTTACTAGGCTACCAGACTTCTACACTGTGAATCTGGCATATGAGCCTGACCGAAAATTGGTCGAACTCAAGTCTCTCAAGATGTACTTCGTCACTTATCGGAACGTTGAGATACTTCATGAAGAGATTACTAATCAGATTCTGGACGATTTCGTAAGAGCCGTTAACCCACGGTGGGCGTCCATAGAGGTCCAAGTGAATAATCGCGGCGGGATCACAACAACCATCGTGCGAAGATGGACTAGGAAAGAAGGCGACCTTATCGATCCAAGGTATGCGGGGAAATAGCCAGTTTGATCAGCATCACGAAGCTGGAAGAGTCCGTGAAGGCCGCACGACTGCTGCAGCTTTCGAGCGGAAGCAAGCTGTTAACCACCCCTACCTACTTCCCAGCGATATCGGGGACCCAGCACAATTTCAGGCTGCCCGACCTTACTAGCATGGTGACAAGGGTCTACCCAAGGATACTGGTTTCCGCATACGACTTTCCTGAAGACCCTGATCCAAAGGCCTTGGCACGGCTCAAGAAACTGAAGGAATATCACAAGGGAAACTCCTGGATAATGCTGGACAGTGGCATTTTCGAATCGACCCGCTTGGAGGACAAGAAATGGTCCTTCAGCAAGTATCAGCGAATAGTCCAGAATCTCGAATCAGATGTCTACTTTGCGTTTGATTCCTATCCCCAAGGGAAAATCAAGAACGTCAACTACGCCAAAGCTACCATGGAGGGCATTCGCCTTTCGCGTCGGATAGCCACCTCAAGCCAGTGCATTTCAGTCATTCATGGCTTTAATCCCAGCCAACTGCTCTACGTTGCCAAGAGTCTGACGAAATCTGCCCACAAGGATATGAGGTTCGTTGGAGTACCTGAACGAGATTGTGGCTCTACCCTCATTCAACGCGCGAAGACCATCCTCAAGCTGAGGGAGATTTTGAGGTCAAACGGAGAAGTCTTTCTTCACATCCTCGGGTGCGGACATCCGGTGTCAATGGCATTGTATGTTTACTGTGGAGCAGACTCGTTCGACAGCCTTGATTGGACTGAACAGTTCGTTGAAAGAGGGACGTTCAGTTACCGAGAGCTTTCACACATCGACCTGGTGAATTGTAGTTGCGATGTATGTCAGCGTTCCATCAGACCAAAGTTGGGGAAAGCTTTGCTCCACAACTTACTCTTCTATGGGGATTTTTCCGAACAGCTTCAAGACATGGTTAGAAGAGATACTCTCCGCGATTTTCTGCTTGAATTCGTAGGAAGGAAGATTCTAGATGGCATCTAATAGCGGTTCAAAGGACGCTTTTACTGGATGCAGGGAGTGGCGCGAAGTTGGCGTGGAGGAGAAGCAAGGAAGATGACGGCTAGGGAAGGACCCGAAATCACTCGCGATCTGTACTCTAATCACGGTCGTAGCGAGCTCCCAAGGCGGATGCCGCAAGAGATTATCCGAAGATATCGCCACTTCTCTACGCGATACAATGAACAGACGGGATGGCAGACACTTAGCGAACCGATTCTCTGGAGTGAATTGTGTCTTTGTATACTGTCGAGCAATGTGCATTTCGAGACCGCCCAATCAGCCGTTAGGCACCTTTTCAGTAAGAGACTTCTCGACAAGAACGGAAGCAACAGACTTTCCCGAAGCAAAATTGCTGTTGAATTGACGAGGCCGATCTACCTCCCTCCACGCAAGGACGGTTCGCTGCGCCGCTATCGGTTCCCGAATGTCAGAGCGTCGAATCTGGTTGTGGCCTGGGACGTCTTGTATCGGCGCGGGGATGGGATTAAGACACTGTTGACAGATTCCAATTCTGTCGATGAAACAAGACTTCAGTTAGTGCGAGACGTTCCGGGCATTGGCTTGAAAGAGGCTTCGCACTTCCTGAGGAATGTCAAGTTCGCTGACTCCATTGCCATTATTGACACACACGTAGTTCGATTTCTAAACGAATTCCTCGGCCTTGAGGTCAGCATCAGGGGAGGAATCACGAAGAAGGACTACTTAGAGCTCGAGTCGCTAATGAGAAACCTTTCTGCTCGATACCAACTCTCGCTCGCCCCCTTGGACATGGCAATCTGGGATTGGATGAGGGAGAAGGGCGATTGAAAGTAGTCGTCCTATCATCAGGAGGAGTTGATTCGTCACTGACTATGATGCTCTTGAGGAAAGAAAAACACGATGTATTCCCTTGCCACGTTGATTACGGTCACCTTGCCGAAGAACGAGAGTGGCCAGCGTGCCAAGCTGTCTGCAAATATCTGGGCGTGAACCCCCCCGTCAGGTTCAGAGTAGGGGGCACCAAGGCGATACCGAGCGGACTTGTTCACCCTGAATTGGACATAGAGAAACAGGCGTTCTTTCCCACTCGGAACCTCCTCTTCGCCACACTGGGCGCTGCCTATGCCCACGGAATCTCATGCCATGTTATCGCGTTAGGCATTGTAGCAAATCCTATCTTTCCGGATCAAACCGAAGGATTCTTTCAGAAAGCTCAAGAATGTATCAGTAGTGCCTTGGGCGTCGAAACCACAATCATGACCCCCCTCATTTCCCTCGACAAGAGGGAGGTCCTGAAGCTTGCCAAGGCTCGCGGCCTTCCCTTCGAGCTGACTTACTACTGCCATTCAGGGAAGGCTCAACCTTGCGGAGTCTGTATTTCCTGCAAGGAGAGAATCACCGCCGAGAAAATGCTACTGGAGGGCTCGTCATGATTATTAGTGAATGTCAGGCCAACCACCCCGAGGCAGAAGGGAGGTGAGAAGCTAATGGGCGGAGGGACGGTGTACAATGCCGGTGGAGGTCGGTCGGCTGAGCAAGCCGAGGACATCTTCAAGAAGAAAGTCGAAGCTGCTAAGAAGACCTCAGAAGGCAAGGAATCCGTTCGAAATGTATTCATCAGCTTCCACACAGAAGATGAGAGTCAAGTCAACCTGCTAAGAGAACAGGCAAAAGGGGAGAACCAATATCTCGAGTTCAGAGATTACTCTGTCAAAGAGCCGTTTGACGAGAAGTGGAGGCAACAATGCAGGGATAGAATTTCACAGACTTCGGCCACGATAGTGATGATTGGCCCTGAAACCGCAGACAGACCCTCTGTCAACTGGGAGATTGAAGAAAGCTATCGTCAAGGGAAGAAGGTGATTGGGGTCCGGATTTATCGTGACAAGAGTGACCCTGTTCCACAACCACTGAGAGAGCATCGGGCGCCCGTGGTCGACTGGAACCTAGATGAAATCCAAAGGCTTCTTGACTGAAGCGGATTACAAGCCCACCTGCAGCAAGTAGCTCGCAACAGTCGCAACGAAGAGGGCAGCATATATTGCGACGAATACTAGTGGAACATCAGCTTCTAGCTTCGAGATTGGGCGATACTTCCTCGGGTCCTTCCCCCCGCCTAATATCGCCCATTCGGCTGAATATAGCGACGCGGGTAACGCCTTTTCCAGCCTATGTATCACCTCGAATTTCCCTCCGTTCAACTTGTCGTATGATCGTAGTACGAGAAACCACGTGAAGCTCAAGACAGCAGAGCCAACGGTGAATACGAGGAGAAATAAAAGCCCGTAACCTGTCATCCGGTACACCTGCTGGCTCGTAGAGAAGCCATCGACTGAAAGCAAAATGGTGCTCGCTGTAAGGAAGAACGTATTTGCCAATGCTCTTCTTGTGCTCACTCGATCTGCTGATTCAACATACATGGTATACTGCCTGAACAGATGCTCCTTGTAGGCATCACCGTACGCGCTTTCGCTGGTCGGCATCGGGTCAGTTGGGTCGGCTTCTTGCGACATATCTCGCTTCCAGTCTGCGGGGAGCGGTGGGTTTTCTTAACTATAAAATCTGAGGGATGTGACTCACGAACGGCTTAAAGGAAGTCGGGTTCACCCTGCGAGCATTGAAGACCTGCTTCGTCATCTCTCCGATAGGATCGGCGGGTAGCGAAGTGCGAAAGCGTTCTGACCAGTTGCTGAATTATGTAATCAAGCCTGTCATGGAGCGATGCGGCTACGAAACGGTTAGGGCGGACGCAATATCGAATCCGGGATTAATTACCCCACAAGTGATAGACCATCTATTCAAGGATGAGTTGGTTGTCGCAGATCTAACCTATAGGAATCCAAACGTCTTCTATGAGCTTGCCCTCCGACATGCATCGAAGATGGCTGTTATCAACATCAAAGATCCGAGCGAAGGAATTCCGTTCGATGTTTCCGGTCTCCGCACCATCGACGTGGACTTTCGGTTCATTGCTAGCATGGATGAGTGCAAGAGGGAACTGGAGAGACAAGTTCGTAGTATCGAGAAGGACCCGGATTCGGTCGTAACTCCGGTTAGCTTTACCCTTGCTCTTCTTTCAACCGATCAACGGGAAAACTCACAGGCTAAACTCAATATCGAGTTGATGTCGGGGCTCCAGTCAATCAAGGCTGAGCTTGACGAGATTAAGCGTCGAGCCGGAGAACAGGCAAGTGTTGGAGAGTACTTGGTAGGGGAAGCGCCGGAAGACGTGCTGATTGACAGAAAGAGACTAGAGGATATCGCAAAGATCTTCAGGCGGTTCGAGGCGGGTTCAGCGAGGCAAGGCCGCGGGGTAAGAAAGAAGTAATCGGCCCATCTATTCGATTCCAAGGCCCCAGTCATCGGTCTTACGATCCCGGTCGAAAGTGAAGAAGACTCATAAGAATCCGGATGATTCCCGGAAACGGGATGAGCGATCCGAACAAATCTGTGTTCATCTCTTCAGACCCGGATGTCCAGACGATGAAGGCTTGCAGTCTTCTCTGGGAGAATGTATTCGTCTTTGAGAGGTTCGTCGAAGATGTAGGGAATAACCCTCGATTGTTCAGCGTCGCAAGGCCTCTACTCGAGGCTGGCATCCTGAAAGTCGTTGTCTCCCCTGGGGAGAAACAGCTGCAGGTGTGGGACAAGATCTACTACACTATGGGGAAGGAAAGGTTCGAGTTCTTTGAGCAGAATGCCTCCAAGATTGTCGTTCAGCCACAGCTACCTTCAGATAGTGAGAAGCTGATCGCCGAGTCGACCAGGCTCGACCTGGATAATCAAAAGCTTGTGGCTGGCCTAATGACCTCTGCTTATGCTGGTGTGGAACGTCGCTGGAAAACCGATCTGGCAGCAGCAGCGCGCGCACGCGGAATCACTTCAATGCCGAAGACCATGAAGCAGGCTCTTGACAAGGACTTGGAGAGGTTGATTGGCATTGACCGGAAATTCATGGAAGAGTCGTGGCATCCCTGGGACGAGCCGACGCTTCGTTATTACAACAGAACCTTACTCACTCAATCCGCCGTCAGTTCGTCGGTGAACATAGGACTCGAGGACCATCCGTTTTACTCTGCAAAGTTGAGCCAGTACAACTTGGATGACGCGAAGAGATACCTAACTGGTTGGGAGGCGCTGCTACCTTCTACAGGGAGGCTCGGGCCGGATGACTTTGCTGTTCAAGAGATACTCGAGATTCGGAAGAGGTCGGATTGGCGGAAGTCAATGAACGAATTTGCGAAGATATGTGAGACCGTCACTGAAAACCCATATGATCCGGAGTTTAAGAGCGCGGTGAAGGATGCATACATGTTGTTCACACATGACGTCATCGACAAGTACAGGGTTTCGGCCAAGTCGACAGCGAGAGAAGTTGGGAAAGCGGGTCTATTCACGGGCATCTCCTTAATCCCCGTCCTTGGGGGAATCGCCGGAACAGTAACAGGTATCGCTGATCCAATCTTGAGGTACTTCAGGGAAAAGAAGAGGCAGCAGACTCTGCCATTCTTCCTAAGCGACTTGGCCGCTTGAAACCGCCTGGTCAATGGGAACCGATTGATCCTCCAAGTGTCTGCCACCAGACTTTGGTTCTCGATTCTAGCCCGTTTAGCAAACATTTTCGTTGCGATTCCCGTCGGAATCTCTGTGTGTGCTTTGAGGTAAGACGCATCTGCTCTATCATTTCCAGTTAGGCTCGCAGGTAGGGTCTTCGTTTGTTACCTGTTATGATGGCGCTGTCTTGACCGCACCTGAAGCATTTCATGCGCATGCCAAGTGTTTCCTTCTTGCGGCCAATATGCCACGACGCGTTTGATTCATCCATTCTGGTTGGCAATCCACAGTTTGGACAAAGGAGGAAGACGTACCTCGAATGTCGATTTCCGCAGGCGGAGCATCCCCATTCTGTTTCCTCTAATCTTCTGCTCATGACTTTGGGTTCATGACTCTGCGTAAAATTTGTTCCGAAATGACTACATTTCGGAGATCCTTTGAGACAGAGGGGGTCACTCGAAACTGTCGTCGGGACTCTTCGGTGTTGACGGCGTCAACGCTATATCATAACGCCTCCACATGGCCAACGTGGGACCGGAAGAACTGAAACAACTTATCGCTCAAGGCGAGGGGACAACGCTTGACTTCAAACTCGACCTGAGGGAGGATTCTCTTAGGGAGTTCTCTAAGGACTTGGCGGCTTTCTCAAACGCTGATGGGGGAGACATACTAGTTGGGGTCGCCGACAATAAGGAAATCGTAGGAGTCGAATGGGATGCAGAGAAGTCAGCTAGAGTTCAGTTTGAGGGGTCGAGGTGCAACCCGAAAATTCAACCCTCAATTTCGACTGTGAATGTGCCTAAAGTGGGAGCAGTTGTGGTGATTTCTGTTCCAAAGAGTGGCTCTGTACATCAAGACTCCAATTTGCGGTACCCTCTCCGGATTGGCAATTCGACAGTAAACATGGACATTGCCCTCCTAATCGCCGTGGCAAAGGGAAAAGGGCTAGTTGTGGGCGACCAGATGGTAGGTAACCAAGTGGAGATACATTTGCCCACCCCTCCCCTGACTCGGAACTCACCGGCGAGGAAGAGGCCAGGCAAGCTCCGCTTTCTTCTGAACTACTTGGGAGATGAAAGCCCTGTAGTAAGGGAAGAGGCCCTCAAGGAGCTGAGCAGATACGCGTTCAGGTACAAGACCGAAGAACTGACGGGTCTTGAGGACAAGATATTTGCGATGCTGGACGACCCGAAAGCCACCGTGAGAGTTCAGGTGCTACATCAGGTATCGGCAACATGGTCACAGTTAGCGGCGAAGCGAAAGAAAAGATTCGAGAGGATGCTCGAACCGAAACTCATCAGTATGGCCAAATCCGACTCTGATTCTTCCGTCCGGCAGCGAGCAGTCACCCTGCTATGTGAGCTGGGGTCCGAGTCAGCTATTGAGGTGATCGTCGACATCATGCGTACCGAACCAGAAGCCACGTTTGAGCGCCTTGGCGTCACGAACGGCTTTCGCGAGCTTGCGAAGAGACAGTCAATCATGTTGTTGGAGAAGAGGCTTTTTGAGGAACTCCGAAGGCAGAACGCACCGGAGATTCAAGCTAGGTTTCAGAAAGCCATCGATGACTTCAGAAATGCCACTTGGAATGAAATGTAATAAGCAATAGTTTCTCTGATTCTAATTCGCGCCTACCCACCCTGGCTCGGACTTCACGAGTATGAGCGCTGCGCCGGTTCCAACCCCATCCTCATATCAAATCCTAGCTGGGTTGCACCCTGAGGAAAGGAATCGGACCCATTATGGGTCCGGACCCGTCAGAATCGAACCCCGCACGGAAGAGGACCCACGGAAAAGGGAATTCTCCCTTGATTCTCTCATGGGTCCACGACCGCGTAAACCGGATGATTTGCAGCCAGTTTGTCACAGATCTCTTGATTTCTCAAGGTCCAATCGCCCCGGATTTTGCCAAACGACGGGTAAATGACTACCCATCATTCGCACTTAGTTTGTCCGTCTCCACGTGATTTGCCACTGCGCGTCATCCATTCGACGGGGCAGAAACCACACGAATCGCTTCTCCTAACTGGGCGCGCGTCTGTCAGCTTCCTGACGGATTAACTCGAAGTGCGCATGCTTGAGCTATTCTGCCCCGTTGCGCGGAACGTCCCACTCCGTTGTCCGAACCATGCCGGCGAGCGCTGGCGGAATGCCTATACTCCCTTCTTGATAACGGTCGAGGGAGCCATGATTTCAATTGTCGGCAGCGGCAAGATAGGGGCGAACGTAGCTGTCCACCTCGCCATGAAGGGGTATGATGACCTCACCTTGGTCGACGTGGTCAAAGGCCTCCCCCAGGGGGAGGCTATGGACATCACCCACATGCTTTCAGCCTACGGGGCCGAAACCAGGGTGACCGGAAGCAACGACTATGGCGACCTGAGGGGTTCAAAGCTGGTAATCGTGGCAGCCGGGTTCGGGAGGAAGCCTGGTCAGACCCGGCTTGACCTGATGAACTCCAACGCTGGGATAATCAGAGACGTCTGCGAGCAGGTGAGGAAAAACGCGCCCGATGCCGTCCTAATGATGGTGACAAACCCTCTCGACGTAATGACCTACGTCGCCTACAGGGTCACAGGCTTCGACAGACGTAAGGTCCTCGGCATGAGCGGAACCCTCGACGGCTCCAGGCTCCGCCACTTCGTGGCCGAGGAGCTCGGGGTCGCACGATCTTCAGTAACGCCGATGATTATTGGAGAACACGGTGACAGCATGGTTCCCATTCCGGAATACACCGCAGTGGGCGGCGTTCCGGCCTCCAAACTTATGAGCCCTGAAAAGTTCGAGGAGGTAGTCAAGAACACGAAGGGGGTAGCCGCGGAAGTCATCGCCAGAAAAGGGGCCACCATTCACGGCCCCGCGGCGGCTGTGACAGTCCTAGTCGACGCCATCATCAACGACAAGAAGACGGTCTTCAACGCGTCGACCTATCTTGACGGAGAGTATGGCTTCTCAGACGTCGTGATGGACGTCCCAATGGTCATCGGCGAGGGAGGGGTTGAGAAGATACTCGAAGTTGATATCACGGACGTTGAGAAAAATGCGCTCAATGCTAGCTACCATACGCTGAAGGAGGCCATCTCGAAGCTGCAGGTCGAGCTTCCTCCACTGACTGGCGGCGGCCGCTAGCTCGAGCCCGCCCTGCTCTAGGCCCAGGGGGCTATCTCGGAGAGAGGCACGGGACGCATATGGCCCAAGGCATCATACTCAAGCGCACCGCAGGGCTGCATTTTGGCGAAACGCTGCGAGACTGGCTGCGGCCGGGGCGAGTGGAAGCCTGGACGTGTCTTGGCTGGAGTGGCCTATGAATCACGCGTTCGCGCCCGCTTTCATGATTTCGAACCGATGGCCACCGGGGTCGCAGGATTGGAATAACTTCGGCAGGCTAAACACATAAATCACGAAGCAGAGGAAAAATGAAGATGGAAAACAGGGGCAATTCCTTCCGTCCAAAGCTGATTGAGGCATTCATCGTCATCGTCGCGGCTTTGGTACTCCTGTATTTCGTTGTATACTTCGCAGGCAGTCTGCCAATCAACGGCCTGGTCCTGATCAAGGTGGTTGTCGCGATCGTCGCGGGATATCTAGCGATTGGGATCATCGCGAACCAGATCAGGCGGGGTGTTTCGAGGACCTCCGGACCGGAGAGAGGCGCTACAGTGGCCACCGCCTTCAGGTTCATCGGATACATTGCGCTGGCTTTCGTGACGCTTGCAATCGCAGGCGTCACCGGGACAGAACTGCTCGCAGGGGGTACGGTCACAGGACTGGTTGCGGGGCTTGCCAGCCAACAGACGCTTTCCAACATGTTTGCCGGCCTGCTGATACTCACTTCAAGGCCGTTTCTGGTTGGAAACAGGATAACCATCTCGACATGGCAATGGGGGTTTGACATCCCCGCCTACCCGCCGAAGTTCTTCTCTGACAATTTGCTGATACCAGGCTACACTGGGGTGGTGGAAGACATCAGGTTGAACTATACCACCATCAGGCTCGACGAGGGGGTCCTGGTCAAAGTTCCGAACAGCATAGTCATCCAGGCATCAGTGATAGAACACAAGGTCAAGGAGAGGCTTGTAAGGGTCCGGTATGACGTCCCTAAGCCGGTCGACGCGGCCGTGCTGGCGTCCACGCTGCACGACGTAGTCGCGAAAAACGCCTTCGTCTCGAAACCGGACTCGGTATCTGTCTACGTCGAAAACATCACCCCCACCGATGTGATAGTACTGATTGAGGCATTCTGCACCGGAGCCTACGAGGCTCCGGCCAGGAGTTCTATTCTCCTGGACATCGAGAAAGCGACAGCGGAGCTGAAAGAAAGCCAGCAGCTCAAGAAATAGCCGCCAGCGCAAAGAACTGAATCCAGGCTTTACGTCTCAGCCGCCGACGGCAGCGTTCGGGCCCTCTGGGGTATCGGGCACCCTCCGCTGTAAGCACGCGCCAAGCTGCGTGACACCAAATATAGGGTCAGCAGGAGCGCCGGGAGGCTCGCTGCGATGAACTCGGGTTGGTAGTACGAAAGGAGCGAGGCGAATGCGACAGCCCCGGTCCCGCCTAACGACCCAGCCAGGAAGAGACCTGCGCATGCCGGGCACCCCGTGAACAGCCCCACCACGGCCCCGACCCCTCCAAGCCCGTACTTCGACGCCCCCCCTGCGCTGGCGTCGCGGGCGAAGACGGCGAAGGCGACGTTGAGCCCGACCAACGGAGCCACCATGAGCAGCAGGAGGACGTCGAGGGGGACGATGTAGAGACCGACATGGTTCATGAGGTAAGCGGTGACGGTGGGGATCGAGAGAGGGGGCCCGCAGCAGAGTGAAACTCCGACGGAAGGGAAAGTGGCGTGGTATGCCTGGACGAAGTTCACCGTAGGCTGGTAGACAATCATGCTCGTCGCGAAGGCGTAAAGCGCCCCATACAGGACCGTGGATACCGAGAAGTAGCGCCTGTAGCGCTTTGTCGAGAGCAGGTAGGGGATGAAGGAGCCGGGGGCAATGGGGATGGATGAGGCCCCCGTGAGCCCTCGGGCCTGGTTATGGACGTACAGTCCCAGCCCAACGACGATGGCCAAGACTCCGGCTAGGAACGCCCCTGTGAATACGTAGGACCCCAGTAGCAGGCTCTTCACCTCCGTTGGGCTCACGGCGGGGAGCCTGTCCACCGCAAGGGCATAGGCCACCGACACGCCTCCGACGGCCCCGGCGCCGCTGAGCACCAGCGCTGCCGCCCTCGCCTGAATCGTCATGCCCAATCCCAGTCGGGTGGCTGCAAGCCTCCTCGTGGTATTAATCATTCTCCGGCGGACGATGGGCTGGAAGCGCGGGATGGCTGTAAATACCGCAACGAGGGCGCCCGCTTTCTGAAACTGATGACCCAGGGGAAGAAGAGGCCGGATTCGTTGCCTCAAGGGGCTGCCCTCATCTCCCTGACCGGGGCCCTCGTCCTAGGGCTCGTTCTGTCGTATTTCGGCTACATCTGGGCAGCGCCTTCGGTAGATCCGGCGGAGCTTGCGGGAGCCCTGGTCTTCTGGGTGGGGGTCGTCTCCATACTGTTAGCGTTCCCGCTCCGCTCGGTCTTCTTGGATTTCGTCAGATCTCTCAAGACGGCAATGGGGCCGGTCGTGTTCGTGGGGTACCTCGCGTCGCATCTCCTCCTCTACGGGTTCCTACTGGATGGGATAGTAACCGCCCTCCAGGGGCCCCAACTCCTCGGCACCTCCACGCCAGGCCTGCTTGTGTACACCGACACCTTCGTCCCCCCTTCGCTGCTCAGCGCCTTGCTGGACCTGTCCTACAATCCCGCCATAATATTCACTTATCCTCCCGAGAGATCGGA
>JAJZIG010000093.1 GCA_021851265.1 archaeon | reverse complement strand
CCGATCTGTGGGCTTCGCTGTTTGGTAATCCTTAATAATACACGTATTACTGATGCGGGTGTGAAGTTAAAGATCAACTGGGAGCACAGGCGCGTGAGGCACGCGATAGAACGGATGTGGCTGAGAGGGATCTCTGCGAAGGATGTCGAAGAGGCGATTCTCAAGGGCAAGAAGGCGCCGCAGAAGGAGACCGGCCTGGTGCAGGCCATGCTCAACCGCTTCGTCGTGGTGTACGACGAGAAGGTCTACCGCTCGTCTGGCATACGGAAGGCCTTCCCTGTGACGGTGAAGGCGCTGTGACCTCGGAGGCCGCCCTCGACGTAAGGTGCAGGTGCGGTGGGAGGCTCAAGAAGAGCGTGACCGAGGTGGAGTTCTTCGGGATCGACTTCGGGATGAAGGAAGCGGAGGTGTGCACCGAGTGCGGTTCAGAGTACCTCTCGCAGGAGCTGATGGAGGAGGTGGAGTCCGAGGTGAAGAAGAGGGGGCTCTTCGGGCTCGAGAGGAGAGGGCGCGTGGCGAAGTCGGGGAACTCGCTGGTGATCCGAATCCCCCAGGAGATAGCGAAGTCGCTCAGAATCAAGCGTGACCTGCCCGTGGTCATCTATCCTTCTGAACCAAAGAAGCTGGTCATCGAAGTCGGAGACTGAAAGGCGCGGGGCGAGGCTGGCTTCCTGCATCTGAACGCGCATCTTCGCATGCGCGTCCGGCTCCGGCGTGGGCGGCCTCGCGTCAGACTGTATCCGGGTCTATGCGGGTCAGTCCTGGGACCCTGTCGAAGGATATCAAGTGCTGGAGGGAGCTCGAGAGGCCAGGAGCGGGACCTTGCTCCTGCGCGACAGGGAGGAAGGCTTGTCGTTGAACCCCACCAAGGAGGCCCCCTCGGAGGCGAGGAGCGCCGCCGGTCACGGCCTGTCCGTCGGCGATGCGCCGGCCCCCCCTCCGGTCCCGGGGAGGCGCCTGACCCCCTCGACCCTGTCGAAATCCCTGTCGAAGGTGAAGATGTCCTGGACCCCGTGGCGCCTCATCAGGAGGACGGCCAGGGAGTCGTTCGGGTCGAGCCCAAGGTCGCGGGCCGACTCGGAAGCCCCGAGATACTCCTCGGGCGTGACCCCTTCGACCTGCACGCTTGCGTTCGTGAGCAGCCCCGAAACGAGCTCGGCCAGCTCGGAGACCGCCATCCTTCGCTTGAGGATGTTGGAGGCCTCTGAAATGTGCACGACGCTCGTCAGCACCTGCTCCTCCCCCCTGCTGACCCTGGCGACGACGGCCTTGGCCTCTTCTTTCATCAGCTCCTCTTCGGCGTTCAGCTTCCTCCTAGGCTTGTAGTAGGCATATACGAAGGGGTTGGCGTCGAGGAACTTCAGCTCCAGTTACACTTCCTCGGCGAGAGCTGACTCGAAGGACCCCCAGTCCCCGATGGCATCTACGCCCAGATCCACCTTGTCGAAGAACCTCGTGAGGTCGACCTTCTTCTTCGGGATGATCTTTAGATGGTCGCCCTGGCTCAAGACGATGACTTCCCTCGCCTGCCCGAGTTCCTTCTCCCTCCATTCAGAAGGGAGGAGCACCCTACCCTGGCCGTCCACCTTCCTTACCTTTATTGCTTCCATTCTCCCAATTTCTCTGTTCGTTTACCTGTTTATTAGCATTCCCCCATAATTTTGTCATTCTTACTTATAGGGCAGTTAGAGCTGTTGACAGGGACCGGTTCGTCCTCGCGGGAAGGACCGATTGACTCTCCTCCTGCGCCTCTCCCCGACGACGTGGCTCCCAATGAACCCCGCCCCTCCCGCCACGAGAGCCTCACCGGACGGACTCAATAGGTCTCTATCTCCACCCCGCGCATCCGCGCGAAGTGGGCCCTGTTTCTCGTCACGAGCGGCAGCTTGTGGACAAGGGCCGTCGCCCCGATGTAGACGTCGTTGACCCCCACGACTCTGCCGGCCCTCACGAGCTCCGCGCCTATCTTCGAGCTCGTCTCCGCCACCTCCTTGGTGAACGCGACCGTCTCGAACCTGCCGAGCTCGTCCAGGGCGGACGCCAGCTTCTCTTTCAGCTCGGCCTCGGACCGGTACCTGTGGCGGACGCCGAAGAGATACTCGTGGACGGAGACCGCCGAGACCGCGGCCCCGGAGCCTTCCTCGTCGACCTTCCGGGCGAGTTCGACCGCCCCTTCGTCCGAGTTCACGAGGTCGATGATGTAGGCCGTGTCGAAGAGGCGCACGCCTTCATCTCTCCGCCATGGCTGCCGAGGCCAGGGATTCCTGCTCCTCGAGTTTCGCCTTCACCGCGCTCCAGTCCGAGCGGGTCAGGGTCATCCTTCCCGCTATCTCCGTCAGCCTCCCCTTCTTGACGCTCCGCCTTATCACGGCCGAGAAGCTTTCACCGGGGAGCTTCGACTTCTGGAGCATCTCGTAGACGTCGTCCGAGACAGCTATCGTCTTTGCCAACTGTAACCGTTCTCTATATGCATATGCATATCAAGGTTCTCTGGGCTGACGCCGGTCACAAGGGCCCGCTCGAAGAACTGGTCCCAGGTGAGCCCGAGTCCACCGGAGGCCTCCATCGCCCTCTCCTGCCTTGCGGGAGAGTCCTTCGTCTTCCTGTCCACGGATATGGAGGCTGACATGGCAACTGGGCAATTGGCGACTGCTAAGGGCCCCCGAGAGGCACCCTGGCCGGGACCGTCAGCTTGTTCTTGGCGACGAACTCATTCCAGGCGTCGTCGAACTCCTTTATCGTCTCCTCCGTCTTCGGGTGGAACGCCATCTGGTTCAGGACCTTGGGTGTGACGGTCGCGATGTCGGCGCCCGCGGCCACTATCTCCTCCACGTCCTCCGGCTTGCGGATGCTCCCGACTATGAGCTCCGCGCCTCCGAGCCTCCTGAGGACAGGGGTGATGTCGCGGATGGTCTTCACGGGGTCGAGCCCGGCGTCCCTCGCCCTGTTGAAGAAGAGGCTCACGTAGGTCGCCCCGGCCTTCGCCGCCAGGAAGAGCTGGCTCAGGGTGACCATCACCGTCATGTTCGTCCTGATGCCTTCGTCGTGGAGCCTCTTGACGACCTTCAGCCCGGTGCCGTCCTTGTCCATCGCGACCTTGACCACCACGTTCCTGTGCCACTTTGCGTACAGCCGGGCCTCCGCCACGAGCTCGTCGAACCCCTTGGTCGTCGTCTCGACGCTCACGGGCCAGTCTCTCCTCATGCCGCATATCTCGAGGACCCGCTGCTTGAAGTCCACCTTCCCCTCGGCCAAGAAAATCTTTTGGTTGCTTGTCACGCCATCCCCAATCCCCCGGGAGAGGAACTCGCGTATCTCGTCCGCGGACGCGGTGTCCAGGAATATCTTCGTCATGCTGAGCGTCAGCCCTTGCCTTCTGTATTTGAACCTTGCAAGCCGCTCCGATTCTGCTTCCTCTGAAGGGGGATTCAATTGACGAACAGTTCGTCAGCCTGCCGTGTCTCGCTGAGCTCAGGGGCTAGGGAATCGGCACACTCGCTTATGCGGGGGACGAACTTCTTCCCCGCTTTCCCAATGGCTTTGGGCATGGCTGTCAGGCTGGACGGGTCCCGCCTGTTAGATAGTCCCTGAACTCGGCCAGGCTCCTTTCGGACCCTATCTCGTAGAACCTCTCAGCCGTCTCGAAGGCCCTGAGCTGCCGCTTCTCCACCAGCCCGCCATAGAAAGTCGGCTCGTCGCAGACCCTCCCCGCTCCTACGGACGCCAGCGCCTCCCTCCGCAGCGCCGTCACCCCGAAGTTGATCCACGCCATCCCGGGCCTGCTGTTCACCTTGTCGTACGCCGTCACGAACCCGCCCTCCACCACCACGTCGCTCCTCCCGAGCCGCCCCTCGTTCCTGTAGACCGCCATCAGCCCGAGCTCCTCTTGTTCCAGCAGGGCGTCCATCATCCCCCGGTAGTCGAGCCGGAGGTACGCGTCACCGTAGGTCACGAAGAACGTCTCCCTCAGCATCCGTTCCGCCGCCTTCAGCGCCCCGATGGGCCCAAGCAGGCGGTCCCCCTCGGAGGAGTAGCGTATCCGCACCCCGAACTTCGACCCGTCCCCGAAGTGCCCCCGGACCATCTCCCCGAGATACCCTACGCAGAGGACGATGTCGTCCACCCCGTGGCTCGCCAGCAGCTCCAGCTCGTATTCGAGGAACGGCCGCCCGTTGACCGGGGCCATCGCCTTCGGCACCTTATCCGTCAGGGGCCTCAGCCTGGTCCCCAGGCCGCCGGCGAGTATCGCTGCCTGCAAGCTGACCTGATGCCCCTACTGGAGTCGGAGCCCTTCGGGGGGCTGGCGCTTGAGGCCCGGGACCTTCTCGAACACGCCGTCGGTGGAGAGTATGGTATGGTCCGGGACCATGGGTGACAGGGCGGTCGCGGCGTACAGCGCGTCGAAGACTGAAGTGATGCCGTAGGTCCTGGCGAGGTGCAGGGCGGAAAGATAGGTCTCGGCGCTGGGGTCGACGAACTTCAGGTTCTTTATCGTCGTCACCCGGGCGAAGTCGGCCAATATCGTCTGGATGGGGGCGTGCTCGGAGAACACGTAGTACATCTCGTGCAGCGTGGCGGCGGAGCAGGAGACCTCCCCGAGCCTGCCTCCCTCGACCGCGGCGATCACCTTCTCGGCCGTCGGCTTCAACCAGTCGTCCTCTTTGAGGTACGCGACGAGTATATCAGACTCCAGCAGCATCGGGGTCACCTCGCCCTCTTCTGTTGGCGCTCCAGGGCGTCATCCCTGGCCCTCGCTTCCGCCCTCGCCTTGAGCTCCTTGATGCTCCCCTTGACGTCGATGGGGATAGGCCTCCGCGGGACGGGGATTAGGACGAGGGCGTCGCCCTGCCTGAGGATGACCACCTCGTCGGCATCCAGCTCTATGTCCTTCGGGACGTATACCCGCCTATGCGCGTCGACTTTTACCACCGACATATGATTCTTCCCAGAAACTAGGACTTTATGGTGCTATTTAATGGTTGATGGTAGAGATGTGCCAACCGCTCGTGCCCCGACGGGCTCTCGATTGCACGCGACGCCCCCGCGTCCGTGCGGCCCATTCCGGTCTGTGCCTTGTCGGTCAGGGGCCTCAGCCTGGTCCCCAGGCCGCCGGCGAGTATCGCTGCCTGAAAGTCCCGGATGTCCCTACCGGAGGCCGAGCCCTGCAGGGCGCTCCCGCTTGGCGCCTGGAGTCCCTTCGACCTGCGCGTCGCCGATGCAGGCGGCCTCTGCGCGGTGCAGGACGGTCGTGAACCCGTTCAGGACCCTCCTTCCGAGGAGGTTCTTCCCTCCTCCGTGGAGGGGGGCGATGACCTCGACTTCCATATCCTTCCCTACCAGCCTGGCTACGCCGTAGCTCCTCCTGAAGACTGACGTCCCAGAAAAGGTCCTGTAGACAGGATAGAGCTCTTCAGGCCGCTCCCTGAGCTCGAGCCCCAGCTGGCGATAGAGCTCCGCTGTGACCATGAGCGAGCCGTCGAAACCCGTATCGACCACGCTCTCCAGATCGGCCTCGGCCCCGTTCACAGGGTTCGAAAGGCTGAGAGACATCGAATAGGCCTTCCCGTAGGGGAAGCACTCAGACCTGCTGAATGCTACCTGCAAGCCACTCCCGCTCCTCTCGGGCCTCTCCGACCTTGGCCACGATCCCGTGCTTGAATCGGCTCCTAGAGTACTCCTCACGGAGGCGCGCCACCACGTCCTGTTCCGTGTCCCCCGTCGTGACGAGCCTGCCGTTGGCTATGGCGACCCACCTCTCCTGGAGCGACGCTTCCGACTCCAGCCTGGCGAACGCGGCGTTGTCGAGCTCCTCGAGGCTCGTCAGGTCCCGGCCACGGCCCAGGTCTTGGGCCTTGACGTAGGCCGATATGGCCTCGTTCAAGACCTGATAGACGGGGACCCCCCTCTCGGCCGCCACCGATTTCAGCCTGCGATACGCCTTCCTGTCCACCTTCTTCAGGAAGATGCTCTCCGTGCTCATGTGGATATACTTTATTTCCTAGGATATAAGAATATCCAGGCTTCTGCCGTCTGTTCGCCGAGGCGACCCCGCACCCGAGGGACGAGGCCCGCGTTCACCGGGGCCATCGCCTTCGGCGCCTTGTCCGTCAGGGGCCTGAGCCTGGTCCCAAGCCCGCCGTGGGGTATCGCTGCCTGGACTACGCCGAACCCCGGGCTGGAGCCACTTGGGCTTCACCCATGGACCGGAAGCGGGGGTCGTCGCCATCTCCTCCTCGGCCCGTCGAGCTCGCGGATGATCCTCTCGTATTCGTCCCTTCCCACCGCCTTGCATGGCTCGATCGAAGGCTTCACGACCAACGGCACGCCTCCCTCTTCTTTTCGCACCTCGAGAGCGGTCCCCTCCTCCATGCCAAGCTCCCTCCTTGTCTCCGCGGGGATGGTGACCTGTCCCTTGTTTGGCCCTCACCGATGACGACCTGCTTAGTCTCACTTACCAGTCAGACCCGAGGGTTCGTCTGCACGATGGCCGTCCGTCCCAGCCGTAGG
>JAJZIG010000092.1 GCA_021851265.1 archaeon | reverse complement strand
GGCGTCATATTCGACGAGCTCGACCTGCCCCGTCTGCGGCAAGAAGACCACTTTCCTGCGGGCGATAAGCTTCGTCGACTGCCCAGGACACGAGAGCCTCATGACCAACATGCTCGCCGGTGCGTTCCTGATGGACGGCGCCCTGTTGGTGGTGGCAGCCAACGAGCCTGTCCCCAAGCCCCAGACTCGGGAGCACCTGCAGGCCCTCCAGATGCTCGGCATGAAGAGGATAGTGGTCGCGCAGAACAAAGTTGACCTGGTTACAGACGCCGAGGCAAAGAAGAACTACGAGCAGATCCAGAAGTTCACCCAGGGGACCGTCGCCGAGAAGGCCCCCATTGTCCCGATATCCGCCCAGCAGAGGCTGAACATCGATGCCCTCATCGAGGCGCTCGAGGATGTGGTCCCCACCCCGAAGAGGGACACAGGGGCGAGCCCTCTGATGTACATACTCAGGAGCTTCGACGTGAACAAGCCCGGCGCGGCCATACAGGGGCTCTCCGGCGGCGTCCTGGGCGGGAGCCTGACCAGAGGCGAGATGGAGGTCGGAGACGAGATGGAGCTCAGGCCAGGCATGGTTGACGAGAGGAGCGGGAAGTTCGTCCCTGTGATAACAAGGGTGTCGAGCCTCCAAACCAGCGCCGGTCCGGCCGAGCGGGTGGGACCGGGCGGCCTCATCGCGGTCGGGACCCACCTCGACCCGACCTTCGTGAAGGGGGACCAGATGGTCGGCAGCGTGATAGGCAAGCCGGGGACCCTCCCCGAGACCCTCGAGCACATCACGCTCGACGTGACTCTGCTTGAAACAGCCGTCGGTGCCGCGGAACAGGTGAAGGTCGAGAAGATCAAGCTCTCGGAGACGGTCAGGCTCAACCTCGGCACTGCATCCACCCTGGCGGCCGCAACCTCGGTGAGAGGCGAGGTCGTGGAGCTGGACCTCAAGAAGCCGGTGGCGATCGAAAGCGGCATGAGGGCGGCCATAAGCAGGAGGATAGCGGAGCGCTGGCGCCTCATCGGCTCAGGCGTCCTGAAGTAGGGCCCATCGTCCGCCCGCCTGCTCAACTGACGGCGGCTGCTCGTGCGGCTTATACCTGAAGGTATCTTACCTTTACATCGCGTTCTTTAGCCAACTCACCGTCTGTAGTGAGGATTGTGCCCCTCTGTCTTCTTGCGAGCGCCAGGACAAACGAGTCAGCAAGCGACAGCCTGCTGTTCCGACACTTCTCCATACCTGCCGCCCTGGATTGGCCTACGCTCGTCTCCATCACGGTCATGCGTTCGATGAGTTGTTGGGATCTTAGGAGTGCGACGTCCTTGCCCGACGATTGACATGTCTTGTAATAGAACTCGGCCAGTGTAACCGATGAGATGAGGCCCTCGGCTTCGCCAGATTCGATTCTTTCTACGACAGCGTGGAGTCGCTCATCTTTGGCGTAGATGAGGGACAACGCGCCGGTGTCAAAAACAAAAGATGTCACTCCTGAGCCTCCCCGCGATGCTCCGCTTCCAACTCGCGGATCGCCTGGATTATCTTATGCCGCTCGTAGACCCCGCTGCCGTAGATCTCTGTCAAGAGAGGTATCCGCATGATGGTGAGCCCGTGATCCGTCTCGACGAAAGCGAGCTTGTCACCTTTATGGATGCCATACTTCTTCCGAATAGAAGCTGGGATGTTGACCATGCTCTTGCTCGTCACTGTCGAAGTCTCGGTCATAGCCATACAAAATTGCAGACACCATATATTTAACTCTCCTCATGGTAAGCGCCCGGGGCAAGTGGGACGTTGCAGAAGGTAATCTTCGACAGCAGCTTCCTGATGGCTGTGGCGGAGACGCCGACCACGTGGTTCGAGGACACGACCGAGATCGTCGGGGGGTTCCGTCCCATCCTTCTGGAGTGCGCGAAGTCTGAGTTGGAGAGCCTGGCGTCAGAGGGCGGCAGCAGGGCCCGGACCGCCAGGGTAGCCCTCCAACTCTCTTCAAAGTTCTCCTCGGAGCGGTGCGGGGGCGCCAAGGTGGACGATGAGTTAGTCTCCGCCGCCAAGACATCGGGGGCCGTCGTAGCCACCGTGGACTCTGAGCTCCTTAGGTCCCTGAAAGCAGCCCATGTCGGAGCCATCACCCTCGGCGGCGGCAGGGTACGCCTCGTCTGACCCTGGCCTCACGTTCTGCAAGCGGTTAAAACGCCGGACTGCGGCGAGGAGGGGGTGGCGCCTAACGGATTAGACCTGGACGCCCCTCTGGAGACGGAGCGCATCTCTGAGTTCATCAGGAGGACAGTCGCCGGGGCAGGGGCCGAGGGGGCGGTGGTCGGGCTGAGCGGTGGCATAGATAGCGCGGTCGTCGGAGCGCTGTGCGTCAGGGCACTGGGGAAGGGCAGAGTCTTTGGTCTGCTCTTGCCATCAGACCACACGCCCAAGGAGGATATGAATGACGCTCAATCGCTGGTGAAGTCTTGGGGAATAAGGTCGGCGATTGTTAGAATATCCCCTATCCTCGATTCGCTCTTGTCTGTTCTGGGGAACGAAAAAGTCCGGATGCCGTACGCCAATCTCCAGGCGCGGATAAGAATGAGCATCCTCTATTTCTACGCGAACAAGATGAATTACTTGGTTGCAGGGACTGGCGATCGGAGTGAGAACCTGCTGGGCTATTTCTGTTACGACGAGAAGACGCGCGTCGTAACCAAGCAAGGTCCGAAGGGAATCGGTGAACTCAAGACAGACGATGTCGTGTTTTCATTCGACCCCACTACCAAGAAAGTCAAGGAATCGAAGGTCGATGGTGTTTTCGTCTTCGATTACAATGGAGAGATGGTTAACTTCAGGTCTAGAAATGCAGACATCATGGTTACCCCGAACCATCGGATGCTTGTTGTTTCATCATCCACCGGAGACTATCAATATGCAAAGCCGGTCTTTCGATCAGCGCAGGAATGTCTACGGCGCAAGTATACGGTTGTTCCGATACCCGCAGGCTGGGACGGAGTGGGAGATCTTCCCGCGGAGTTCCAGGTTACTTTCAGCCAAAAACATGTTGTTCGGGCGATTTCAGTTCGTATGGAGGATCTGCTCTTTGTCTTCGGGTTGTTCATCGGGGATGGTTGTGCTGTAAAGGGAACGACAGTAGTCCCTGCGAGGTCCGGCTTGACAAGAGGCGAATATCAGGCGCAGGTTCGAGACACCAAAGGAAGATTCCTCGCTCTTTCACCACAAGTCTCCAGGCCCAGGATGAGGGCATATGATACGTACGAGACCGACTTCGCGCTCCCGAATTATACCAAAGACGATGCCCGCCAACGACTCATCCGAATCCTCGAGAAGTACGAGATCAGCTACTCCTTGACGAGAGATTTGGTGAGAATCCCGTCTAAAGGGTTGTTTGACCTGTTCAGTCAGTGCGGATTCGGCGCTCGTCAGAAGCACATCCCCCCATGGATACTTGAGTACCCCTCAAACTATCTGACCTTCCTGCTTCACGGCCTAAGGGCTAGCGATGGCAGCAAGGGGAAGGGGGAGGTCTATTGCACAAGCTCATCCCGCTTGAAGGACGATTTTGTTCAGTTGTGCGTGAAAATCGGAAGGATGCCCAAAGTCCGAACTAGAGCCCCGAGGACATCAAGGCTGAAGAGTGGCAAAATCATCAGGTCCTCGGAATCCTACGAAATCATCTATGCCCGCAAGGTGAAGAGGGGCCGCACGATTCGGAATTCCAATGCGAAGAAGGTTCACTACGAGGGCAAAGTATGGTGTCCGTCAGTCCCTCCGTTTGAGAACATGCTCGTTGAGCGAAATGGCAACTACGTGTTCTGCGGCAATACCAAGTTCGGGGACGGCGGGGCCGACTTCCTCCCTATAGTCCACCTCTACAAGACCCAGACCCGCCAGCTCGGGGCCCACCTGGGCCTGCCCAGGCGCGTCGTCGACAAACCGGCTTCCCCCCAGCTCTGGCCGGGCCAGAGGGCCAGCGACGAGCTCCCGGCCGAATACGACAGGCTGGACGTCGCCCTCCACCGCCTCTTCGACCTGAAGACGGGCGTTGACGAGGCCGCAGCCGACGCAGGGCTCCCAAGGAGCGCGGTCAGGAAGGCCCTGGAGATGCACCGCAAGTCCGCCCATAAGAGGGCCCTCCCCCCTTCACTGGGATGAAGGGGGCGTTCGTCTCATGTCAGCCAAAGATTAAAATCGCTGAGCCGAAGGGGTGCCCAGGTTTCTGGATAATTCATGTTTGAGCTTGTGAACCTCGAAGATGTGGTTAGGGTGCCTCCGGACCGGTTCGGCTCCCCCCTCGAAAAGGTGGCAATGGACCTGCTGAAGCTGAAGTATGAGAGCACCATCAACCCAGACCACGGGTACCTGGTCCTGGTCACCAAGGTTGACGTGGACAAAGTGGGGAAGATCATAGCAGGGGACGGCGCGACATACCACAGGGTGAGGTTCGAAGTCCTCTCGTTCTACCCGCTGAAGCAGGAGATAGTCGAAGGGGAGATAGTCGAGGTGACGGACTTCGGCGCCTTCGTCAGGATAGGGCCGGCTGACGCTCTCCTCCACCTCAGCCAGATCATGGACGACTACCTTACCAGCGACGTGAAGTCAGGCATCATCACGGCGTCCCAGAGTAAGAGGACGCTCCGCGTCGGGAGCAAGGTGAGGGTCAGGATCACTGCCGTGAGCCTCGGCCATGGCATCTCCATGGGGAAGATAGGGGTGACCTGCAGACAGCCATTCCTGGGAGCGGTGGAGTGGATCGAAGAAGAGGTGGCCAAGGCCGGCAAGGCGCGCAAGGCAGCTGAGCGGGCGGAGAAGTAGGCGCCATGAAAGAACTGGCCTGCCGCAAGTGCAGGATGCTGACGACCGAGAAGGCGTGTCCCAACGACGGCTCCACCGAGCTCAGCAACGAGTGGTCGGGGCTCATTGTGATAATCAATGCCGAGAAGTCCCAAGTCGCAAAGACCTTGGGAATCACGAGGCCAGGCCGCTATGCCCTCAAGGTAAGCTAGGCCCTTGGCCAGGGCGTTCAAGCTCCCCGAGACCCTGAGGCCGAGGCTGTCGGAGCCCCTCGGACATGTGTTTGGCCCTCAGGAGACGGCCGGGAAGGAGTTCATCGGACTTGCCCAGGACGCGTCCATGGTCATCACCGTCGGGGACAAGGTGACAGAAACGCTGTATGCCCTCGGCGTGACACCTGCTGTTCACGTGGTCGACGGCGTGGAGCGGAGGTCGAAGAGGGCACCCCCCGAAGTCCCCTATGCAAGACTGGTTAATGTGAGCAACCCTGCTGGAGGGCTGACCCAGAGCGCCATCGACGGGATGAGGGAGGCGTTTGCTGGGGGCAAGCCGGTCCGGGTGCTGGTCGACGGTGAGGAGGACCTCATGGCGATGCTCGCCATAGCGATGGCCCCGGTCTCCGCCGTTGTCTTCTATGGGCAGCCCGGAGCCGGGGTGGTAGCCGTCAAGGTCAACGGGGTGTCGAAGTCGAGGAACAGGACCATACTGTCAGAGATGGGCATCGAGAGGCTGTAGAGGCCTCAACTTAATATCCTCGCGAAATTCGGGTGCTCCGGTTTGCAGGTAGAGAAGAAGTCCCAGTCAAAGGTCCTCGACAGGTCCTACGTAGAGCTGTCGCTGGAGGACAGGGCGGGGAAGATCTCGAGGAAGGAGGCCATCGCGGCCGTGGCCCAGGAGATGGGTGTCCCTGCGGAGAACGTAGCGATCATCAGGATTGACGGCCAGTCCGGGACGACCAAGCTGCTGGGCAAGTTCTACGTCTACGGCTCTCCGGAGTCCAAGAAGCGGATCCACCTCCGCTACCTCGACGAGAGGACGCTCTCGAAGGAGGAACGTGAGAAGCTAAAACAGGAGAGGAAGAAGAAAGCTGCCGCGCCGGCGGCCGCCGGGGCTAAGAAGTAGCCATGTCTAAGCAGCCTGCCCCAGCGCCAGCGCCCGCTCCTGCGCCTGCCGAGGCCGCGGCGCCAGTCGAGGAGAAGAAGCCAGAGAAGAAGGAGAAGCCGAAGGCCCCGAAGCGGAGGATACAGGTTCACAAGCTCTACAAGGCGGATGATGGCTCGCTGACCAGGCTGAGGAAGGAGTGCCCCAGGTGCGGCAGGGGATACTTCATGGCCCAGCACGGCGACCGGCATACCTGCGGCCACTGCGGGTTCACGACATACGCCTCGAAGGCATAGAGCAGATTCCTCTCGAAATCGCCATCGGTCCACTCTGGCGGCCGTGGATGCACCATCTACGCCCAGAAGGACTAGGCGTAGGTTGACATCAGCTCTCTGAGCATCTTTGCCATGGCCGGGGTGAGGAAGGGCCTGAATGGCCCGAAGTACTTGGCCCCCCTCGCCTTCGCCACCCGCGACCTGTCCCCTTCCCTGACATAGGAGTCGAGGAAGGCGACGGCCACCGCCTTCATCGCGTTTTCCCTGTTGGAGAGCTTTGCGGTGTAGTACAGGAACTCGGCCAAGTCCCAGGCCTGGTCCCCGCCTGGGTATGCCTGCTCCAGGTCCGTGAGATAGAGCCCCTCTCCAGAGACGATGACATTGCTCGGCTTGGCATCCCCCAGCGCCATCCCCCAGCCGTGGATCCTGGCCATCAGGGCCCCGTAG
>JAJZIG010000091.1 GCA_021851265.1 archaeon | reverse complement strand
TAGTCAGAATCTTTCCGCCCGCGGCCTCTATTTTAGCCTGAGCCTTCTTGGTGAAAGCGGCGACATTCACCTCGTAAGCCCCGCCGACGGCTCCGGAACCCAGGAGCTTCTCCACCCCCAGCGCAGTCAGGTCCAGAGATTTCCCTCCCTTTGCAAGGTCGTCGAGCTGGCCGACGTTCACCCATCTGGACGGCCGCAGATACCCCGGCGGCCTGAACGGGTCCCGGCCGAAGTGGTCGGGATCGTTGATGACGAGCCAGCTCCACTTGTGTTTGTGGAGACCAGCGTTCCCGTGCCCTCCCTGCTTCCCCGAGTGGCGGTGCTGGCCTATCTGGCCGTACCCGTGGGTCCGCATCCCCCTGTAACGCCTTCCCTTCCGTGCTCTCGTCGGCATATCAGATCATCCTCCTCACGATCTCTTCCAGCTTAGGGTTGCTCCCAAGTTCACCCTTTTCTGTGAACTGCCTCCGGAGCGACCGCTTGAACCCGCCTTTCGGGGGCGCCAGCCGGAAGTAGGGGAGAACCCCTGCGACCGCGGAGAGCCTCTCCTGGTCCTTCAGCATCTTGGCGGCAAGCTCCTTGTAGTCGCTGAACCCCAGCTTCTTGAGCGCGCCCTTGTCCAGGGGCCTGGCTGTGCTCACCATGCCCCTCCTCGAGAGGAGATCGGTCAGAAGGCCAGCATCCACTGGGGCCCACGCTGTGTAGTCTTTGCAGAGCCTCAGCATGCCTACCGTGGCGGGGTCGTCGGGGACCACAGACGCCGAGAACTTCTTTGCCACCCAAAGCTCGTTGAGGGCTTTCCTCACCGGGGCAGAGCTGTTGATTTGCCCGTGGAGGTTGACGACCAGGATTAGACCCATGCTCAAACCACCTATACGTTGAGTCCGTGCGACTCCCTGAAGGCATCATAGACAGCGTTCGCAAGGGAAGACATGGTGTTGGTCGAGCCGAAGGTCCTGACCCAGGCGTCCTTAACTCCTGCGAGCTGGAGGAGATTCTTCAGCGCAGGCCCCGCGACCAGTCCCAGAGCCCTCGGCGCCGGCATTATCTCTACAGTGACGCTCCCTGCCTTCCCCCTGATCCGGTAGGGGACCGAGTGCGGCCTACCGTCCCGGCACTCCCATGAGCCGCAGCCGAGCTTGACCGGGATGATGTTCAGCAGCGCTGCCGTAGTGGCCTTCTCGATCGCCTCCCTGGTCTGCATCGCCTTTCCCTTGCCCACCCCGAACCAGCCGCCGCCGTTCCCGACGGCGACCACGGCCAGGAAGCGTGTTAGCTCTCCGGCGTCGGTCTGCTTCTGTACCACGCTGACCCCCACTACCTCGTTCCTAAGGTCGGGGAGGAGCTTCTTGACTATCTCTGCTTCGCGGACCCTCTGGCCGCTCTTGAATATCTCGTCCAAGGTGGTGATCTTCCCCTCGTTGACCAGCGTGCCAAGCTTAGTCCGGGGGACCCAGACCTGCTCCTCTTCCTGACGGTCGTGCCTCTGGTACGGCATTACTTGCCTGCCCCCGTTATCGCGGCCTTGACCTTTTCGAACTCCTCTGTGTAATTTTCAGGCTTGAAGCCCGCCTTCAGCAAGGCGGAGAACGCGCGCGCGTAGGCGTCTTTGTTCTCGGCGGCGAGCTTTGCTGCGTACTCGGCGATTGGCTTCCCCGAGAGCCTGTCCTCGTCAGGGTATGCCTCTTCTCCCACCGGGACCACCAGCCCTGAGTCGACCACTCCTTTGAGGAGCGCGGCGATTCTCGATCCCCTGATGAACGGCGCCAGCCCGTTGTACACTACAGCTTCTTTCACGCCTGCGGCGGCCGCCTTCTTCCCGGCGAGCCTCCCCAGCAGGTAGCAGGCGGGTGTCGACTTCGCTGAGCCGTGCCATCCCAATTTCGACAGTTCCCTAGAGTGGGATGAAGATAGAACAACGTCTCCCTTGACCGTCGGCTTCACAAACTGGGTGCTGACGTTCTTGTTGGATATCCTCACGACCAGCAAGGGCTTCTGCGAAGTGATGGCCCGCTTCCTTGCCCTGTAGTCGGTGACCCCTTCGCGCCTCCTTCGGAGGAGCTGCACGTGGCCCGGCATCACTTCTTTACCTCCTTCATCAGGTCGAGGAGGTGCTTCACGCCCCTCACCTGACCCCCCTTCACCTGCTTGTAGAGTCGCTTGTAGGCGTCGTTGCTAATCTCTTTCCTGTCCTTGGCCACCTTGAGTCGCCACCTCAGAGCCCTGACCTTCGAAATCCACTGGTCCTTCCTCGGGTTCCTAGCGGTGGCTCGGCCTTCGGTCGACCCGGCGCCTCTTCCGCGCTTGAGCTTCTTCGACTTCGCCCTGAACCTGCCTCTGGAAACCCCCTTCACTGGGGTGACCGTGATGGCGCCGAAGCCCACTAGGCCGCGGATGGTGCTCCGGGTGATTGCGTCCTGTATCAGGTCGTTGTAGTCGTCGTCGAACACGATTCGGTCGACCCCGACGCCTAGGACTGAGGCCGCAAGCCTGCGCTTACTCTTTAGATTCAACTACCCTCAACCCTGTCGGATTCACGACCCTTATCCCCAGCTCGGTGGCTCTCTCTATGATCGTCGCCCTCTTCTTTGCGCCCACCGTGCCTCCTATCCGTGCCACGTCCCGGCCCGGCACCAACGTCGCCAGGTCGCCCGGCCTGTAAACGATGACTTCGAAGTGGCCGCTCGGGTGCAGGCCTCTGGCTGCCGCAGGGCCCCTATAACCGACCCTGACGAGCGGTGGCCACCCCTTGTCCTGGCGCCTCATCTTGCTGTCGACGCCTTTGGGCTTTCTCCACTCTGGGTGTATCCTGACGTAGCGCCAGCTCTCTTGCCTCACGAAGGCGGGTCTCGAATCGGAAACTTCCTTCCTCTTGGCCACCAGGCTCTTCAGCCTGTTCTCTTCTGTCTGTTTCGCCTTCGACATGGGTTTTACCGCCCCTCCTCCTTATGGTATATGTATACGCCGTCGAGGAAGACCCTCTGGTCCTTCCTCCTGATCTTGGTGGCAAGCTCGATGTTGGCCGCGGTCTGGCCGACATCCTCGAGGGAGACCCCTTTCACTATCACGTCATCCCCCTCCACAGAGACCTTGGAGCTTCCAACGATCTGAGATACCCTGGGCGACCGCTCTCCCACGAAGTTCTCGACCAGCACCTGGTCTCCTTTCACCTTCACCGATATGGGGAAGTGGGCGTAGACCACCTTCAGTCTGTAGGTGAAACCTTTGGTGACCCCGGTGACCATGTTGTTCACTATGCTCACCACTGTGTTGATTATCACGTTGTCTTTCTTCTTCGCGGAGAAGGGAGAGAGGAGCACCTTGTTCCCCTGGACCGAGAGGTTGATGTTGACTTTGTCGAAGTGCTTCTTGGCCTCGCCGAGCTTTCCCTTGACAAAGAGGGTTCTTCCGTCGAGCCTCACCGTCACCCCATCGGGGATGGCGACAGGTGTCCCCTGGACAGACTCAGTAGACAAATCCTACGAGCCTCCCTCCAATCTTCTTCTCCTGGGCTTCGACGTGGGACATCACTCCCTGCGAGGTAGAGACGATAAGGGTCCCCACCCCTACGGCCGGGAGGTATCGGTGCTCCCAATCGACGAGCTTCAGCGACCTGACGGGGAATCTGGGAGATATGACGCCGCACTTGTTGATCCGTCCTAGCAGCTGCACCCTCAACTTGCCTCCCACGCCGTCGTCGATGAACTCGAACTCCCCGATGTACCTGCGCTTCTGCAAGACCCGAAGGACCTCGCTGGCGAGACCTGATGCGGGGATCACCATGCACTCCTTCTTGTTCCTCATCTCCGCATTCTGCAGGCTGGCGAACAGGTTTGCTAGTATGTTGGTCGCTGGCATCTATCCCACCTAGTCGTACTTCCTGAAGCCTAGCTTCTCGGCGACCTCCCTGAAGCACTGCCTGCACAGGACTAGGTCGTAGGACCTGATTACCGCGCCGTACTGGCCACACCTCTTGCAGTAGTGCGTCGACTTGCCGTACTTCCTCTCCTTTGGGTGTCGCTCTTTCATTGGATGGTAACCCCGAAGTTGTCTTTGAGGTACTGCATCGCCTCGTCTCTGCTGACGAGGTGAGACTTACCCACACGGGACGTCCTGCGGTTGCGCCGCGAGACCCCGTACCCCGGCCTCTCCAGGAGGATGGAGACGTTCATCCCGAGTATCCCGATCGCCGGGTCGTATCTGATACCAGGAATCTCGATGTGCTCGCGAATCCCGAAGGAAATCGAACCCCTCGGGTCGAAGGACGACCCGGCCAGCTTCTTCTCTCTGGCCGTGAGCAGCTTCTCGATGAGGGCCTTCGTCTCGTCGCCCCGCACCGTGACCACCACCCCGATGGGCTCGCCCTTGTGGATGCCGAAGTCCCGCACCGAGTTCTTGGCCCGGGTCTGCGCAGGGCTCTGGCCAGTCACCTGTTCCAGGACCTTCTTTCCCCGCTCTATGGCTTCCCCTGATTTCCCTAGGCCTATGTTCACTACGACTTTACCAACCCTGATCTCCCTCATGGGGTGCGCCTGAACAGCTGACTGGCTCATGACGCGCCCACTCCTACCGTGATCATGGGTGAAGAGGTCCCCACCGGGAATACCAGGCGAGAGGGCATCTCGGCTTCGCCGCTCGGGAGGGCGATCCGCACCATCTTCTCGCGTGAGACGGTCCCCTTCTTCACCTCGGCTATCTTCCCGAGCTGTCCGACTCTGTCCCCGCCGAGGACAAGACCCAAGGACCCCTTCGCGAGCTTGACGTTGCCCAACACCTTCTGGGAAGGCACCTCGAGCAGCACCGCGTCGCCCGGAGCGAGGTTCAGGGCGTCGTCCAACACCGACCTCCCGTCGTGTAAGCCATACTGGATGTGCCCGCCCTTGATCTTCCTCTTGGTGTTGATGCTGCAGAGCTTCCTCGACGCTTCGTCTGACGGCACTTTGGCGAGTCTGAAGCCCTTGCGGCCGGGGACGAGCCGGTAGTCCGCCCCTTCGGCGGGGACGCTGACCACGTTGAAGAGCCCGACAGGGAAGCGCGAGGTGTGCCTCTCACGCCCGTCGACCAGCACCTTCCCGGTCTTGACCATGTACTTCAGCTCACGAGACAGGCCTGCCATGGAAGCTAGGTCGCGTATGACCACGCCGAGCGGATAGGATGACGAAATCGAATGCGGCCCTGGCACGGGTTTGAAGACGAACCTGTCGGACTTTCGCGGAATGTCCCAGGTACGCGGGGCGGCCAGGCGCTTAATCTTGTTCCTTCCACCCTTCTTGCCCACTACGCCGACACCTCCAGTTTCAGCTTCCTCTGTTTGTCTTCGAGCACGAGGGCCGTGATGACTACGTTGGAAGAGCGTATGGGGACCGGAGCGTTCCCACCCTTGAGCTTCTCATGAGTGACCCCTTCCACGTTCACCGTCCCGGTGAACGAATCGACCTTGGTGATCTTCCCCTCGATCCCCTTGAACTCTCCCCTGACAATCTTCACCGAATCGCCCACCCTCGGCCTTACGCTGCGCTTACCATGCTTCCCTCTGAGATCCGCCGACAGCTGAGACCCGAATTTCATCCATTCCACCTATACTATGATTGATGCGAGGTTCGCGATCCTAGGCCACTTTTCTGCGGCCTCGCTGGCTACGGGTCCCTTGATGTCGGTCCCCTTCAGGTCCCCTTCAGGCGTGATTATCACAGCGGCATTGTCCTCGAAGACCACTCTCTGTCCGCTCACCCTCCTCACCGGGTACTTCTGCCTCACTATCACTGCCCCGAACACGGTCTTCTTCAGCTCTGGAGGCCCCTTCTTCACAACGCAGACAATCGAGTCCCCCACCGACGCGGCTGGGACCCTGCTCAACCTCCCCTTCGCCTTGGTGACCTGTACCACGCGCAGCGTCTTGGCGCCGGTGTTGTCAGCGCATGTGATCACCGCGTACAGTGGTATCGACCTCGTGATGTAGTTCTTGAACTCCTCGACTCCCTTGGCCGAGACTGCACGAGACTTCGTGGACATTAGGCGCTCCTCCTCGACTCCACCACGACGAACGAAATAGTCTTGGACAGCGGCCTGCACTCGCCGAGGGTCACCGCGTCACCGTCCCTGACTTCGATGCAGGGGGGGACGTGGGCGCTGACGCGGCTTCTCCGCCTCTCGCCCCGGTTGAACTTCGGCACCATGTGGAGATACTCCATTTCGACCACGACAAAGCTCTTCCCCGCGGTTGAGACCGCCTTGCCGGAGAGCATCCTCCCTCGAACCTTGACGTGTCCGTGGAAAGGACAGCGGTCGTCCTGGCACTTCTTCTTGGGGGCCGCCACTTCGAGGCCAGCCGAGCTCATCGCCGCGCCCTCCCAAGCCTGTCCTGAAGCCTCCCGGCGATCTCGGCACCAGTCACCCTCTTTCCCGACCCCAGGCTGAAGACCGCCCCCTCTTTCTCGACGGTGACGGAGTGCCCTCCGGTGTCGATGATCAGGGTGTTCGCAGTCTCCATGAGCACCCGCCCGGTCCTACCGATCTTGGTCGGGTCTGAGGAGTTCATCACAGTCAACATGTTTCCTATCAGGCTCACTCTACTATCCCTTTCTCGTGCATCACAGTAATCACCCTTGCTATGTCCTTCCTTATCCGCCTGATGTTCCCCACGTCCTTCTTGACTATGCCTCGCTGGGCTTCGCCTGACAGCTTGGAGAGCTCCGACCTGAGGTCGAAG
>JAJZIG010000090.1 GCA_021851265.1 archaeon | reverse complement strand
GAGATGGCGTACAGCGGGACAAGTATCGCCAGGGACGATGTCAGGAGCCGCAGGACAAGAGCGATGACGAACCCTGGCCGCATGTAGCTCTGGCTCGGGGCGGTCAACGGGCCCTGCACTCACTCCCCGAGGCGGTACACCTCTCTGAGCGCCCGGCCGACCTTCTCCGGGGAGAAGAGCGACCCCGCCCGCGCCTTCGCGTTCCTTCCCATCCTCAGCCGCGCCTCGGAGTCGTCTGCCAGCCTCTGCATGTTGTCTCTCAGACCCTCTTCGTCCCCTACCTCGGAGAGGAGCCCTGAGACGCCGTCCTGGACCACCTCGGCGATAGCGGGTATCCTGGTAGCCACGACAGGGATCCCTCTCCTCATGGCGTCTACTACGGCCAGGGCGAACGCGTCCGCCCTCGTGGGGAGCACGAAGACGTCCGTGACCGGCCAGACCTCGCTCTGCAGGGTGCCTCCGGGGAGGCTGTCGGACTGGCCGACCCGCGGGTCAGACCTGACGATCCCTCTCGACTCGGCCGTCCCGAGGGGGCCGACGAACACCAGCCTGCACCCGGAGCCTCCTTTCAGAGACCTGAACGCGCGGAGGGTGGCGTCTCCTCCCTTCCTCCGGAACTCCCTCCCGATGTAGAGGAAGTTGCACCCCCGGTGCTCCCTACCAGAGTCGAGGGCCTCGAAGGGGGGAGGGATCACAAAGACCTTCGAGGGGTCGACTCCGTCCTCGGCAAAGCCCCGCTTCGCCCACTCGGACCATGTAACCGCCCCGGCGCACCACCTCGAGTTCAGGTACGACGAGAACCCCTCGTTGGCCAGGCGCCTGACCGTCCCTCCGATGTTGTTGTACCCCAGCATGAACTGGCCGAATGACTGGTCGCTTTCGTGGACCCAGCGGCGGTCGAATTTCCTGACATCCCAGAAGAACGAATGTACGACGGCCGCCCCCTTCTGGTCTATGGGGATGATATGCTCGAGCGCGAAGCGCGCCGCCACCAGGGCGACGTTCGCGGGGTTGAACTCGTAGCTGGCGGCCCGCTTCGGGTATCTCAGCCGGTCGGTCGCCAGCTTGTACCTCACCCCCGGCGGCGGGTTCAGGAGCCTTCTCAGCGCCCCCGTCCTCGGCCCGCCAGTGAGGGGGTCTGTGGGGGCAACAACGAGGCAGTTCAAGTCGCGGGCCGGACCTCTCGGCCGCTCCCCGGCGGCCCTCTGGGGTGTCCTCTCCAAGCGCCTACGATGGGACCTTGGCGGCCTGGTCTTTAGCCAGTTCTATCAGCTCCATGGATGCGGGCCAGCCCGTGAGGTCCCTGGGCAGCTGGAAACCGTCCGAGGTGACCTTCTTTCGCCCGCCCCAGGCCACCGAAGGAGCAAGCAAGGTCTTCATCTTCATTGCCCGCGGCTTGTACTTCACCACCACTTGGAACATCTCCCTGATGACGTCGTCGATTTGCTTGGTCCTCGAGAATCCCAACGACGGGAGGACCTTGTGCTGCACCTTGTAGTAGTGCGCCTCGCTCTCGACCCGGGGGTTCCTGACCTTCTCGAAGCCGACTCTGTAGCCGAACTCTTCGGCGATGGCCTTCACCTTCTCCGCCAGCTGCACCGTGTCGAAGGTCTCGTCTATCTGGTTGACGACCCTGTAGTCGCCCTCGGCCGGAGGGTTGTCGAGCAGCAGCGACAGGCACTTTATGCTGTCGTAAAGCGACAGGTATCCTCTGGTCTGCCTCCCCTTGCCGTAGATGAGGAGGCTGTTGTAGACAACGGCCTGGGCCACGTACTTGTTGATGACCGTCCCCCAGACAGAGTCCAGGTCGAACCGCGTGGCAAGCGACTCGTCGACGATCTCACCTGTCTGGCTCCCGTAGACCACCCCCTGCATCACGTCGGTCGCCCTGAGGCCGTGTATCTTGTTGGCCAGCATCACGTTGAACGTGTCGAACACCTTGCTCAGGTGGTACCAGCTCCCCGCGGCCCTGGGGAACATCGCCCTGTGCCTTCGCCCGTTCCTCCGGATCTCCACCGGGCCCTCAGTGATCTCGATGTTCGGCGTCCCGTACTCCCCCATGGTGTTTCCACTGAAGGCTGACTTTCCTCTTCGCCTTACCAGTATCACTCCGGTGGGAACAGTGCAGCAGTAGACGAGGCCGTTGTAAGGCTCCCAGGCTTGGCTTCGCCTGCGAGCCTTCGCGTTGGGGTGCCTCGAAATGCTGAGGTAATACTCGCTTGGCCCTTTGCGCCGATGTTCACAAATGGTGGCACCATAGCCCAGTTTGGTTGCTATCTCCTGGACATCCGAGAGCAGGCGCATCGACTTGCTGTAGTAATACATCGACCCTGTCTTCTTCCAGACATGACCGTCGCCTAGCATGAGGGCATCGAAGAGTATTCGGAGCTGCCTCTTGCTCACGTTCTTGAGCGCAACCGGGATATATTTCTTGGAGGAGTCCCCGAAACGAGAAAGATAGTTGGCAAGGTGGTTATCAGAGATTTCAAGATTGAGCATGACGGTCCCACGTCGCCGGTCTGTCTCTTCGGATTCTGTGGCGTTCAACCCCAGTCCATTGACAGCATCCCTTGCCGCATCGGCCTTCCAAGAGCCCTTCTCCTGATAGGTGTAGGTCGCCGTGGGTTCGCCGCCTCTGCGTCGTACGGTGCCCTCGGCTATGAACCAGCCAAAGAATCTCAACCAGTTGTCCATCCTGAACGCTTGGGACTGGGCCAGCCTGCTATGTCCATAGTAGCTCCTCACCTGCATGGCCGGGAGTTCAAAGACATCTACGTCGGGCTGCATCCAGACCCCTGACTTTGGCACCGAGAAGTTCTTTCCGAATACCTCTTCAGAGGTTCCTACACGAATGGGTCCCGCTCTGTTCCGATATTGTGCCCCCGTATACCTGTGAATCACCCGATGATTTGGTGTTATCAGGAAGTCGATGTTTTGGGTCTTGATTCTGAGCATCCGCCCGGAGTACTGGTAGGCAACGATATTCGAAGGCCTGTGGTATTGTATCTCTTCAGTCAGAGGATCAAGGCAACAGACCTCGTCGTCGTACTTCAGGTCGAAGAAGTGCTTCCAGCCATCCCTTGTCAGAACCTCTGTTTCTTCGTCGTAGCAACCCATCTTCAGGAGGTGGGCCTCCGGGACGTGTCTTGTCATCGAGAAGACTATGTTCAGGTTCGTGGCTACGTTGTTCAGCTCGGTGTAGAGCGCGTGCTCCTGGTCTATCATGCTGAACGGCGCGCTCCGCTGCTGGGCGAGGTGTACCACGCTCTGGGGCTGGTACTTCGAGATCACCCAGTCCACTTCCTTCGGATCCCTGGCGTCCGCCCGGACAAAAGTCAGGTTGTCCTTCCCCGAAGCGCGCTGATACGCCGCCACCCGCGAGGACGGGCTTCCAATGGGGACCAGAGAGTCCGACCCAACTGACTCCACCAGCCGCCGGGTCACCAGGTTGTCGACTATCACGACGTTCTTCTCGGTGCGCCATGCGAGGTGCAGGGAAAGGGGCCATCCGATGTAGCCGTCCCCGCCGAAGACTACGACAGAGTCCTTCAACGGCACGGCCCGCCTCGCAGGACTCTCAACTCGCGGAACCTCCTCGGAGGTCTATATATTCGCAGAGAACGTTGCGTATGAACGCAACGTTCAGACAGCAGGGACCGCCTCAGATGGACACGCCGAAAGCGGAAAGGAAGCTCTGGGCGCGCCTCACTTCGCTCACGAATTCCCTCCCCTTGCGGGTTATGGTGTAGTATCGGTTTCCACCGTTGTTCACCTCCGTGAGGAGGTCCCTCTTCTGGAGTTCGGCCAGGTGCTTCATGAGCCTGTCGTGAGGGAGGTTCGCCCTCTGGAGCAGCCTGGTCGTCTTCGCGTTGCCTTCTTCGTCGGCCGCGTTCAATATGTCGAGATAGATCCTTATGGTGCTCCTCTGCTTCTCAGACTGAGCCAATTCTCCCACTCCGGACCACGAACAGGAGGAGAAGGCAGAACCCTGCAAGGTTCGCCGTCCCGCCGAGGAGGTACAGGTCTCCCGAGGCCAGCAGGCTCCCCAGCAGCTCGCCAAGGTGGGAAAGCGCTATGAACGCGAAGCCCAGCAACACATAGAGCGACAGCCTGTTCTTCAGCTCCGAGTATGCCATGGCTCCCTGGAAGACGACGAATGAGACGAGCACGAGGATTACCAGTTCTCCGATGTCGAGGACCAGTGTGCCGAAGAGGAGCGGCGTCGCCTGCACGGCTAGGACCGCGGCAGCCGTTCCCATCCCATCAGAGGATGCTCCTCTCTGGACCCGGATGGTATACCCGGTCCCGATAAGGAGGTATGCTGCGGACTGGAGGACTAGATAGACGCCCGTGGCACCGTAAACCAGGGCCTCCCTGTCCACGAACCTGCCGACGTTGAACTCGGCCAGGAGATATATCGAGCCCTGAACCAGGAGACCGACCCCGAGCAGCATGAACCCGACGCTGAGGAGCCTGAGGAAGCTCGAGCCCGTCACCCTCCTGTACCTGAACGCGTAGTAGCTGACAGCGAGGGCCACCACGCCGCTGAAGAGGCTCAGGATGGAGTTCTCGATGAAGTACGGGTGAATCACTTGCTAGGTTCCTCCTTTCGAAGGGGCAGACGTGTGGAATGACTGCAGGTGTGTGAGCCCTGTTTTCAAAGAGCGCCTTGCAGTAGTTTTGGCAGGAGGTGATATAGGTTTTCAATGGCCACGAATCTCCGCCCAGCTTCTGGTTGGCCGCAGCTGGGTGAAAGGGGGCCACCCGGGGCGGCGCGCCGGACAGTCGGGCAGGCAGGCGCCAAGGATAAGTCGTGCCAGGCAAGGGCCAGGGACCGGTTGGCCAGGTCAGCCTCCAAGGTCAAGGGCCTCTTCACGGCGCTTCTGACCCCATTCGACGACGAAGGGCGGGTGGACACGGACCGCTTGTCGAAGCTGGTCCGCTTCCAGCTGTCGAATGGGGCCGACGGGATCTTCCCCTGCGGGAGCACGGGGCTCGGTCCGATGCTCACGGTCGAGGAGAGGAAGTCGGTGGCCGAGGCGGTCATAGCCGCAGCGCGCAAGAAGGTCCCGGTCGTGGTCCAGGTCGGGGCAGCAGACACCGCGTCAGCGGTCGAGTTGGCGAAGCACGCCGAAGACGCCGGGGCATACGCCGTGGCAAGTCTGACCCCCTACTACTACAGGCCCGGAGACCGGGCCGTGGCGAAGCACTTCGAGGCGCTCGCCCAGGCTGTGGATATGCCCGTCCTGGCCTACAACATACCTCAGTTGACCGGCAACAACCTCCAGGCGAAGACGGTCGCAGAGCTGGCAAAGAGAGGTATCATCTCGGGGCTCAAGGACTCTTCGCGGGACTTCCTGCACCTCCTGGAGCTGATGGACGCGGTCCCGGACCGCTTCCCTGTGATGAACGGGACCGAGGAGTATGGGCTCTTCGCGATCAACTCAGGCGCCTCCGGCCTGGTTTCGGGGGGAGCCTGCGCCCTCCCCGAGCTCCTCGCGTCGATGTTCTCGGCGGTGAGGAAGGGAGACCACGCCGCGGCCCTGGCCGCACAGAACCAGGTCCGGGCGTTCAAGGGACTGGTGAAGCAGAATCAGATCTCGGCCTACTACGAAATACTCAGAGCGCGTGGGATGGACTGCGGGTCCCCGAGGAGACCGCTGCTCCCGCTGGATAAGGTCGAGGCGAAGAGGATTACCGACGGCCTGAGGGCCCTGGGCCTCCTCTAAGAGAGGGCCGCAATCTCCTTGTACCTGAAGCAGCCTGTGACGTGGTCGTTCACCATCCCGGTGGCCTGCATGTGGGCGTAGCATATGGTCGGCCCCACGAACCTGAATCCCCTGGCCATCAGGTCCTTGCTCATGGCCTGCGCCTCCGGAGTAACCGCCGGGATGTCTTTGAGCGCGCGCCATCTGTTGACCTTCGGCTTTCCGCCGACGAACCTCCAGACATACTCGTCGAACGACCCGAACTCCTCCTGGACATTGACGAACGCCTTCGCGTTCTGCACCGCGGCATTCACCTTGAGGCGGTTCCTGACGATCCCCGGGTCCGCCAGCAGACTCCGGACCGCCCGTTGGTCGTAGTTCGCCACCCGCTTCGGGTCGAACCCTTCGAAGGCCCGCCTATAGTTCTCCCGCTTCTTCAGTATCGTGTACCAGCTCAGGCCAGCCTGGGCCCCCTCGAGCACAAGGAACTCGAACAGCAGCCGGTCGTCGTGGAGGGGGATCCCCCACTCCATGTCGTGGTACTCTTGGAGGAGCGGCATGTCCAACGAAGACCAGCCACACCTCTTCACAGGCTTCACATCGCCAGACCCTCCCGTGCCCGGATTCAACCCTTCTGGTCAGCGAAGGAAGACGTATACGCCGCCACGGAGGGGTTGCGGGCGTGCCGGTCTGCCCAAAGTGCGGGAAGTTGATCAGCGCCAAGAAGTTCAAGAGGCATCTGGAGCGGTGCGGCTCGACCCACAAGCACCACACGGCGCCCCTTACTTCAGGGGACAACTTCCTCGAACGGGTATGAAGCTTAAAACCACCCCGTGACCCAGCCCGTTTTCAGGTGCCCTGGTCGTATAGAGGTCAGTATGCTGCCCTGTCACCGGCTATGGGCCGGCAGAGCGGCAGCGACCCGGGTTCGAAATCGCTGAGACGAAAGTCCCGGCCAGGGCGCCACCATATGCACGGTAACGCCCTTGCACCTTTCAGATGGTGGGACGGCTGAGGACATACGCTTCTACGGGAAGAAGC
>JAJZIG010000089.1 GCA_021851265.1 archaeon | reverse complement strand
TGTCCGTGGTGGATGAGCCGAAGGCGTCGCCCTGGAGCTTGGTTATCCCGGTGCCTGGGGTGACCTGGTATTGCTGGTAGAAGGACGGGGCTATGGTGGTGGCTCCGCTGACAGTGAAGTTGGCGAAGCTGGTCTCGTATCTCAAGCCTCCTCCTGGGAAGTCTGCGCCGGGCTTGGTGACGGTGGCCGCACACCCTGAGTCTTCCCATTTGACCGTCCCCGTGGTGGTGAGCAAGTCGGAGGAGGCTGCTCCCCAGGTCTGACAGGCCAGGGAGGGCGCTCCCCCGCTTGCCACAGTGCCGGAGTAGGACGCTGTGAGCCCAAATTGCTGGTAGACGCTCATGTCGGGCCCCGTAAGGTTCGCGGCCGAGACAGTCGTGTTAGCGCTGGCGCTGTATCTCTCGGTTGCGCTCACATAGTTGTCTCCTACCGTGGCTGAGGTTTTTGCGTCGGGCCAGACAGTCGTGGAGCTGGTGGTGGTCATAGCGTAGGTCAGGGCGGACCCGAAGCTCTTGTAATAGTAATTCAGGGAATCGCCGCTCGGAGTCCCTGAGACAGCGGTGTAATAGGGGGCGACCGCGTATTGGAAGTAGATCGGTATAGACAGCGTGTCCCCCGACGCTCCCGTCGTGAACTTGTAAGTCGTCTGGCCGACCGAAGCCGTGGCGTTCCAGAACTCCCACCTTGCGCTCGTGTTCCCCGTAGGGGCTGTGTATGTCAACTCGCAGGACGGCGTCGCGGTGAACGACAGCTGGACAGAATCGATCGCGGCTGAGCTCGCCGAGGCGGAGCAGCCTGAGACGGTCACGCTCTGCGAGGTCGTGACCCCCGGCTGTGGCGTGAAGGTCACTTTCTCTGTGACCGAAGTCGTGACCGGCGTGAAGGAGACTGTGGCGAAGGTGACGGAGGAAATCGTGAGTGTGGTGGGGACGACCTGCTCTGTAATAGCTGCGGACTGCACGTTGAGCAGTGCGACGGAGTCCGACGACTTGGTCCCGGTGGCTATGTCGCCCCCGTCAGTCTGGAGCTGTGAGACGGTCAGGCTGTGCACCGTGTTGTAGACTGCGGCCCCGAATATCTGCCCGGTGAAGTAGTAGCCGTTCAGGACGGTCGATGACGAATAGCCAAGGTCGAGGGGGGCGTTGTAGACCGTGTTGGAGCAGGAGGAGATGGTGTTGGATGCAACTATGGAGAGGTCATTCATGTTTATGCCTCCTCCTGTCCCAGAAACATCTGCTATCGCCCAGCTTAAAGAGGAGGTCGACGAGGACCAGGTGAAGGCGAACATATACCAGTCGTTGGCAGTCAGCGACCCCAGAGGGCGCTCATCCGTCCCACACGCTCTGATGTCGACGCCGCCGTTGTAGGCTCCGAGCTGGAAGAAGTTGTTTCCGCTTGAATCCTCCATGATCTGTTCCTGCCCGGTCGAGGGCCAGCTGGACGCGTTGACTATCGCCTCCACTGTGACCGATGAGGGTGTCGAGTAATCTGTGGATGAGGTCGTCGCTGACGAGCCTCCAGAGCAACTCCCTCCCGAGCATGAAGTCCCCGTGAAGACGGCGGCGTAGTATGTCGAGCCGTGCGCCTCATAGGTGGCGTCGACCGTGGTGCAGGTCCCAGAACTACATGAGGTCCCCGACCCGCCAGAGGCCCAGACGTAGCCTGAAGGCAGGGTGAGAGTGAACGCGCAGGGGCCCTCCATGGTTATGTCGTGCACCGTCCCGTCGCCTGTGAACGACGCAGGTGTGGGGGAGCATCCGGTAACTGTCACGGTCTGCTCCGAGCCCCCGTTGGTGCTGCTGAAGGTGGCGTCTATGGGCTGGGTTACCGACGCGAGCATGGCGCAGGCCCCTGCCGTGTCGTTGAAGCAGCCGGTGAGGGTGTCGGCCGGGCTCACAAGGTGATTCACCGCGTCCATGGCCCCGGTGAGGGTGTCGGCCGGGCTCACAAGGTGATTCACCGCGTCCATGGCCCCGGTGAGGGTGTCGGCCGGGCTCACAAGGTGATTCACCGCGTCCATGGCCCCGGTGAGGGTGTCGGTTATGGCCTGGGTGGGGTCGGTGCCGTGGCCTTTCGCGTAGACTGCGGCGTCAAAGAGGAGCAGGGACAGGGCGAAGAGGGAGAGGACTTTCAGGCGGCGCGACTTGACGAGATGCACACTCTCAGTCACTTATGTCCATTGTGATGCCGAAGGAGCTACCTGCGCTCTGGGCGGTGAAGGTCGAGCCGAAGAAGAGGTAATCGTTGGAGGAGAGGACCAGGCCCTGGACAGCCTCAGTTATCGAATCGCCCGATGCACCTGTGAAGCCTGCGCCGAGGTAGATGTAAGAAGTCGTCCCGGAGACGTAGGAGTATTCGTCGAGGGTGGTGGTCGTTGCCACTGCCGTCGTCAGCCAATGCGTCGTGGGAGTGTAGGCGGTGGTCCCTGTGCCTATTCCCATCACTGGCGACTGGGCAGGACCGCTGCACGTCGTCGACGAGGTGGACAGCGCACAACCTGAGGAGTCTACGGGAACCCACATGTAGAACGTGTTGGCCGTCCCCGCGCTGTCGGTCAGGCTCACCGAAACTGCGGCGGCGCTCGTGATGGGAGAGAAGAGCCCGGCCAGATAGTTGCAGAGGTTGACGTTGAACCCTGCGCTCCCAAGACTGACGGTGTATTGGACATCTACCGTATCACCTGAAACCACAGCTATACCTGTGAACGTGTCATGGAAGAAATAATACGGCCCTACTTGGTCGGCGCTGTCCAAAGTATGGACACCTCCTACCGCTTCCGTCACCGTCGCGGTGGCCGAGACAGCCACGGAACCGGAGAAGACCACGGAATCGGTGGTCCCCGTCGAACAGGTGGAGGACGTGACGGTCGTATATGTCCCAAGGATGGCGCCTGGCCCATAGTCGGTCCTGGCCGGGGCTGTGGTGCTGGTCCCTATAGCCACTATGCCGCCACAACCACTTGATGCGCCGCAGCCAGACGATTCATCGAAGATTTGCGAATCTTGCCACGCACTCTTGCTTCCGGTGGTGCCTGCAGAGTTTACGAAATTCTGGTTCTGGACTTGGCCTGGAGCCATGAATGTCAACAAGTAGTTGTTGAAGTTGTTCAGCACCAAGTCTTGAGGCAGGTTCCGCACCGCGTAGGGCTGGCTCTGCCCCGGGTGATAGGCAGACACCTTCAACCCCACGGTGATGCCCGCGGGCGCCTCAGGGGTCTTCTGAGGAGACGACCTGGCAGCGAGCCCATAGACCCCGACCCCTGCGGACAGCACGATGGTGACTATGAGCAGGACGGAAAGGAGGGACTCCCTCCTGGGGTGCGGGTTCTCGGGTGTCAAGCCGCTCCCTTCTCGTGGGCCCCCGCGGTAGTTAACAAGATAGGATTCCCAGCCTGAGGGCGCAGCCCTCGCAGTAGACCCTGGACCCGGCCCAGGGCTTCCTCACGACCTTCTCCCCCTCGACGAAGACGGCCCCGCACGAGGAGCAGGACGTCGCCCCGGACCTGGCCAGGAGGGCCATCCTTCGCCTGTCGAGCCTGTACTCCTGGAGGTGGCTCATGCCCTAGGGGAACCTCCCTCTTACGACCACCAGGGCGCCGCCCAGGGTGGACACAGAGCCCAGGAGGGCCAGGGCGTAGTCGGGGGCCCTGTGGCCGCCGTAGGGTCCCGGATTCGTCGTGTTGATGGAGCTCGACGTCGAAGTAGTGGTGACCGTCGCAGTGGAGGTGGCCGAGCCGGTGGTCGCGGCCGAGGACTGGGACGTGGTCGTCGTGGACGTCGTCACCCCGGAGCCGTAGGTCCCGCATCCGTCGGCCGTCGAGTAGTGCACGTAGGGGGTCGAGCCGGTCCCCGGGTAGCCGCTGAGCTCCGGGCTGACCAGCTGGTGGCCGCCGTAGAAGAGGACGCTCTCTGCCTGGAGACCCCCGGGAAGGAGGGAGGCCGAAGTGAGGTCTGACTGGTAGAACGCGATCATCCCGCAGGTGGAGAAGCTGCCCGAGGCTTCGCCAAGGGCGACGTAGACCGCGGCCGCCTGGTCCGGACTTAGGAGGGAAGCGCTCCAGGACTGCGAGAGGGTGCAGTCGGCGGTGGCCTGGCCGTTGCAGGGAGGGAGCTGGATCACCGAGGATCCGGAGATCTCCGAGGGGAGGGCTGGCTGGGCGGCCGCCATCGTCGGGACCACCCCTATGGAGGCCAGGACCATGCCGAGCCCCAGGACCATGGCAAGTACGCCAGCCCACCTCGGGACCTTCACCGCGCCTCTCCTCCTATATCGAGCCCGAGACCCCGGTCACCGTGCCGCCTGAGACGGTGATGCTTACGCTGGCCGAGACCGCAGTGATCGGGTAGCCGACCCCGGAGTCGGGACCTCCGAAGGTGAAGGTCACTGACCCCTGGCCGTTGAGGGTGGCCGTGAGGGTGTAGGTCCCCGACGCCAGCGACGAGAAGTCGCTGAAGGGGACGGTGGCTGCGGTCATTGGGCAGGCCATGGGGGAGGTCGACGCGGACCCGGTCCCGCTGACGCTCTGGGAGGCGACCGAGACGCCGCCTGGCGAGTTGAAGGAGACCGTGCCGGAGCACGAGCCGCCTGTGATGGTGTCGCCCGTGAAGCTGACGGCTATGGACGGGCTGAAGGTGATGGCGCTCCCCCCTCCTGAGCAGCTGCCGCAGGTCACCGACATGGTCGGGCCGTTGGGGAAGATCTGCACCTGGGTCCCGTTGGTGTAGTCCAGGTAGAGCTTGAAGGACCCGGAGGCCGGGGAGGACGCTCCCGTGGTGGTCGGGCTGACCGGGGAGGTGTGCGGACCCATCCTCGTCTCGACGACGTACCCCGACACCGCCACGAGTATGATCAGCAGCGCGACCACGGCCAGGTGGGTGGCCCTCAAGACGAACGCTCCCCTCCCTTGAAGGCTCCCTCCTTCACCAGCTCCTCGTGCATCCCGTCCGCCTTGGCCTTGAAGGTCTCGTGCTCCTCGAGGAGGCGCTTCCTGGCCGCGGATCCGTTGTTCCTGTTGTGGCCGGCGACGAAGAGGCGGTTCGACTCCTGGAGAGTCGCGCGCCAGACCTCCTCCCTCCGGGCCTCCGTCTTTGCACTTCGGAAATCCATCTCAAGCTGGTCCGCCGACCTCCTAGCGTCCGCCCCGGAACTGGCGTGGACGTCTGCCGCCAGGTTCTCGTCCTTCGCTGGGCCGTAGAGGCTGCGCTTCGGCCGGGACTGGAAGCGCCTGGCGCTGCTTCCGCGGCCCTTGGTCCTCCAGCTCATCGCGCTCTTCCTCCGATCGGAGCCATGCGTGTGAACAGGTCCGGGCGCCTCCAGGCAAGAACCGCCGCGACCGGGACGAAGACCCCCACCGGGAGGACCACGAAGACGGCGGTCCCCGTCAGGAGGGCTCCCAGGCTGAGGCCGGGGGCGGCGACGACCAGGGCCGTGCCCGCTGACACAGCCAGATTCCAGATGACGTGGGCCAGGGTGCTCACCAGGATCGACCTGTACAGGATGTCGATGTAGCCCAGGAAGGACCCGGACACCAGGATCAGCCCCTGGGCCTGGGGGTCGTTCCAGTACCTCGAGACGTGGATGGCCCAGAAGATGAGTATCGAGCCGCCGAGGCCGAACCAGGCGTTCCCCGTGAGGTAGATCACCCCGTTGACCGCGGCGAACCTGACGAAGCGCTCCTCGGCCACAGCCTCGGAGAATGAGTAGACGGCGTCGATGGAGAAGGCGGTAAGGATCCCCGAGCTGACGACCAGGGAGCCGAAGACCGCCGAGGGGAGCCCGAAGAGGGCGGGGGCGGCGTACCAGTAGCCGGCGAAGACGATCAGCGAAGCTGCTACCCCCAGGAGGACGGACTGCTGCTGCCTCTGGGTGAACCTCGTTCGGTAGATCTGGCCCTTGGGGACCGAAGGGGGCTCGTTCTGCGAACCTGCCTTCAGGCCTATGGCCTCGGCTGCGAGGAGGAAGGCGAGGGGGAGGATTGAGAGGCCGATCAGGTAGAAGTTCAGCGAGTTCAGCGCGAAGATGAGTATGACGAAGGCGCCGACGTAGGCTGCGACACGGAGGACTATGGACGCCTTGTCGTCCTTGATGTACTCCCTGCCGCGGATGCCGAGGCGTACCAACCTCTCACTTCCTCACCAGGGCCGGCTGCCCTCCCTTCCTGGACCTTCCTGGCCCCTTGCCGACCCCGGACATGGTGAGGGCCAGCCCGATCAGTGCCACGGCGTCGAGCTCGACCTGGACGAAGAGGAGGCCGATGGCCAGCAGTGCCACCACCAGGACGAACTGCTGGGTCCGGTCGAGGGCCGACCAGATGTAGTACATTACCAGGGAAACAACGCCGCCTAGGAAGCCGATTAGGGCGGAGAAGCCGGCGACGATCAGGAGGAACGAAAGCCCGGCTCCGAAGAAGCTCGCGATGAAGAAGAACGGGAGGCTCAGGACGTCCACAGCCAAGAAGGCCACTATGAACCAGACAGCGAAGCCGAGGAAGAACGCGGCCATGGGGCCCATGCGGCTCATGCTATCTACTGGGCCTCCTTCCAAGCATGACCCCCGCGAACGCGGCGGCGACGCCTATCACCGCTATGCCGATGCCGGCCATGAAGTAGGGGTTGGAGAAGCCCCCTCCAGAGAGCTGGACCGTCGCGCTGGTCGTCTGCCCCTCGATCACCGCGACCTGCTGGGACTTGGACGAGTAGCCCTGGGCCTGGACCGAGACGGTGATGGTGCCCTGGCTGTTGATCAGGTTCCCACCTGGGACGGGGAAGTTGCACAGGAGGGCGTATCCCTGGGCGTCCGCGACAGCCGAGGCCCCGGCTCCAAGCACC
>JAJZIG010000088.1 GCA_021851265.1 archaeon | reverse complement strand
CATCCACAGGGAGGTGAACCAGGAGGAGGGGAGGAAGCTGGTGAAGGCAGTGTCTGTCATCCCCCAGCCCTTCGCCGTGGCCATATCGCAGAAGGTCCTGGCGTGCACCGTCCTGGAGGCCGGGGCCGGGAACGTCCAGATAGCACCCATCAGCAGCGGGATGATATTCAACGCCCTCATCACCCTCAACAGGGCCGGCGGGGACTGCGACCTGGTGGCCGCGGAGATACTGAGGGACGCGGGCTACGGGGACCTCGCCCGGGAGCCGAAGCTGGTCAAGCTCTTCAAGGAGTCCCTGGGGCTGGTCCCCAAGAGCCTGAAGGACGTGATGGCGGACAAGGGGAACCCGAAGTACGGCGCGGTCTTCAGGGTCCCAAACACGCGGATATCCATCGACCTGGACAAGAACAGCTGGCAGCGGTTCCTCATCGGCGAGTACTTCTTCGACCCCTCCAACGAGTACTTCTCGTCCTACTATCGCCGGGGCTTCCCCAAGCCCGCCGACTCCTACTCCGAGGGGAAGCTTGTCTCCGGGACCACCGACCTGGCCGAGGTGATAATCCAGTCCGTCCAGAAGTGCAGCTTCGAGATACAGCCAGCCCTGTACCGCTCCATCTTCCTCTCGGGAGGGGGCTTCTCCTGGCAGGTCCCCTCGGGGATGGAGGCCTCCGCCGTCGACTCGTCCACGAAGCTCAGGCTGATGCTGGAGGCCAAGGGGATCCAGGGGGTCAACGTCACGCTCACCAAGAACCCGGTCTACAACGTCTGGCAGGGGTGCGTCGCCTACGGGATGTACATCCCAGACGACTTCGTCTGGGACTGGGACGAGCGCGAAGGCTGGCAGTACCTAGACCGGTGAGCCCCTCCGTGACATTCGAGGAGACGGAGAAGAGGCGGGCGGCCATGCTCCAGGGGAGCCGGCGCGTCGGCAGGGGGACCAGGCCGCTCCTGGTGGTCTTCGTCGCCCTCACGGCGGCACTGATCTACCTCATAGCCGCCCCCTACGTCGGCCAGCTTTCCAACGACTACGGGGCGACGGCGGCGGTCGGCGCCCTGGGCGGGCTGATCCTCCTCGGCCTGAGGTACTCTTCTTACAGGAAGGTCCACGGCCCGCCCGGCTCGCTGTCCCTGGCCCTCCTCGACGTCATGGCCTGGGTCGGGGTGGTGGGGGTCTTCGTCTGGAGCTTCGTCTTCCCCACCCTGCACTCGTTCCCGGCGGGGATGATCCTCTACCTGTTCTACCTCCCCCAGTTCCCCATAGGGGTCTACTCCCTGACGTTCATCTGGGCGATGCTCATAGTCCTCCGGGTGGTGCTGCAGCCGTTCACCAAGCCGCCGTCGGAGAGGGTGTATGCCGACATCGAGTCCTCGCTCCGCAAGCTCACGGACACGGTGAACCAGGTCGGGCTCCAGATGAAGGGGAACGACCGCAAGGTAGACCCCGCCCTGGCGGAGAAGGTCTCCTCCATCATGTCAGAGATAACAGCGGTGAGGAAGGACCTCTCCGGCATAAAGACGTCCGGCTCGGCCGTCTACTCCGCCCCCGCCGCGGCCAACGTGTCCAGCGTGAGGGTGATGGCCCCCCAGCCCAGGCAGGCGCCGCAGCCCAGGGACCAGGTAGTCGTCGCAAGGCCGCAAGCCCCGGAGGTCCAGCCCAGGGCCGAAGGCGGGACGGGGGTGGCGGTCCCCGAGTCCACGGTCGACAACCCCTGGCTGGACGTCCTCGCCAGGCGCAAGGCAAGGAACGGCGCGGAGTCCGCCGGTCACACGTAGAGGACTTCTGCCGAACCGGCGAACATCGTCGCGACAGGCGTGGAGGTTGAAGAGAAGGCGTAGCTGGTCGCCGTGGAGTTGGTGGCCTGCATCAGGAGCCCGTACCCTCCTGTCGAGTACGCACAGTTGCCGTAGTAGTAGAAGCCCATGCTGGGAGTCCAGGAGACCAGCTGGCCGCTGAAGTACGCCTCGGAGGTGCCCACGGCTATGGCCTCGCTGGGCGCCGTGCTGAAGACGATGGGCGCCATGGCAAGGGTGGAACTGCACGTCCCGTTGCAGTATCCTTTCGTCCCCAGCGGGGCGAGCAGGCCGGAGTTTGCGGCGTACCAGTCTTCCGCCGTGTAGTGGACGCACCCCGGCGTGCCTCCCACCACCCCGAAGAAGATGTCGTCGTACCCGCCCTTCGTCACCACGAAGTATGCGACCGCCGTGCACAGGGTCGGGGCCGTAGGCGTGCACTGCTGGGACACCACGGTTATCCTGTTCCCCAGCGTGTCAGAGAAGGTGAGAGCCGCGTTGGACGCGGTGTCGGCGGCGTATGTCACGGTCAGGGTGACGACGTCACCCACGGGGAGCGGCGACCCGAAGGTCTGCGTCGTGTTGTACCCTCCCTGGCAGGACTGCACCGAGCTGCTGACGTCGCAGCCGCTGACGACCATCTGCTGGATGACAGGGTCCCACTTCCCGCCCTTGTAGTTCGTGTGCTTCGCGTGCGTCACGTGCGTCGGGCCCTTCGCGTAGACAGGGACGGTGACGAAAAGCAAGGAGACGGCTATGATCGCGAACTTCAGGGCGAGCCCCCTGGATCCGAAGCCGCCTACCAGCCGCATGCTCCGACCCCGCTTGACTCGAACGCGCGTGGCAGCCCGGCCCCCCGGCCGCTTGCAACCACGAATTCGGACTTGGGACCCGAAACCGAGGCGCCGCATCCGTAGGCGCCGACCGCAGGCAGCTCGTCTTGCATGCGCGTGAGTCCGTCTTCTGCTAATAAAGCGACCGCGAAGCGACACAACATGCGGTGGTTATGTAATGTCATTCTATCTGAGAATCCATTGTGCACAAAGGGTTTTGTCTATGCATGTTCTGACATTTTTCCCCTCGGCGAAGCTCAAATCCTCCGCTTCCGGGAGGTCGGAGGTTGGCCTACCGCGACACCCCGAGGGCGAAGCACGGAAGGCGCTCCAAGCTGGACATCGTGGGGGACGTCCTCAGGGCCATCCGCGAAGGGGCCGAGAGGCCCACCAACATCATGTTCAAAGCGAACCTGACCTGGCCGCTCACCCTCGTCTACCTCGAGCTGCTGCTGAGGCACCGGATGGTGTCGGCGGAGACCAACGGAGGGAGGATGACCTACAAGCTCGAGCCGAAGGGGGCGCTGCTGCTGAGGTCCTATCTGGAGCTGGAGGAGAGCGCAGCGGAGCTGGAGCTCGGCAGGCTAGACGACGGACTGATGTCGAAGGTCATAGCCGACCGCAAGCTTACCAGGGCGCAGGGGTCCGTGCCGTTGGACTCCGTGAGGGCCACGATGGAGAGGAAGGGGTACATGAGCCGGCCCGGCAGCCTGCGTGGACTCTCCGGGGTCGAGCACTCCTTCGACCTGCTGATGGAGAGCAGGGAGGGGACGAAGCTCGGCTACATGGCGGTGGATGAGCTGAAGGCCGCAGACATCATGAAGGCGTTCATCATGCAGACAGACTGCGAGTTCAAGGTCGACCTCGTCTGCAAGTCAGAGCCGGACCAGGACGCCAGGGAGCTGGCAGCCGCCTACGGCGTGAACCTGATCACGAAGGAAGGGCGGGGCTCGGCCGTCGCTCTGGTTTGATGCAGGTCTGCGCGTTCTATGCCCCGACGGCGTCGTCCTGGCGCCTTCCGCGCCGCCTGATCCTCCTCTTGGTGACGGCGTCCCAGACGGCCTCGTTGGAGCCGTCCGCCTCGAGGAACGCCATCAGTATGGCGTTGACGACCTCGCTCCTGCTGACGCCGAGCTCCTTGAAAGTTCTGGAGCGCCTGTCCAGGGCGTCGGCTATGTCGGGGTCGAAGGAGATGCCCGTCCTCACCTTCTTGGCAGGGGCCCTGCCAGACTTCCCGGCTGCGCCGAGACCAGACAACCGCGGTCGATTCGCCAGGGCGGAGTAAAAAGAATTGCGAATGGGAAAGACCGAGCCGGAAGAGTCGGCCAATCCTTAATTCGTCCCCGTCCCCTTGCCGGGGGCGTTGAGCCAGGCGCGGCCGTGGGTTGCCCTCCTCAGGTTCCATGAATACGGCCCTCTCTTCCTCCTCTGCGGGGTGGCCGGGGCCTTGTACGCCGGGGTGAGCTCCCCCTCGGGCCTCGCAGCCCTGCTCTGCTTCATCGCCCTCTTCTCCTCCTCGGCGTTCGTCCTGAACGACGTCGCGGACTCTGAGGAGGACTCGGTCGCAGGGACCTCGAGGAACCCGATAGCCAACGGCGAGATAGGGAGAGCCGCCGGGGTCGCAGCGTTCGCCCTCCTGGCCGCAGGCTCGCTCGCAGCACTCTACTTCGTCTCGCCCCCGGCCCTCTACGCCGCCCCCCTCGTCTACGGCCTCTACTGGGGGTACAGCTGGGGGCCCGCGTTCAAGGCGCGGCCGGGAGTAGACGTGGCCGTCCACGGCGCCGTCCCTGCCCTGTTCGTCTTCATGGGGTACGCCCTCTACGCCCGGCCGTCCGCCGGTGCAGCCCTCCTGTCAGGGGCCGTGTTCTGCGCGGCTGCCATGTCAGGGGTCCTCCAGGAGGTCAGGGACCTTGGGAAAGACGCCCCTCACAGGAGGACGACCGCGCTGGCCCTCGGGGAGGCCCGCTCCGTCGACCTGTCCGTCGCCCTGCTGGGCGCCGGGGTGGCCCTCTATGCAGCCGCCGTGGCCACCGGGACCCTCCCCCTCGCCATGGCCGCCCTGGTCCCCGGGACAGGGCTCCTCTTCGCCCCGCTGCTCAGGCTGAGGTCCGGGGCCGGGGGCGCGGGGGGGACGATCAGGGCCCTTAGGCTGAGGGGGGCGGCCCTGGCGCTGGCCGCGCTGGTCATCTACGTCCTCTCGGCCCGGCCCGCGTAGGGCCCTGCGAGCTTTCCTGTCCCGCACGGCGTTGAGCACGGCCATGGCGGAGGGCGCCCAGGTCGCGGCGTCCAGCATCCCCCGGCTCGCCAGACGTCGGAAGACGGGAGGCCCATGCTCTTCGAGGAGGAAAGGCACCGCCGGTTCAGGTACAGCTGGGAGCTGTTCTTCGGACGGCTGGAGGACCGCAGGAAGGCCGCTGTCGGGCACGGGAGGCGCCCGGACGCGCTCCCGGGGCTGGTCAGGCTCGCCTGCAGCATGACTCCTATGGGATGTCTTGGGATAGGTTCGTTACAAGAAGACCCTAAATAATGCGGATCCGCATAACATGCGATGAAGAAAACCCTTCTATTTACAGCGATAGCCTTCTCATTCATCCTCGCCGCGAGCCCGCTCGCGGTCGCGGCGCCAGCTACAGGAAGCAGCAGCGACTTCAACTACATCCCTCAGGATGTCTACCAGCTCGCCAGCACCCACAGCATAACGGCCACTCCTGGTTTCAACCCTCTGACATTCTGCTCAAGCCCGAACTCGACCTTGGTCTGCTATTCCCCGGCGTTCATCAGGTCTGCCTACAACTTCCCGTCTGACCTCACAGGCGCCGGACAGACCATAGTCATCGTCGACGCCTACGGAAGCCCGACCATAGCCAGCGACCTGGCCCTCTTCGACACTACCTTCGGCATTGCCCCGCCCCCGTCCTTCACCATTATCTGCCCGGCGGGCGGATGCCCGACCCCGAGCTACACGTCCCTCAACCCTCTAGGACCATTCGGATGGTCCATCGAGACCAGCCTCGACGTGGAGTACTCCCACGCCATGGCCCCAGGGGCCAAAATCGTCCTCGACGTCGCATCGTCCCCCGGCGGCAACGCGATCAACGTGGCTGAGAGCAAGGTGATACCCATGTTCCCAGGGGCGATAATGTCGCAGAGCTTCGGGATCCCCGAGTATCTGATACACAACAACAACGCCCAGGTCATGCAGGCGGTGCAGAACTACCAGGCCGCCGTGGCCAACCACTGGACCGTCTTCGCTTCGGCAGGCGACTCAGGCGCGACCAACGGCATCGCGACCCCCAACGCGCTCTTCCCCTCGTCCGACCCGTTGGTGACGGCAGTGGGCGGGACCATGGGTGACCCATACCCAGGCGGCTTGGCCGCTGGTTCGTGCCCTTCGAGCGGCAGCTGCACCCCCTCCGGTTACGGAGGAGAGCAGGTGTGGAACGAGCCTACCTACACAGCTGCAAGCGGCGGAGCCCCTAGCCTCCTGTTCGGCGTGCCGGGGTACCAACAAGGCCTCGGACTGTCGAGCAGGGCGACCCCTGACGTGTCCTACAACGCCGCGGTCAACGGCGGCGTCCTCGTGGTATGGAGCGCATGTCCTTCTTGCATCGGCGCGACCGGGCCTGTCTTCTTCGTAGTGGGAGGGACCAGCGCAGGGTCCCCGCAGTGGGCGGCGATCGCTGCCCTGGCGGACCAGGCGGCGGGCCACCCCCTCGGCGAACTCAACCCATCCATCTATGCCATCGGCCGCAGCCCCACCGTGTACGCAAGCTCCTTCCATGACATCACAGTAGGCGACAACAAACTCACCGGCACCGGCTTCGGGTATAGCGCGGCGGCAGGCTGGGACGATGCCTCAGGCTGGGGCACCCCCAACGTCGCGAACCTCATCCCGTACCTCGTATCACCCCCATAGTGACAGGAGGAGGGCCGTCGGCCCTCCTCACCTCCGTTTTTCCGAGCGTTCAGGGGCGAGCGGAAGCCATAGGCGATAGGCTATGACGCCAGGCCGAGGAAGCAGGGACTAACTATACGCGGCGTGGATCGTGCCACCGGGCAAGAAGCCCGCCGCTGGAAGCCCACGAGTTCACTCGTGGGAGGATGTCACGGAGTAGGAGGACGCCGAGCGCAGATAGGCGCTGAAGAATATCGCGGCGACCGAAGCCCCCACAGCCCACCACAGGGTGGCCCGGTTGTCCATGACGGGCAGGCTCG
>JAJZIG010000087.1 GCA_021851265.1 archaeon | reverse complement strand
TGGAAATCGTATCTTTCGAAGGAGAGGGAATTCGTCAGGTACGACTCAAGATGGTCAGGTTCTGAATCGACAGTCACCTCCAGTGGGAGAGGGCCTCCCTTTGAAGATAGCAGAAGGTCGTTCAGCGAGTCCCTCGCCGCGCCGTAGTTCTTCCAAGCCTCTTCGACAAACCGGGAGAATATGCCGTTGGCCGTCAGCTTTGCTTTGAACGAGCCGTCTGTGTCTTCCGAGTACCCCTTCAGGAGATGCGCCTTGACGTTGAGCTCGTTGGACCTGTCCATCCTGTAGAGGAACTGCCGGGCAGGGCGCTCGAAGTCGACCTTGTAGGCGTGGTTGAGCGAATCCCCGAAGGCTCCGCAGGCCAGAAAGAACCCCGCCATGTCGTAGTCGTCCGAAAGGAGCGCGTCTGAGATCATGTGCGCGAAGTCTGGGTCGTAGGGGATTTCGCTCATCAGCAGGCCCTTCCTGGTGATGCCGCGCGGGCTGAGCGTTATGGCGCCGATGTCCCTCAACCAGCCTTCGGCGAAGCCTACCTCTTTGTGGTTCACTCTCGACATGAACTCTAGACTTGAGAGGTCGAGGCCGTACTTGGCCATCAGGAGGACAAGGTCGAATGGGGTTTCTGTCTCCAGGTCCTTGTGGACGGGGGCCGGGTCGATTTTCTTGGGGACAGGCGTGCTGGTGAGAATGACTGCCCGCCCAGGCTTGAACCGTCCGACCCTCCCCATCATCTGCAGGAGGGAGTTGTTGTCCAGCTTGCCGTACTTGAGCGTCTTCTGCCCGAGGTTGTCCTTGCTGCTGATGACGTCGTTGAATATCAGCGCGTTGTCCACGTAGATGTTCACGGACGAGGCGATGACGTTGGTGGCGAAGATCCTCAGGTTCCTGTCCTGCTCTGCCCTACGCTGGATTTTGTTCACCTCCGACCCCTCCAGCCCCCCGTGGATGTACACCCCGCCGTAGATCCCCGCGTACTTCTCGACTAGCCGCCTCGTGGGCAGGAAGACCAGCCAGGACTCGCCTTTGGGCTGCGCGTACAGATACCTCGACAGGGTGTCGAACATGGCGTCCAGGTTGCGGACGAGCTCTACCTCAACGCGCACCGGGTACCTCCTGCCGCTGACCGAGTGTAGTTTCATGATACCCAGAAAACGGAGGAACTCTCCCGGGTCGATGGTGGCACTCATCACCCTGAACAGGTTCTTCGCTTCCTGTTTGCCTTTCTTCGCCAGGGACATGCAAAGCTCAAGCTGGGAGGTCATCTGGTGGCTCTCGTCAAAGTAGATCGAGGAGCCTGTGACGGACCGGTCTGCGAGCATTCTGATGAGTACGCCGTCGGTCACGATCTTGACCTGACCCTCGACGTTGACCTTGGTGTCCTTGGTTATGATCGCCAGATGCTCCTTGACCTCCGGGTGCAGCGCTTCGAGGGAGTAGTAGAGCGCGTTGCACGAGGCCCTCGAAGGCTCCCTGATGATGATCTGACGTTCTCTCCCCGACTTCTCGAACTCGTGTATTGGGACCACGGTGCTCTTCCCCGTCCCCACGTCTCCGAGGAGCACAAAGTGGTCCGAGAAGTCGATGGAGTCTAGGATGGGGTAGATTGGCAGGTCGGGCGCGGCCTTGGGCCGCGGCAGCTGGCCTCCCTCTTCCGCCTCTTCCGGGACGATCGACTCGAAGGTGTCGTCCACTCCAGACTCGCTCATGCCGCCTCAGGCTCGCCCAAATTCGGGGCGATTTGAACCTAGGGCGTACGTCGCCTCGGCGACGGGGCGAAGGCCCTGCCGGGCACCCTGTGAGGCGATGGCTCCCCTCACGTCGGTCGGCCCGGCCGCAGCCAATGCTTGGATAGACACAACCGGCATGAAATCCGATGCCCTCTGGGGGACCGAGCTGCTCCACCGACGAGCTGTCGCCGAAGACATGGGGGACTTGGGCTCTTCCGGAAGCCCGGCGAGTGGAGCAGCTGCCAGTGCATGTGGTTCCACCGCCGTGGGCCGCGACCGCGGGAAGAGCAGCTCTGGAGCGCGAAGCGCAGGAACGAAAAGAACTTCCAGGACAAGAAACGCCTCGTGGAAAGCGGGGAGTCCCACGGAGTCATCGTCTATGCGGACGGCGAAGCGATGGGATGGTGCCAGTACGGCCGCAGCGATGAGCTCCCCCGGGTCGACCGTAGCCCGGGATACAGCAAGGCCCCTCGCAGCGGCGGCACATCGTGGAGGACCACCTGCTTCTGCGTCGACAAGAGGCATCGCCGACAGGGGGCGGCGAGAACGGGGCTGCACGCCGCGGTCGACTCGATCCGGAAGAGCGGAGGAGGAGAGGTGGAGGCACATCCCATACTGCGACAAGGAGGAGTGGCGCTGCATCGTGGGACGGTGCCGATGTTCAAGAGCGAAGGTTTCGAACTTGTGGCCCACCTCGGCAGGGACATCGTTCTGATGCGACGGACGGTCAGCCCTGCTTGACTGGTCCCCGCGCAGCGGCCAGACCGATGCTCTGAGCACGCACGGAGCCCTCTCGCACTTCCATGTACGACTCCAAAGCCTCCTTCCCCACAAAGACTAAGATCACAGCTGTGGCCAGGTAGTCAGCCCACCATAACCCGAACAGGTATTCCGCCAGGAGGCCCGCCAGGAGCGCCAGGGACATGAAGAAGCACGTCGCTGACTCGATAGCGTCGACCGAGAGCGGGAGGCACCTCGTCTCCTTCCCTATCCTTCTTTTCTCCAGCCAGAAGTACGGCATGACCAAGACCGCCCCCGCGGCTATGGCCACACCCAGCAACGAGCCTTCTGGCCTGAGACCAGACGCGTATGAGTAGGCTGTACCTAATCCGATTGCAGGGGCCAGGCAGAAGAGCATCAGAGTCGTCGCCAGGGCTGTCCTCCTTCCCAACCCGGCCGAGCCCGCCACGTCCCCTCTGAGGTGGTTGAGCACCACGAACGCGGAGAAGAGCTCGACCACGCTGTCCCCCCCGAACGCAAGCAGGGCGGGGCTCCGTGAAAGGATCCCTATGCCTATCGAGCCGGCGATTTCGACCGCCATCCAGGCCGAGCTGATGAGCTCTATTGAGAGCGCCCGGCGGAGCCTCCCCATTCTCCATTCTCTGTGGCCCGCAGGGCAGCAGCAGCCGGCGCAGTTGGCGCACTGGTCCGAAACGGTACAGCTCTCACAGGAGTTCCCTGTGCAGCCGCACGACTGGCAGGCGGTGGTAATCACGGCCATAGAAAAGCGCCTGCGGTCGGACCGTTTGGCGCGCCTTATCAAGCTGGTTCCCGTCCAAGGCGCGGGACCAAGCGGCGAACGGTCTTGGACTAGGTTGTGCCAAGACAGATTGTGACTTGGCCCTTCGAAACAGCCGTCGAAGCGCAGGGACGTGGACGTATAGATCTTCTTCAAACTTCTCCGGCGCTGGAGGCTGCTCTACTTCACGCTTGGACTAGCCATTTCCCGACGGAAGCGCAACGAACCCAATATACGCCTGGAATTGGTCCGATTCTCATGAATCACTCAACCTCGTGCTCGGGTGTCAAGCGGTCCCACCAACAGATCCCAGACACAGGCCGTCAAAGGTTACACCGACGATTACTCGGCGGAACTGACTTCTTAGACCAAGATGCGGCGGAGACCGGCGCGACAAGCGTACTGCGATGGGGAATGTGGGCGTCCATCTTCCTGCACTCGCCATGGATGCCTCATGTTGGACTTCTTTTACCAAATAGAGCCTAGGGATGCCCCGGCCTGGACTCGGGCCTGCAGATGCGGGCCTAAGAGCCTATCCCAAAATCGCATTACTTGCTTCCCCAAACAATGGAATAGCGCGACATGCAGGAGATAGGCCCCTTGGCTAGCTGTTCCTCCATCCGCTTCAAACCTCTCTGGAAATCTTGCTCAGAGATCAGCTGAAGCGAGGAGAACACTTTGCTCCGGTAAGCCGACGCGTCAGTTAGCTCGTACGGAAACTCGACCATCTTATCCTTGATTTCGTGAAACCCACCATCTTACATCAGGCCTGTTATCTGGCTGATCGATGGGTACCTCGTCAGCTCCGCCGCAACTGTCTCTGGGAAGTAAACAGACAACGGCTGACGGTTACGAATTATCCATTCAGAATCGGTCACCGTGCAAACCCTTCCACCTGGCTTCAGTGCCCGGTAAGCTTCTCGGAAGTGTGACAACTTGTCAGTGATGTGATGGATCACGTCCACCGAGAAGACCAGGTCAAACAAGTCCGGTTCGAAGCCAAGCTTCTCGGCCTTCCCTATCCAAAGGCCCAACGACGGAAATTTCTCTTCCGCAATGGATGGTATTCGCTGTGAGGGGTTCAATCCCGTATGACCGGCAGTGGGTCAGCTGGTGGAGTCGGCCTATGTAATTCGCAGTGCCGCAGCCAACCTCAAGAACGCTGGAAGAACCCCCAATCTTCCCGTCGGAGATGTGAGAGACTCGAAGACTCTTGGATGAATCTCTCGATTTTTCGCATATTCGGATGCCATCCTATTGTAATCGATCATGGGACTGACGGCTAGCATCCATTCCTTTTGTATAAAATCAGTGGGCTTGGCTATCAAGTTCAATTTTTGGGATAGGGACTAAGCACTTACGTAAACGTCGGGCACCTGCCTGTCAATGTCCCCGCTGGCGCATACCCCAACCCTATCACTTCCCTTCTTTGTCGCGCCTCTGCTATTCAACTCCGTGCGCATGTAGCGAGATGACCTGACGCGGGCGGTCGCCGGGATTTCCGGGAACATATGTGGACTGAAATTCCTTCTATCTTGGGAACCATTCAATTTCCATGTGAATCTCTAGTTTGTGGTTTTCTTTGGCGTAAAGGAACTTGAAGGTCACGGGCTCGGTAGGTCTGATCTTCAAAGGAGTCTTCCCCGGAAACAGTTCAGACACCTCGAGAACGCCTTCGTGCAAAGAGGCGCCTAGCTTTGTTAGTACTGTTGCCAATTCGTCCTTGCTGACTTGCACTTTATGCCTATCTATCGACTCGTGCACTTCACGGTAGTTCTCCAGCACCTCTGTCATTCTTGTCCAATAAGTCATCGACTGAGTGAGCTCGTCCCTTCCCTTGTCAGTTAAGGCGTAGTGCTTCCTGTCGGGGACCTCCTCCATGAACTCTATCCTACTCGTGACAAGCTTGTTCCCTTCGAGCTTCTCCAAGGCGGGATAGATAGTCCCCGTCTTGGGCTTCCAGAAGCCCGAGAAGCGTTGCTCCAATTCCCTGATTATCTCATATCCGTACATAGGCCTCTCAGCTAGGAGTAGAAGCAGCCACAACGACACGGCCCCTACCTTCATTCCTCTTGGCGATACTCCTGACATACCTGACTTCGATGCTCCCTCGAACCTTTATATAAGTAGATTATCTACCTACGTAGTAGAACTACTATGAAGTGGATAACGAGAGAGAAGGCGAAAGTGGACAGGATCGCATGCCCCTGGGTCATCAAGAGGTTCGTTGACCCCCAGGCCGAGTTCCTGTTCGTCCCCAAGGAGAAGGTGTTGGAGGTAGCGAAGAGCAAGAACGCAACGCCGTTCGACACCCCTGGCGCAGAGCTGATGCACTACGAGGAAAACGGGGAAGAGCGGGTCAGCTTCGACGCCGTCATCAGGAAGTACGGCCTCAAGGACCCCGCCCTCCTAGAGCTCGCGAAAATCGTCAGGGGCGCGGACGCCAGGGTCCCGGACCGCCCGCACGAGTCGGCGGGGCTGGAAGCGGCTGCCTTGGGATTCAGGGCAATCGCCAAGGACGACTTTGAAAACATGAAGCTACAGTTCCCCTTCTATGACGCCATGTACGGCTACTGCCAGCAGAGGCTGAAGGAAGGGACGAAGCTGGAGCACGCCGTCTAGACCGGGGCGGCTCTAGCGGCGGCATGCCTCGTCTGGTCGGCCACATCAGGCTCCCGTCCCGTGCTGACGGGGAGTACGACCACGCTGACGTCCACATCCAGAGCGGCAAGATCTACATCGCCAATACCGCCGAAGGTTCAGTGGAAGTCGTCGACGGAGAGTCTATGGTCTATGCTACCACCGTCGGGGGGTGTAGGGAGGCGAGCGGCGTGCTCTGCGCCCAGGACGAAGGGACCGTCTTTGTTGCTGCCAGAGGCGCCGGGAAAATCCTTGCGATCGATGTGGCGCATGACAAGGCGATCAAAGAGATCCCCGCAGGGTCGACCCCGAACGGGCTCGCTTGGGACTCCCGGCGGAAGCATCTACTTGTCGCCGACGTGAAGGACAACCATACGAGGCTCATAGACCCCGCCTCAGGGACGGTGCTCTCCTCAGCCGTCCTCAAGGGGAGGCCGCGCTGGTGCCTCTACGACAAGGAGCTTAACGTCTTCCTCGTCAACGTCCGTGACCCAGCCGGGGTCTCGATAATCTCCCCGGAGACGATGAAAGAGGAGCGTTTCGTCAGGGTGTCAGCAGCCGGACCTCACGGTCTGGGGACGGTAGACGGGTCAGGGCGTGTCTACGTGGCCTGCGACGACAGGAACATGGTGGTACTCGATCTCAATCAGGAGCGCGAGGTGGCACGCATTACTCTGTCAGGGCCCCCGGACGTAGTCTGGATGAACCTGCAAAAGGGACGCCTGTACTGCGCGACGGGGGAGCCCGGAGTCATAGACGTGATTGACACGTCCAAGCTGGTACACGTCGGGAAAATCCCCACCGAGGAAGGGGCTCACACCCTGACCTTCGACGAGAAGAGGCAGAGGCTTTACTCCCTACTCCCGAAGTCAAACAACGTTGGAGTTTACTCCGAGGACTAGGCCGGGCGGCCGGTTCTTCGCATACTCGCACATCCTTGCTGCCTCCTTGCAGAGCTTGCTCTCCCGCCACTCCGCCTCGTAGGTC
>JAJZIG010000086.1 GCA_021851265.1 archaeon | reverse complement strand
CCAAGTCGATCACTTTCAGGGTTCGGGATCCCGAAGCCTGGTCCGCCTCGATCGCGAAGGCCCGACAGTCGTTCTCGCCCCACTACGGGGGGCCCGCCCCCGCAGGACAGCCGGTCATCGTACAAGTCAACCAAGCTCCCCCAGCTCCGCCGGTCGAGGCGACGAAGACCATCGAGCGCCAAGTCGTCAAGATCCGATGCCGCTACTGTGGGAATCTCGGCGATGAAATCGCCGGGAAGTGCTCGAAATGTGGGGCCGGGCTGTGAGCGAGGCGGGAGCGCCTACCATTGGTCCAACGCAGGCACCCAGCATCGGTCTCAAAGGAGAGCAACTGGGGCCTTCCCAGCAGCCGCTGAAGATCACTCTACAAGGTGTTCAGCTGTGTATAGCAAACGGCGAACGCCTCCTCAAGGACTCGAGGAGTGTGTCCGAGCCCTCAGCGTTCGCGTTGGCCGAGTTGGCGCTTGAAGAGACCCTGAAAGGTTGGGTATTGCTTTCTCATCATAGGCTGCAAGAAGTTCAGACACCGGTGGCGAATGATGAGAAGGAGGCATCTATCAATCACTTCTCCAACGCTCTGAACGAACTCAGCAAGGTCGATGTCGACAAGCTATTTTCTACGCATCAAGAGAAACTAAAGGCGCTCGAGCCCACCCTGAACTTGGTCGCCAGAACTCTGTCTGGCGTCGACAGCAAAACGTACGCACAAATCGCTCAGACCTCAGCCCCGGGAATCACTCTGATGATGATGCCCTCCGATGCAGATTTGAGGACGCTGACTGGAAATTTGGACAGGGCCTACGATTACTTGCAGAAGTATGGGGCGAGAGGCCTTCGCCGGTTGGCTATGGGCGGACTCTATGTTGACAGGACCGATAGCGGTGAGGTGATCTCCCCAAGCTGCTCTAGCATAGTACCGGCCTTCCCGGTCCAAAACATGACGCTGATTCTCTTGTGGTTTTTACGAGGTATTGTTACGGCGGCCTTAGGAGCGCCGCCTCCTGGTCAGGGGTAGAGCTGATGGGCCGACTTCAGATCGAGGAAAATGTGGCGGACGGGGAAACTCTCTCGGTCCAGGACTTCATTAGGCGGGCAATCGATGAGGCCAAAGCCCGCTACAGAGCGGAACATAGCGGCCAGATCCCGTTACCGCCTGGCACGGTGACGATGCCGGAGCGGAAGCGCAGGGAGGGGGACAGGTAGTGGAGGCCTCGGAGGGGCCGCCAGAGGCAGCGGATCCCGGCCCTACCGAGCCCTGCGCAGCTCCCAGCATCGTGCGCCCAACGGCGGCAGTGATTATCGCTCTCGTGAGTGGGCCGCCCTCTGGCCGGCGACGCGATGCGAAGCGCAGGGGCAGACGGATAGGCGGCTATATGTGCGGTTGAAGATAAGCCCTCGATGGCGCTAGCGATGGCCGTGCAGCCACAGACCCCAAATTCGAACACGGCAGCGCGGCTCGACGCAGAAGAGGCGATTCTTGCCCTTCTCCTCGCTCCGGACGGAAAGAAGGACAACGGGGAGTGGCGATGGGCGACTCCGATCGACGGAAAGACGCGGCTGGTTAAGGGACTCTTCCTTATCGATAAGGAGACCCGATCGGGGGCGGATAGACTACTCGAGTTCCAGTTCACGTCAGGCCCATACGGCCCGTCCTCGTTGGAGTTGACCGACCGGTTGGAGTCACTCATGAAGTCCGGGAAGGTTGGAGCGACGGAGATGAACTCTGGTAAGGGCTACAGGTTGAGCCTCACTCCAGAAGGCGGGAGATCAGCAAAGCTTCTCTGGAGCAAGCTCCCCGGGCAAGCACGTGCTGACTTCTACACAATCAAGTCTCGTATAGCTCCGATGAGCTATCGGCAACTCCTGCTGTACGTCTACCGAACGTACCCGGAATATACCCAAAACTCCCTAATCCGAGACGAACTACTGTCGGGCACCCAAGAGTAATGGATCTTACAACTGCCGTCACTATTGTTTCGACCTACTCGGGCATCCTCACAGCTGTATACATCACCGGGCTTCGTAGTGAAGTATTGACCCTTCGAAGGGCTCGACAGGAGTTTCATGACAGATCTGTTCAGCGTGTTGCCCAACTTCGAGGAAGGGCAGAGTTCTCTCTATTGAATGTAGTTTACGAAGAGTCGCCAAAGTTGAGGGAACTCTTTCAGCAATCGGGTTCCACGTCCCAATCAACCAAGCAGCCAACGGGGTTAGACCTCGAAGGAGTCCAGAAAGAAATCTCGAGAATAACTCATGGCCTGCGAGGTGTGACCGAACCCAGGCTACAGTTCGACAAGATCTGTGAGGATTACGAAGCCCAAGAAACGTCTCTCAAGTCCGCTGGAAACGCGCTGGTTGTTATGAGCCTTCTAGTGCCCATTTCGGTCATCATCCTCACAGTGGCTCCGATGGTTGATCCTGCCCTGGTACTGATTTTCTCAGTCATTTATGCACTCATGGTCTTACCTTTCGTAACAAGGAGCTTGGAAACATACACTACCTCAAAGTGCTGTCAGCGCCGCAATGAACGTCTGTTTGCACAGAGTGTCGATGAGATGATTTGTGGCCCTGTTCCTAACAATGATGAGATACCCCCGGCGGATCCTCCCGCATAGCTTGGGGCAACCACTGAGGGCGGGGTCAGCGCCGATTCGAATTCGCGTGGGCTACTGCAACTATTTGTCGGGGTGGGTTCTCAAGCACCATCATCTGGGTTCAATCTCCATGCTGGACCTGGATCAGTCGCCCGTCTCAAAGGGACGTCCATTCGCCCAAATAGCCCGACCGGGCTGGGACTACGAAACCATGTTGATCTTTTGAAGCGAGATCGGCCCGTGCGTAACGAGGCCGTAAGGGCCCGTGGCCAGTTCGACATCGCATAACGGCTCCACTGATCCCCCATTAGGTGCCGTCGCTCGCCCCCTCGCGGGGGTCAATGCCGGGCTTCGCGGTATAGTCGGCGTCAAAGTCGGAGACCCTGCTTCCCGAGCGGGGCCGCTGGCCTGCGAGGCCGCATATGGTTGCAGGGTCTCGCCTACAGTGCTGCAGGTTTCTGAACTCTCACCTGGCAGGACCGATCGCAGGAGTCACTTCAATGCGCCCTACAAATCGTCCGTCTGACTCTCCTACTACCCTATGCCCGAAATTCAGAAGGTGGAGAAGCGGGATCTCAGGCATTTCAGAATCTACGGGGTTGGACCGAAATCTCAAGGCGAGGTGAAACATCGCCTTCCCGCCGGTTCCCGGGTAGGCAATGCTGTCGAGCACCTCCAACCTGAAGCCCGAGGCCGTGGCACCATTTCTGGTCAGCCAGTATGGGATACAGATTTGCGTCTTCTTCGCCATCGAACAGGTGAGGAATCGGTCGGAGTCCTCTTGTGAAATTGTGATCCCGTACTTTCGCGTCTCTTCAACGATGGACCGAATCGCCGAGTCACAGTAGGTGCCCTTCCCCCGGACGTTAGCAGTCAAGAGAAGAACGATCTCCGGTGCCTCGTCCTGGGATGCCTTAAGGAATGAACTGATCTCGGCCCAGATTCCCACATTCCGATCAAATCGCTCCAAGTTTGCGCGCACCGGATGGGCGTAGACATCGTAGTTCACAATGGTGGGCCAATCAGGAGCCTGCTCGAAGAGTTGCTCTGCCTCTTCTGTTTGTTGCGAGATCAGCGATCCGACAGCCATCGTTGTTGAGACATATCGCCTATCCCAACCGAACTTCCTTGCATTTCCCTTCAACTCACGCAGGTATACCGGGTCTTTCTCTGAGGCAATAGCGAAGTCAACCGAGTGCTGCCATTCACGAAGGTCGAGGATGTCCGGGCCTGGGGTTCCAACATAGACCACTTTGCGCCCATCTGCTCGAACGCGGTCGGACAGAGCTCGGACAATCGGGCCGTCGACTTGGGCCCGGATCCAGTTTTTCGCGGGCCCAGACTCGAATCGCTTCAGCCCGGGTCACCCCTCTCGCTGAATCCTCCGGATCACTGCTTGCGCGAACTCACGGAGCTCTTCTTCCGTGGCGATCCGTCCAGATTCCACGAGCTCAGCTAGGGTCGCGCCGCCGACTGCAGGTGCGCTGGAGAACGTTCCAATACGGGCCCCTTCGGCGCGTGCCGCCTTAAGAAGTTCTTGGTTCTCCCCCGCGGGTGACGCCCCTCCAGTAGAATCCTGCTCGCCGGAGTCATTCACAATCGGTGTTGCGTCTACCTCATCGTCTGCCCGAGCTTCACCGCGGTCTTCTCCTTCTATGTTCGTTTGATCCGCGGGAGCATCTTCACCGCTTCTCGCACTCGACCCCACCGGATCGGGCAATGAGGCAATCAATTGGTCGAATCGTTTCTCGATTGCCTTCAGGTGACTGATTGCCCGCTTGACTTTGGCCTCGGTATGCTGGGTCCATTCGTCACGAATCGAGCCGATACCGTCAATTGCGCGGTGTAGGCGGAGACGATCGTTGAGTGCCTTCCGATTGCGCTCAAGTGCTTCAATTTGGTCGGTTATCTCTCGCTTGCCGTCGTAGGCCGCCTGGAGGTCGGGATAAGCTGCCCTGGTTAGACTTGAGGTCTCCTCTAATGCAGTCTTCGCGTCTGCGTTGAGGTTGTAGAGCTCTGAGATGGCGCGGGTAAGAGGGACAATAGAGTTTGTGAAGATGTCCGATACGATGAACCCTTCTAGAGCGTCCTTCTCTACGGAAGCTTCAAGGTCATTACGGTCAGCATTCGGCTTCAGAGCAGGGTGAGTAGCATGGATCTCGCCGACCCAGTAGTCGAAATAGTGTAGGTTTTTCTTGCGGTTGGCGGCCTCTGCAAGTGTCGTCCGGACTGTGTGGGGACCGACGACTGTGAAGTTCTTGACACGGATTCGGATGCCGCTGTCGAATCCCTCAGGGATTCGCTGCACTCTGAGGGGAGGAGCCAGCCAATAGTATCCAAGGGTGATCGGCCTCTTAGCCGACCCCAGCTTTACAGCGATCTCTCGTGTGATCGGGGCACGAACCCCATCCGGGATGTGGAGCCCTCGGACGGGACTTTGCCCGAGGTAGATCTTGACGCGCCGATAGCCCGGAACCCACTTCTTGAGGTACGAGTCAATCGGTCCGGCGAACTTGAAACCGTCCTCGAATGCAACGGGGGATACGGTCGAGAGGTAAGTACGAACGACCGTCTCGTCTAGGAGGGCATGAAACGGCTCGGTTACACCCTCAAGAGTGACCTCGGTACCGCAAGGGCGGCCGCTCTTCCGCTTGACATAGACCGCGCACTCGTTAAGAGCCTCGATGAGAGGCACGTTGCGATTGGGCCCGGACGAGAAGTAGGAACGAAGCTTAGCGCAATCGACCCTTAGCTCGTACTCGAACTGCTCCGAATCCGACTTCGTTGCCACGCGAAGCTTGTTGCAGGCAGCCACCCCGGCCCAGATTCCGATCCCTCGAAAGCCGACCGTCGTCTTCGGGTCCTTGAAGGATACCCCAATCTTGACCGCATCTCGGAATGCGGAAAACCCCATGCCGCTGCCGTCACCCTCGACACGAATAGTTCGGTTTGGCTGGTCGATGTCGACATGGACGCTCGAGGGGGGTGGGTTGCTGTCAATTTCGTTCGAGATGTACTCTCTGAGAACGTCCGACGCTTCCCGGTAGAGCCCGAGGGTAATCGACTCGAGTAGCCCGACCCCGATGTCAGCTGCAGAGAATTTGAATGACTCGACCTCTTCTCCAGCCACGCCCGGCCGACGTCGGGCGTATTTATAAAACGGGGGGGGGGCGAATTGCTACGAGTGATCCATAGATCTTTATCCCCCCGACGCGATGGGGGGCTCGTGCGCATCCTCCTAGTCGAGCCCGACTACTACGCGAGGTATCCCCCCCTGGGCCTCCTAAAGATTGCCACCCATCATCGGCTCGCCGGCGACGACGTCTACCTTGTCAGAGGGAGGACTCAGGAGGACCTCCCCGAGCCGGATCGGATCTACGTCACAAGCCTCTTCACCTATGCTTGGAGATCTGTCCGGGACGCTGTGGCTTACTATCGCGGCCTCTTTCCCGGCTCAAAGATTCTTCTAGGGGGGATCTACGCGTCCCTCCTCCCCAGTCATGCCCGCCTCCTCGGAGCCGACGAGGTCCATGTGGGTCTCAAACCGGAGCTGGAGGACTTGGTTCCGTCGTGGGACCTCATCCCAGAGTGGGACGGGAGCATTCTGTTTGCCTCTCGAGGGTGCATCCGCAAGTGCGGGTTCTGTTCCGTGCCGAAGCTGGAGGGTCCGCCGACTGACCTGCGTCAGCAGATCAAGAACCTGATCTACCCGAGGCACAAGCGCGTCATTCTCTGGGACAACAACATCCTTGGCAACGCGAATTGGGAGCCGATTTTCGACGAACTGGCCGGGCTCGACTATGAGGTCGACTTCAACCAAGGACTGGACGCACGAAGGGTGACGAGAGAGGTTGCGCGCAAGTTGAAGAAGCTCCGGCTTCACTCGATACGGATGGCATACGACTACCCCGGAGTTGGCCCTTTCGTCGAGCGGGCGATCAAGCTCCTTGACGAGGAAGGGATCTCGAGGCGGAAAATCGTCGTCTACACGCTCTACAACTACGTCGACACCCCCCAGAACTTCCGAGACCGCGTGGCCGAGCTCCTGAGTTGGGGGGTCACATCCTACCCGATGAGGTTCGAGCCTCTCACGTCACTCACGAAGAACGCGTGGGTGTCGCCGAACTGGACCGAGGAGGAACTTCAGATGGTTGCGGCAGCGCGAAGGGTAATGGGATACGCCGGGGCTTTTCCCCCATACGACGCCCTCGTTCGTAAGGTCACTAACGCCCGGACCTTCAGGGAGGCTTTCGAGCTCGCTAAGCCGAAGACCTTCGAGCACAAGAATACAAGGAGGCGAAACCCACGGTACGCCGGTCCCCTAGACTGGTACAGCTACGTTTCGAAGATGCACGCGTCATAAGGACCCTCACTCCTGCCGCCGATGCTTGGCAGGTTGGCTCCACGACGCCACCATCGACTTGCCTATC
>JAJZIG010000085.1 GCA_021851265.1 archaeon | reverse complement strand
AGGATGCCGCTGACGAAGCTCGCAAGGGGCTTCTTCTCCTTCTTCGCCTTCTCCTGGACCTGCTGGTACAGCTGGGCCGACACGGTGATCGTTCGGAAACGTCTCTCTGGCATAGGAATACGCTCGCATTACGTTATCTTTAAATGTTTATGACCGTCGCGAAAAGGGTGGAGGTTATAGAAGTCTGTCATCGAAGAGTCTGTCTGTCTTAAAAGGCCCCGCGGCCTCTCCTTTCATGTCACCAGGAGACGGGGAACCCCTCGAGCTCTGCGAGGAGTGCGGTTCTCCTTTGGTGGATAGTGCCTGCCCTACATGTGGTTCAAGCTTCAGGGAGGGCACGGGACCCACGGGGACGGCCCCCATGAGCAGGCGGGAGCTCTCGGACCTACTTGACAGGAGCGCGGGGCAAAGGACCTACGGCTCCCTGGTCCTCTCGATGCAGCAGGAGGAGGGGATGGCGCCTCTGAGGAAGGAGATCGACATCCTCGTGGAGCAGTTCGCCGCCTCCCCGGAGCTGAAGGCCTCGGTAAAGCAGAGCGCCGAGAGGCTCGCGGTGAAGGTCACGGGCGAGCTCGGGCCCACCAAGGCGGCCGTCGCGTCCGTCGCACAGGAGTTCCTCCGCCAAGGACGGAGCATGGCAGAGGTCAGCTCCTGCATAGCGAAGGTCCACACGGGGATGGACCAGCTGAAGGACCTCATCCTCGAGGTCAGGCCCTCGGGAGACGCGAAGGAGGTCCGCGTACTGGTCGACGGGAGGGAGCGGCCGTACACCTCCGCCGGCGGCGGCATCTACCTGAAGCTGAGGATCCCCCTCTTCGCCTCGGACGACGGGAAGCTGCTGGAACTGAAGGGAGCGGCAGTCACAAGGAGAGGGTACGACCCGAAGAGGCTGGACCGGCTTGCTTCATGGGTGGAGTTCGGGGTCAGGGTCGAGCAAAGGAACTTCGAGCTGTTCAAGGTGCTGAAGGAAGCGCGCCTGGCCGGGCTCCCCGGGAGCAGGGAGGACCTCCCGGTTTCGCTCAGGAAGTATTCCATCTCCAAGCTCCCCCTCACGGAGCTTCTCCTGAAGGATTCGGGGCTGTTCAACGAGGTGGGCGCGGAGTATGCCAAGAGGTACGCGCTCAAGGCCGGGGACGGGCGGGGGCGCTCGCCCAGGAAGCTCGCGGAGGAGGCGCTCTCGGAAGCATGCGAGGTGGTGGTCCCCTCCAGCCTGAGCGACCTGATCGTGGCGAAGTTCAAGCTGAAGCCCGCCGCAGTCATGTCCCTCCTGGTTACGACCGAGCCTGCCGACCATTGGCCAGGGTGACGGCCTGGTGCCACCGTCCAAGGTCGTGGCGATACCGCTGGAGCTGATCCAGCCGCACCCCAGGCTGGCGTTCAGGTTCAGGTACGAGGTGGCGTCGCTCGCCGACTCTATCAGGGAGACAGCCGACGACAGCACGCCGAACGGGCAGCTGAACCCCGGGAGGGTCGTGAAGGCCGAAGTCAAAGAAGGGTACTACGTCTACGTCGGAGTCAGGCGGTTCCTCGCGCTGAAGGGCCTTCACGAAGGCACGAAGGACGCCAGGTTCGGGGTCTTCAACGCCTACGTGGACGAGGGGCTCTCCGAGCTCCAGATGTTCCTGAAGGCCAAGGCGGAGAACGAGGAGGAGAAGGGCGAGCGGCAGCCGGTCTCGCTCCTGGAGCTCGTCTCTGGCATCCGGAAGATCAGGGGCAGCTTCGACCCCAGCCGGGCGAGCCCATCGATCAAGCGCCTGCTTGCCCTGGCTGACAGGATGGAGGACGACCGCCTGCAGAGGCTGAGAGGGGCCGAGGGGGCGACAGGTTCGAGCTTCAAGCCGTCGCAGCTGGAAAGCCTCGCCAGGATGGAAGGGAGCAAGGAGGAGTTCTACACCACCGCGGCGACCATGGTCGCGTTCGGGATGGAGGACGCGGAGGAGGCTGCGAAGAAGCGGGACGCCGCCTACCACCTGAAGTGGCTCGGCCGGGTCTTCCCCGAGATCAAGGGCGAGCGGAAGCCGAGGGAAGTCAGCGTCGAGAGGCCGGGCGAAGACGAAGGGGTCGAGATCCACGAGGAGGGGGTGCTGCTGGCCGCCTGCCCCCACTGCGGCGGAGGCAACATGCTCAGGGTCAGCGAGAAGGTGGAGGTGACGCATCTGTCGCCGGACCCCCAGGGGGAAGCCGTGACCATGGTGGCGGACACCGTGAGCAGGGCCAGGCTGGTGTGCTCCCACTGCGGCGGCCAACTGTACGTGTTCATCAGGAACCTGGAAGGCTCGGGGTACGCCGTCTCCGCCTCGAAGGCCCGGGAGTTCAGGGAGCCGACGGAGCCGGCCGAGGCGCTGGACCTCAGGTTCGACCACGGCGAGGAGGCGTGGCAAAAGATAGAGGGCGGAAAGGTCGCCGGGCTGGTCGTCTTGGCTCCGAAGCGGGGAAAGTGAAGCTTGGTTGAGGAACCTGAACAGGGACGCGGTCACGGCGTTCATCGTGGCAGACATGCTCACCCGGGGGGTCTTCTTCGACTCGCGGAGCGCCTACTCCCTCCCCGTCAGCAAGAGCCTGGTCCGGAGGGCCTTCAGGGCGCTTCAGGCCGCCGAGGTAGTGACGCGGACCCGGGCCAGGAAGAAGTATATCCTCACCGACCTGTTCCTCGAGGCGCTGCGGCAGGAGATCACGCGGGAGATGCCACGGGGCGCGTTCGTCAGCTATCCGGACCTGTCGGTGTTCGACGTAAGCGGGGTCGAGAGCTGGTCGTCCGAGGAGCTGGAGGCCTACGTGGCCAAGCTGAGGCAGCGATGGATGCTCAGGAAGGGCTTCTCCTGAATTAATGTCCGGCGTCTGCACATTATTCCTCCGCGGCTTAATGTCCGGCGTGTGGACATTACTCCCCCGACTCCGCGGGTTAATACAAACCCGGGGCCTCTGAGTTGCTTGTCACAGCGCGACCCCGTAGGAAGGTGCAGATTCTGTGGCTACCTCTACTACACCTGGAAGCTGCCCCTTCACGAGGCCATCTGCTGCGAAAGGTCCGGTCAGGCAGTTCTCCTACCTCTCTCCCAGACTAGCACTCCCCTGACGCTCCAGGAGTCGCACCGCTCTCGCGGAGACATGGGGCGGTCGTACAGGTCGCAGCGCCCCCACTCTGGAGTCTCATCTATGCAGTGACGGCAGTTTTCGCAGCGCCTGGCGTCCGACCTGCACGGAAGCGAGGCGGGTCCATCGGGCAGATCATGGCCAGTCGAGATGTTAGGCTCGGTCGCAGGGCTGACCGTTCCCGGGAGGGGAGGGCTGGCCGAAAGTGCCAGAGACGGCGCGTTTTAGGCCCTCGGCGCTCCGCTCTTCCGATTGAAGGCCTTCCCTGCTCTTCTCGTCTGCCTTGCTCTCGTCGTCACGCTTGGCTCCTGGTCTGCCTTCGGGGCTCCACACATGGTGCTCCACGACCCCTGCGACTCCTACGGAGACTGCATCTCAGGCTCGATCCACTACGTCCGTTCCAATCCTGACGGCTCGCTCTATCCCGGGGACAGCTTCACCATGCCGATATCGATTACACCTGGGCAGAACATGACGGGCTCCTCGTTGTCATGGTCCTACGACCAGTCAGTCTTTGACAGGTCGGGGGACTCCTTCGTCGTGGCCGGCAACAAGACCGGCACCTTCCCGATCTCTGCCTCGGTTGCGTTCACGGGTTCAATGACGGCAGGCAACTCGACGCAGTCGTACAACTCCACCCTATCCATCACAGAGAGCGTGACAGTCATCCAACTGGTCATTGATGTACACGCGCAAATGGTCAACGTAACCGGCTCGAACGGGCTGACCCTGCGCAACGCCGACGGCACGTTCTACAGAAACGACTCCTTCTGCGAGAAGTGGAGCGCCTCGTTCCAGTTCTCCCAGGCGAGGCCAGACATACTGGTCAACGCAAGCGGCTCCCTTCCCGCGTTCCTCAGAGAAGCTTCGTCGAACTACACCGGGAGCACTCCCGGCAGGCAGGGGTACGTCTGCTATGATGTCGCCCTCTTGTCGCCATACTCCAACAGCACGCTTCCGCTGAGCTTCAACGCCATCGACTGGCAGAAGACGTCGATCGCCCATGCCATGGAGAAGGTTCCTTTCGCTGTCGTCCAGTATTCGCCGATGTTCGCCCAGTTCACCTACACGGACTACAACAGCAGTCCCTCGGACGCGTACCGGAAGCCCTTCGTCACGCTCGTCAGGTATAGCGGGAACCGGCCAGGCTACAGCTATGCGGGTAACGCCAACACGGCGCCCTTCATGGCGGCAAACTCGACGGGGGAGCGCGCCCTCGTCGACAACTACACGTTCACCACCGAGGGCTTCTCACCTCTCTTCAACGAAAGCCCCGGCGCGCCATTCAGGCTGGGGTTCAACGACACGGGCAAGGTCGACCTCAACATCACATCGACCAACGAGACCTCGACCTTCCTGTTCGACTGGCTCCACCGGGTCGTCAAGTACTATTTCGTCGGGCAAGGAGCGGGCTTCCAGAAACTCGTACCAACCGGGGTAGAATACCTGAACGTGACAGAGAAACTGAACTCGTTGAACTTCGCAGGAAGGAGCGAGGCGGTGGTCAACACGAGCTACGCCTACCAGCCCGTCTTCTACAGCGGCAACCTCACGTTCCGGGCCGTCAACCAGGATGGCTCTCCCGACCCCGGCGCGAACATCACAACTGCCGCGGTCAACCCGGACCCGTTGGACACATACCTGATTCGTGAGGTTGTCGCAATCTTCGGGAACGACAGCCAGGTCGTCCACGCTTTCAGGGCTGACCTCTATCCCGCCAGCGCCCCGGTCCAGACGCTCCAGCCGCGTTCGAGTGGGGGTGGCACATGGGAGTATCTCGTCAACCAGACGAACCTGCAGCTGGAGGGCGACCCGCCGAGCGCGTTCCAGGTCACGGTGGCGGAGGACGGGACGGCGTTCACGTATTCGTTCTCGAACTCCTTCGGCCTGTACCTCGTCCCCGAGCTTCCCGTTCAGTCGAACTCAAGCGTTCTCGAATGGCAGAACGTGACCGCATACACATTCGGCGAGACCGTCCAGTTCAGGTCCATCCCCCTGACATTCAATTTCTCTGCTCCCACGCAGTACCTCTCCTGGTCAGGGCCTCCCGACTGGGACGGCAGCTTTCTCCCGCCCGAAGCCGAGCCAGGCGGGTACTCGCTCTACTACCCCTTCCTCTACGGGGCAAACGACACCATCGTCGTGAACCTCTCGGGAGGGGGCGCTTCGGCGTCCTCCGTCGAACGGGGGTCGTCGGTATTCACCACCATCGACATCAGTACCCTGTCGGGAGGGGCGCAGTCCTTCTGGGTCCGCGACGGGTACGGCACGAACGGGAAACTGCTGTTCTCCGCGCCTCTGCTTGACAACATGGATCCTCCCGCGCCCCCCGGCTTCGAAGGCGTCGAGACGTTCGCATGGTCGCCGGACGCCAACGGAACTGTGACGTTGGGGGTAGTCAACGCGTATGGGGTCAGCGTCCCTATCGGTCACTATCAGGCCGTGGTCTACGCGACCAGCGGTCCGACCCTTGACGACACACTGCTGTTCGTGTTTCTAGGGATTGCCGCCGGATTTGTCCTGCTAGGAAAAGCGGCACACCGGAGAGGCGCCGAGAGTATTCCGGATTCCGCTTCTAACCAGTGACTTCCCTTGGCCTCGTCGTGAACAGCTTCTGCTCAAGGTCGCTCAGGAAGTTGTAAAAAGGCAGGTGCCCTTCCTGGGTGACCAGTAGACCCTGCCCGATTTTGGCGTTCGTGACGAAACGCTCCTCGACCTCGCTCAGGTTGAACGCTTCTCTCAGGGAAGACGAGGCGGCCTGGTCCTGCTTGAGCACCACCTTGGTGGCGCAACTTTCGATCATCGCCCTTCCAGGCCCGTAGGAGCCGCCTCTCCCCATCAGGTCCGACACCAGCTGGGTCGCTAGGGTGAAGTTCGCGTTGTAGTGCCTCGCCGTCCGTGCAATCTCGGGGACGTACTCTACCGCGAGCGGGAAGTAGGGCTTCCCGGTTCTAGGGTTGATCTCCACCAGCGCCCACCCTTCGTCGATGACTATGGACTTCCTGCGCGACACAGGGAATATGCCCGCGTCTTGGATTGACTTCCAGACTGCCGACAGCGACAGGAAGGCGGCTGCGTCCCTCAGCTCCCCTGGAGGAAGGTCGTACAGGACGAAGACCATCCTCGGATACACGCTCAGTTCCCCGTCGAAGAGGAAGCTGTACGGAGGGAGGTTGGCCTGGAGGCGCTTCCTCAGCTCCCCCTCGGCTTTCGCCATGAGGCCGCCGACGCTGGAAGAACTCGCTGAAGCGAGGTAGAGGTCTGCCATCAGGTCAGGCTCGTCTTCGATCTTCGCCACGCTCGCGAGGAAGTTGGCCGCCCTGCGCCTGTCGGGGAACACCGCGAACGGGTCGAGGCCCGCCCCGTTGTCCGGGAGGAACCTGTGGACGTGGCAGCCTGTCATTCCGGCGAACGACGTATCCTGCTTCCCGTCGGGACCCAGGGAGTATTCCGGCTTCACAATCGAGTCGAAGACGAAGGCGCACATGTTCGGGTCAGTCAGCAGCATCCTCGAGAACAGGGTCTTCACGAGGGTCGATTTGCCAAATCCTGTTTGCCCCATCACGGCCAGGTTGTAGTTTTCCTTCTCGAAGACATCGAAGATTATCGCGTTCCCGGTCAGGCGGCTCTGGCCGAGGAAGACGCCAGTGGGGTCCACGATGTCCAGCCCGGCGAAGGGGAAGAAAGTTGTGGCGGCCGCCGTGGTGAGGTAGAACCACCTCCCGGTCGCCCAGGTCGGCCCCTTTCCGGTCAGGAAGGGCTCCTGCAGGAAGCGGGGGGAGTCCATCTCCTCGACCACGCCTCCAAGGGCCTGCCTGAGCTTCCTGCGTGCCGACACCAGGTCCGGGTACGTCTTCTCTCTCAGCCTGATGCTGATTTTCGCCTTGAAGAGGCGCTCCGCCCCCGCCGCTATCAGCTGGGCCGCGGTCTGCACCCTTTGGAGCTCCGCCTCCCGCTCCGGGTTGAACGACCAC
>JAJZIG010000084.1 GCA_021851265.1 archaeon | reverse complement strand
GGACCCGAATAACCAGTCACTACCTTCGGAAACGATTCCACACCATAGCAGGCAAGTCGGCAATGCCCGTCAACTCGTGGGACTACCTAATGGGAGACAAACAGACACACGGACACAACGCAGGGACGTACACCTTAGAGGATTTCTCTGAACTCGTCCAAGAATACGACAAATTCCTTGCCCCTTACCTACCAGTGGGAAACCCAAGAACACCAGATGACCCCACGGAACCCCACGGAACCCCTCGGAACCAACGGACAGATAGTAACCCTACTCGAAGAGAACACCGAACTAAAGCAACAAATCTTGCAGCTCGCTAAACTCCTAACGAAGAAGCTAACATCAGACCAGGACTTGAATCCGAAACGAAGGCCTTAAGACAACCAACACAGCACAATCGGAGTCATGGCCTTCGAATTTTTGGGATTACCAAGCGAAGGGCGGCAGCGTGACAAACGACGTTCCTTCACTAGAACCCAAAAGAATGAGGCTCTAGAGAAGCAGAACCATAAGTGTGCGCGTTGTCACAAGAAGCTGGACCTATGCGCCACGCATTTCCATCACAAAGCATCTTGGGAAAGTGGGGGACGAACCGTTACCCGCAACGAAGCCGCGCTGTGTGCCAACTGCCATTCAATAGCGACTCACTACCAACGATTAAACAAGGTCGAAGGCAAAGGGAGACGGAAGACCCAACGAAAACAAACTAACCCACTCGACGAGATTACAAGAGGATTCAAACAACCCAAGCTAGGTTGGTAAGTCCTTCCTCAATGGTACAAACGGTCTTGGTCTTTGGGGATTCGTAACACACCGGAAATACGGAAAAGAAGAACAGTTGCGATTGCACTCTTAGCCGTTGCCATCGGTATTGATGCTCTGGGAGTATTCGTCTTTCCACACGTCAACGAAATCACCCTCGCAACCTCATATGACCAAACGGGAGCCTATTGGCCAAACGCCCCTCCATTTGCGGTCCATTTTGAGTTCACATTCAAAGCCACGGGATCAGTAAGCCTGAGCAACCCTGTTAAGGTCACCGTGACCATCACTAGCATCAATCTAACCGACTTCGAGTTTTTCAAATACTACGACGGAGTGGGATTTAGTGGTGCATTCAATGCCAGCACCATCAACAGTAAGCAACCATTACTCGCAAACATTCCAGTACACCAGCAATCAGATGGAAGCCTGAGCGGCAACGCTACGATAATCTGGCTACAAGACGGGCCCACTGTTCCCTTCCTGACTCCACACTCTACGAATTGGTATCTGAACAACCAAGCGCTGGCTAGCGACGGTCCAGTGCTCAATGTGGCAGGAGAATCCGATACACTGGCTATTCAAACAAGCATGAACACCCAGAGGCTCACGTGGATTCTCATTGGTTTCAGCATCCTCATGCTTCAACCTGTCCTAGAAGCAATTCTACGGGTCCGCTAAAAGAAGTGAATATGACAATTTCCGCGGGCGCGTGCCTTCGGCCCGCTGCCCGAGGGGACACCCGCACTCCTCGGGTTTCCCCTACGAACCCTTTCCAAACTGGACCGCAAATCCATCTTTCTTAATTACGAACCTCAAGTGCAACCGAAATCATGCAAGGCGCAACGATGGCCGCCATCGCTTCGATTGTCATCGTCGGGTCGCTAGTAGCCGGCGGAACCTTCTACACGATCCAGCAAGACCAAACAAGCCTCACCAGCCTCGGCAATCAATTAGCAAGTCTGAATGCGCAGGTCGTAAATCTAGCTCAACGAACTGTCCAAGTTGTAACTGTCCAAAATACAGTTGTAACGGTAGAAACGCAAACACAAACAGTCACAGATACAGTTACAAGCACCAGCATAGTCTATCCTATTCCGGACAACATAACAGTGGCATTCACCCAAGCCAGTTATGGGCCGTCCTACCAAATCGTAACCGCGACGACAAATATCTCGGGCAGAATCGGCGGAAGCAGCCTTTCTATCCCACTAAACAGCCTGATTCAAGGTGAACAAGTCACCATCAACGTTTCCTGCAATTCGGTTGGGGGACAGTACCTGTTGACGCAATTATACGTCAACGGGCAAGTTGTCGCCCAAACAACCTGCGTATTCTCAAGCACCGGGCAGATAGTATACAACGTCTAACTCGATTACGGTCCCTAAATTCTATTTTGAAACCATGGTGCATACCAGGATTGGCGCTTACCATCCAGCTGCTCTCTCTGTAAATCTGCGATGCCAAGCCAAGCGCCTTCGTCTTCTTTGCCACGCTCAACATAGCGAATCCTCGTCCCGTCCCTCACGGACGAGATAACTAACGGTGTGTGGACAACACGGACCCCCTTCATTTCTGCCTGCGCCACCTCTCCGGTTTGCCTTCCAACTCCCAACACCTTTGATGAAGAATCACACACCGAGACCGCGAACGCCAGACTGGAACGTAAACAATGGTCTGACCATCAAAGAACCCTTCTACACAATCCACGCGAGCGCATCGAGGAATCCCATACGCCCATTGCTTTTGTACAAATATCACTGTCTGAAACTCTGGTTTGTGCGCACGCATCGGCTCGCCGCACTCGGGACAGAGAACAGCCTCCTCGGAATCAGTCACGACTAACCACCACTATCCCGGACGCGAATCCACGGAGGAAGGAGCACGATGAACGGCTCGTTCTCAGCAATCAACTTCACAGTAAGATCGGGAGGCACGCTATACACAACATGCATCTCATGTCCGTTCGGGCAAAAGACCCTCTTCTGCTCACGGTTGTACTGCTTCCGATTCGAAAGCCTCAGCCCAATGAACTTCATCAAAGGAGAGTCCGGGCTCTGACTCTTGGGGCTCAAGGCGCCATAGTATCGAACTCGCTGCTTACCAGCACGAGCGCTCATAGCTTCGCGAGCCCATTCAAGATCAACAGCCTTCTCGCCGTTGGCATCAGCCCATTCCGAGAAATCCTTGACAGGGCTGCGCAGCATGTAAGCTGACCGGTGATTCCACTGGTCCCAACCCTCCTCGTACCGAATCTTGACATCAACGTCCTCAGCTTGCATCTCGCCATACTCTGATTCCAAGACTCTCCTCCAGGAAGAACGAGCTTCGACGAACCTAGAGGGGAAACCCTTCACGTCGATACCAGAATCTTCCAGGTACCGCCTTGAGAAATGAACGACACGGGCAGGCCTGACCACAGAGCCATCACTGACAACCTCAGGCTCCCAGCCAAAACAGAGCGTCACACCATGGCAGTGAACATGCTTCGGGTCGAACTTACCATTCCCATATGGCTCCTTGGAACCCCACCACTGAGGCACAACCATTGTCAACAGCTTGACAGAATCAGTAATTTTCAACCTACGACGAAGGTAGCTCTCGAACCAATCGACTGACATTGCGGTGAAACGATCAATCCCGTCCATCATCGTAACCAATTCCCGGAATTCATAGGGAAGGGTTGTCTCCCACCGCCAGAAGCGAATGCCAGTGTGCATCGCCGCAGTCACCTCCCGCATGCGATAGCGGAGATAATTCCAGAGGTGCTTGGTTTCGGCACCTGAACAGACAGGACACCACCGAGAGCGACAAAGCATGCGCTTCCAAGCGCCGAAGGATTCTTCGCCGTCGCAGGCCCACCACAGAGACCTGGCACCACACTCCGAAACGCGCTTAGCTTCGAGATAGCCTGCCATCTTCCGAACATGCTCAAGCCACACCTGAGACATCTCCTTACGAAAGAGGTCCTTCCCGTAGACCAGCGAGTACTCCTGCCGGAGGCTCATTTTCTGATACATAGCACATACTATATCTTTGTCCGCAAATTTGAATCTGGGCTGACAAATGACGAACAACAAGCGGACAATTCGAGACCAACTCTACATCGAGGCCTTGAGGAAACACGGCGCACTATCAATCAACCAACTAGCGAAGGAACTGAGCCAAAACCTCGCTCTCAGAGACATGGATATCGAATCCATCGAAAGGGACATCAGAAGATGGGCCCAGCCACTCGAAAAGATGAAACTCCTTACGATGGAAGGAGGGAAACTCTACCTACCACAGAATGACCAGAAGTACATCGCCTCTGCTCCAACTGAGGCGCCAACGCCTCTGATGCTCAACACGAAAGGCTTTCTCACAGTGAGAACCGGAGTCATTTGCGAACATTGCGGAAGGACGATTGACCTTTCCAAGGCCAAACCACACTGGCGGGTCAAGTCACGACTCATTCTATTGGCGTTACAAGAGCACCGCTATTTCCGCGTCGAGTGTCTCGAATGCGGATGGGAAGGAAAATACAACACGAAAGACGTCAAGCCGATCCTATAGGGCTAGATCGCGCCATGTGCCCAGATGACGGATACTGCTAACACCGCTAAATAGGAACACGACGACTACGGTGATGCCATGACTTCCGCAAATGGAGGCAAGAACCCATGCCAGACGAAAGGCCAAATGCTTTTCCTCTCCATGAGTGTATGAATCATGCACCATTAACGGATTATAAATATGGCGAACGTTTACCGCCCATGGGGACGGCCTCCTCTTCCATGGACCTCGACGGCATTAGGATTGGGTGCAGCGGATGGTCCTACAAGGACTGGGACGGTATATTCTACCCCAGGGGGACCGCGGCCAAGGACTACCTCCCATTCTACTCCAAGGTCTTCAACTGCGTCGAGGTCGACTCCAGCTTCTACAGGATTCCAAGCCAGTCCATGGTGAGCCAGTGGAGGAGCAACACCCCCGCGGGGTTCGTCTTCTCGCCAAAGCTCCCAAAGAAGATCACCCACGAGAAGAAGCTCAAGGACTCCGAGTCCACGCTCGTCTACTTCTATAGCGTGATGAGCAAGCTGAAGGACAAGCTGGGCCCGATTGCGATACAGCTCCCGCCCTCCGTCAAGCTGAGCACCCACCAGGAGACGATGAAGGAGTTCCTCTCTCTGCTCAGCCCCGAGTTCAGGCACGCCATAGAGTTCCGCCACAAGTCCTGGTTCACCCCCGATGTCTACGCGCTCCTGAGGAAGAACAACGTCGCCATGATATGGAGCCTGAACCAGTACGTCGAGAGCCCTCCTGAGGTGACCGCAGACTTCGTCTATCTCAGGATGGTCGGGGACAGGGAGATCATGGAGTTCACAGGGGTGCAGAAGGACAGGTCCGAGGACATGACCCGCTGGGCGGGAGCGGTCAAGGACAACGCCGAGAAGTTCGAATCTGGCTACGTCTTCTTCAACAACCACTTCGCAGGCTTCAGCCCCGAGTCCGCCAACGAGTTCCGCAGGCTCCTCGGCCTGATGGAGCTCGACTGGAAACCTCAAGGGACTGGGCAGCAGACGCTGCTCGGGCAGTAGCTGACAGATGCAGTCCCAGCGCCGGACCATACTCCACGTCGACTTGGACGCGTTCTACGTCTCCGTGGAGGTAAGAGAGCACCCGGAGCTGAAGGGGCTCCCGGTGGTGGTCGGGGCCGACCCGGAGGGCGGCAAGGGACGAGGGGTCGTCATCGCCTGCTCCTATGAGGCCAGGAAGTTCGGGCTTCGTTCAGGGATGCCCATCACACAGGCTTACAGGCTGTGCCCGCAGGCGAAGTACATCCCGCCGAACTGGGGGCTCTACGAGCGCGCGTCGGAGGAGGTGATGGGTACGCTGAAAGGCTTCGCCGACAGGTTCGAGCAAGGGAGCATAGACGAGGCCTACCTCGACGTCACCAGCAGGGCGCCGGACGAACGCTCCGCGGCTTCTTTGGCCACAGAGGTCAAGAAGGCAATCAGGGAAAGGCACGGCCTCAGCTGTTCCATCGGGATAGCGCCGAACAAGTCTTCGGCGAAGATCGCGTCAGACAGGAACAAGCCCGACGGCATGACGGTCGTCCCCTTCGAGGAAGTGAGCGGGTTCCTTGCGCCGCTTCCCGTGGGGGTCGTCCCCGGCATCGGTCCGAAGACTCGCGACTTCCTGAGCGAAAAGGGCATCACGACCATCGCCCAGCTCCAGCAGCTGGAGGGGCGGCAGCTCCTCACATGGTTCGGAAAGAGCGGTGTCTGGCTCTGGGGGGTCGTCCACGGAGAGGAGGCTGTGGAGGTGAGGCAGCAGGAGATACCAAAGTCGCTCAGCGTAGAGCGGACTTTCAAGGACGACGTCGGCGACTTCAGGACGGTGAGGAGAGAGGCAGCCGACGGCGCCGCCGAGCTCATGCGGAGGGTGAAGTCCGCAGGCTATTCCTACAGGGTGGCCGGCATCAAGATCAGGTTCCGTGGGTTCGAGACCCACACCAGGGAACGGACCCTCGTAAGCCACACCGACAGCGAAGGGCCCCTGCTCGAGAACATTGACAGGCTGCTGGACGAGTTTGAGACGAAGGGGAAGCCGGTGCGTCTGGTGGGGGTCAGGGTCGCAGACATACAGCGCTCCTCTTCGGGTCCCTCAAGGCTGGACGACTGGGCCGGGGGCTGAGCCTTCTTCTGCACCTCCTGGAGCCTCGCATTTCTGAACGTGACCCAGTACATGGATATCCTGACCACATAGAGACCCATCGCGATGCAGAACGGGGGGCCAGGCGCCCGGCAGCCATAAGGCCGAGGCCGGCGTCGGCCGAAAGGGCACTGGGCAGCCTCCACAGTGACATACTGACCCCGCCACCAATCCCTAGAAGTCCGGATTGGAACCAGGAGAGCTCTGCCTCGACGCCTAAAGCGATGTTCAGGACGACGCTGTGCGAGATCAGCAGCTTGGCCACCCTGGGGACCCCTGTACTCGCTGAACGAGTTTTCCCAACCGGAGTCGAAATCAGTCAGCACGAACGCAGACTACGTACAAGAAACCCGCCGCAGGACCCGCTCCTCATCCTCCCCCCATATGAGCGGGCCTCATCCTAAAGTATCCCTGCAGCATCGGCCGCCCCATGAAGCCCCTTCCGGGCATCGTCGCGGAGATATTCGCGCTGGCGGTCCTGCTGGCGGCTTCCCGGGCAGTTCCGGCCGGCCCGTACTTTGGTCTGTACGTCGTCTTGGCGCAGCTCTTGTCCACCTTCCTGATACACTGCCCCGCCCACTATGTAGTGGGGGCAGCCGGCGGCATAAGGTTCAGGGAGTTACGGTTCGGGCGGACCTCTCTGGCCCGGGTCCTCCCTGCAAGCCTAGGGAAGGTCGCCAGCCTCATTCCAATCCTGACGCTCTCGACAGAGAAGCGCACGCTTTCGCAGGCTACGCGGAGGAGTGCGGCAGCCATGTTCGCCGCAGGAGTCGTGGCATCCGTTGGCTCGCCCCTGCTCATCGCGGCCGCAGCGACGCTGGCAGAGCCGTTCGTCTACTCCGCCTTCGCGTGGGTCGTTGCCCTTGGATACCTGTTGTTCGACGTGGTCTTCTCACC
>JAJZIG010000083.1 GCA_021851265.1 archaeon | reverse complement strand
ACGGTCATATTCGTGTTCGTCGGCGTGTTCGTCGGCGGGAAGAAGGCGGCGTCGTCCGCTTCGGCAGCCCCGGCCGCGGGTCGGTAGGCAGCTCCACACCGCAAGGCGGCGTAGACGGAGCGCTGTCGTGCCGTAGAGCGTCAGCAGGCGCTTCGCAGTAGTTAATACGAACCGGACGCGGACCGAGCGGCATGAGCTACAGGACTCTGTCAGTCGCAAAAGAGGGCCCGCTGGGGATAGTCACGATCAACAGGCCGGACGCGCTGAACGCCCTGAGCCGCGAGCTGGTCAGCGAGCTGATTGCGGTCCTGTCTGCCCTTGAGGCAGACGAGGAGGTCAGGTGCCTGGTGGTGACCGGGAGCGACAGGGCGTTCTCAGCCGGGGCAGACATCAAGGAGATGGTAGACATGTCAGCGGTCCAGATGGCGATGACGGAACACTTCTTCCCCCTCTGGGACAAGGTCGGGAGGTACCCCAAGCCGCTGGTCGGCGCGCTGAGCGGGTTCGTCCTCGGGGGCGGGCTGGAGCTCGCCATGAGCCTCGACGTGCTGATAGCGTCCGAGACGACGCAGATGGGGCAGCCAGAGATCAACATCGGGGTCATCCCCGGGGGCGGCGGGACGCAGAGGCTGACGAGGGCGGTGGGGAAGTACAAGGCGATGGAGATGATCCTCACAGGGACGCGCATAGGGGCCGAGGAGGCGAAGACGCTGGGGCTGGTGAGCAGGGTGGTCCCCAAGGAGGCCTACCTCGAGGAGGCGAAGAAGGTCGCCAGGGAGATCGCGTCGAAGTCCCCCATGTCTGTGAAGCTGGCGAAGATGGCGGTCAACAAGGCGTTCGAGACGGGCCTGGGGGCCGGGCTTGACTTCGAGCGCGAACTGTTCTATCTCCTCTTCGCGTCCGAGGACGCCAAGGAGGGGATGAAGGCGTTCATGGAGAAGCGGAAGCCGGCGTTCAAGGGGAAGTAGTTGGAGTACGAGACAGTCAGGACGGAGCGGGCCGGGAGGGCCCTCTGGATCACCCTGAACAGGCCGGACAAGCTCAACGCGTTCAACGAGCAGATGGGGGTCGACCTGCTCGAAGCCCTCAGGGAGGGGGAGAAGTCGGCCGAGGCGAGGTGCCTGGTCATCACGGGGGAGGGGAAGGCGTTCTCCGTCGGGGAGGACCTGAACACCAACAGGTCGAGCTACGACAGCGGCAAGCCCGTGCGCCTGGGGGAGGTGATTCAGAGGAAGTACAACCCGATAGTAGCCAGGATCAGGAGGATGGAGAAGCCGGTGCTCGCCGCGGTCAACGGTGTCACCGCCGGGGCCGGGCTGGGGCTGGCGCTGGCCTGCGACCTGAGGGCGGCGTCGGACAAGGCGACGTTCCATGAAGCGTTCATCAAGGTCGGCCTGGCGCCCGACTCGGGAACAAGCTTCTGGCTGACGCGCATCCTGGGGCTCGGGAGGGCCATGGAGGTCGGCCTGCTGGGCGAGCCCATAGACGCCCAGAAGGCGATGAGCCTGGGCCTCGTCAACTGGGTCTTCCCCGACGGCGAGTTCAGGGAGAGGTCTGCCGCCATGGCCGAGAGGCTGGCGAAGGGGCCCACCAAGGCGATGGGGCTGACGAAGAGGGCGCTGAACAGGGCGGTGGTTGTCGACGTCGAGTCGGCTCTGGAGTACGAGATGTACCTGCAGGACGTGGCAGGGAGGACCAGGGACCACGCGGAAGGGGTCAAGGCGTTCTTCGACAAGCGGGAACCGAACTTCGTCGGCGAATAGGGCCTGCCGCCGGGGAGGCGAGCACGTCAACGCGGGGCGGGTCTGGCGGGAGCGAATTCACGGAAACCTGGAAGACCAGTCAAGGAACGTAGCGTCCTTCTTTCATCAGTTAGTCCGCTGCTTGCCTAGCTCACCTCGAAGCGCAGCACGCCGAAGCCTCCCCACTCGTCAGCTACGGCCGGCGTGTAGATGCCAGGAGCGAAGAGGTGCTGTGGCGACGGCGGGATGCCTGGATAGGAGAAACCGTCGAAGGTTGGCGAATAGAACGTGGGCGAAGCTTCTTGTGGTGTGATCTGGTCCCAGTACCCCCTTATGGAGAAATTGGTGCCCATAACATAGGGGCCGAAAGTGTTGTTGCCGCCCCCTTGGGAGTAGACGCCGGTAACGTTAGCCAGGTCGCTGTTCGGCATGAACTCGACATGGTTGATAGAAGTCGCTTCTAGACATGTGTAACTGAGGGTCGTGTTATTGCCTCCTGCGATGATCTGGTCGACTGTGTAATTGCCCTTCAGAACGAGGAATTCGAGCGGCAATATGACATCGCAAGGTTCCCACACTGCGATTGGGATGCCTCTGAAGGCCCAGTCGCTGGCGTTCCGCAGAGAGAGGACGCCGGCCCGGGTGTTGGAGAGCCTTAGCGAGACGTTGATTGCTTGACCGGCTTGTATCTCGGTCGCGTTGGCCGATACGTTCAGCTGCAACCCATCAGCGGACACAGTTGAGGTGGCATCTGGCCAAGGACTTCCTGAATTAGACGTGGACTGTCTACGTCCGATTGAAGCGGGAAAACCCAGCACAACGACAGTCGCGATCAAGATACCGAGTATCATCACAACCGCCCCTGCAAGCACCACACGTGAGGCGATGCCTCCTCGCATGCAGTCCGTTGTCTTCTGACACCGTGCTCCGATACTTAACTTCGGCCATCGATTCAAACCGTTCAAGGGCAACCACCTGGAGTTAGTGAAACAGGATATGGGAGGCACTATTCTGACTAGACTACATCCAGACCCCGGGAGGAACAAGTCCACCCTGTGGTGCCAGAGGAAACTTCCCGCGGAGACAGGGTCGGTTAGGTCATGCGGCAAGACAAGAAAATGCCTCGTGCATTGAGATGGGTTTGGACGCTCATCCAGATGCTACAGGATAGGCAGCAGCGGTAGTGGTCGTGGTCGTGTTGCTGCATGTAGCAGGGAGCCCGTAACAAGCAATCGGCTTTATCACAGTGAGACCTGAAGGAAGGTTGACGGTAGCCAGGCTCACCGCCCCGCTAGTCTCCGTGAGGAAGATGTGTCCTACGCCAGCATTCCTTACGTCCACCAGGAGAGCGCCGGTCCAATCTACGGGTGATGGAGTGTAGCCAGTGCCATTCGTGTGCCCCAATGGGATTGTATATTCTGAGCCACAGTAGTCGAGTATAGTGACGGTCACGTTCGCACCGCTTATCGGGATGCTAGTGTTGTCGGAGACAACCCGAACATAGAGAAAGCCATGAACTCCCGTTTCGATGCAATGAGCTGAGGTGGTTTGAACGAACGTCGCAGTAACAGTTGTAGTTGAAACCGAAGTGGTCGTGCGCTGGTTAGAATTGCCAGTGAGATATCCCGCTCCTGCGCCTGCCAGTATCGCCACCACGAGCAGAGTGGCAATCGCTCCTTTCTTCATACACCTGAGGGTAGCGTCACGGGGCGTAAATCTCTACTCTTTAGAACAACCTAGCGATTTAGGTTCTCGTCCCTTCATACATTCTGGCACGGGCACAGAAAAGAGAGAAAGGCATGCGGTCGCCGAGATTTGAACCCGGACTACCAGCTTGGGCGGGCTGTATCTTACCTGTGCGCCAAGGTTAAGGGTCGCCCATTGAGCATCGCCGGCAGGAGAGCGGTAGTGACGCTGGCGTCGGAAGAGCTGCACGAGTCTAGGCTCTGGAAGCACAGATGGACGGCGTTTCTGGTCTGTCTCTTTGTTCTGGCTCTGGGGGGTCTGGTTGCCTCCCTGCGAGTGAGGCCATACGCTCTCTACATCCCGCTTGGCGTTGCTGAAATAATCTCTGCCTTGGTTTTGCTCCGTCTTATGCAGCTGTACTATGCTCCGAAGGAGATGAAGAGCGAGACGGCGATCTGAGGTCGAGGCTTCGGACCGCTCAAACGCGTTCGCTCTCTCCATACATACAGGCACCCCCTCCCAGACGACCTCTCTCTTCCTCCATCCACGGGACAAGAGAGATGATGGACAGACAGGCAAGAGCAGACGCGTGTACTAGCGCGCGATTAGAAACATGTGAACAGGCGCGGAAAGCATCTGCAGGGGGCATATTTGGCCTCCTCTTGTGAATTCCGAATAGGCGCAACCCGCAAGCGAAAGTGTTCCGGGACTCGAACCCCGGATAAGCCAGCGAGCCCCGAGCGACCGTCGGGTTGCCATCCTTCCCATCCCCTCAGAGATGGATCCCCCCTGAGTTAGTCGATTGAGGTTTTCCACCCAATGCGACGGCGCGCAGTGCCTCGACGATGACCTCAGTTGTTCCTGAAGCATAGTTCCATAGGATTGCTACCAACGGGTTCACGTTCGGGCCGGTCGCTTCACTAAGAACGCGTAGGCAAAAAAGCCAAGTGACAGGATACCGATTGACAGGTTTGCGTAGAAGGGAAGGACGTGTGATACTGTGAAGAGCACTCCGGTAAAGAACAGTGCCGGGATTGCAAGGATGTTGGTAAACGTCCCGAAGAAACCTAGCGTGATGCCTCTTTTCTCACTTGGAGAGATGTCCCCGATTAGGGCCATCAGGGCTGGGCTGTCCATGGCCCCGAAGAGCATCCAAAGGCTGAAGGATGACAGAGCGAGGACCGGGGAATAGGAGTACGCAAAAGCCATCATGAACGCCATCTCGGCTAACCAACTCAAGGCGATTATTCTCTCCCGGGGATAACGGTCAGCGAGCTTCCCAAACAATATTGAGAACTGCGTTGTAAACAGGTTAGCGAGCCCGAACATCAGGCCTATGTAGAACGGTTCGAGATGCAGCGCGTCCTTCGAGTAGAGGCTGACGACGAGCGTAAAGGTGTTAGACCCGCTCGACAAGAACAGGTTGTAAAATGCGTACGCCAAAGTCAACGCTATGACAGTTCTGCTACTGACGATTGACGATAGCCCGTCTCTCAGTGATGCGCCGATACCGCTCGCTTTGTTCTCGGTTGCGCTATTCCGAACCCCAGGCCGTCTTGGCGCTTCTCTCAAGAGCATGGCTCTGACAAGGGTCGAACCCAGAGTGAACAGTGCGCTGACAGCAAATATGACATATTGTTCGTTCCGCAGCAGGAACAGGCTCCCTATGAGAGGGGAAGCGGTAGCAGCCAGCCCTGCAAGTTGAAGGAAAGCGCCAAAGCCTGACGCCCGCCTCTGCGGTGAGGTTGAATCCATTATCAGGGCGTTTAATGCGAGCCCAGTGACGCGTGCAGCGAGCGCCCAGACAATGTAGGCAGTCACAGTGGCAAGAAGACCGCTAGAAACGCCCATGGCTGCGACCGAGATGCTAGAGAGAAGGCCGCCAAGGACAATCGTCCTCTTCCGCCCCCACCGATCGACCAAGATCGCGCCTGCTGGAATCTGGATCCCAACAGAAACGAGCGCTGCTATGCTGTAGACGGTGCCTATCCCGATTGGCGAAAGACCTTGGCCTTCAAGTATGATCGGGAGAAAGAAAAACCAGAGCAGGTTTCCGAAACTCCCAAGCGTGGAGGAGAGGCCGAGGATGACGATGTTTCTTTCGAAGCCGAGACCTGCCCATGACTCGTGGCCTCGTAAGTTTAGGTTCGGGCGCTCCCAGTGCAGCCTTGAAGAGCGGCCCTTCTCGCTCTTGAGCAATTAACTTAATCTTAAGTCAGGCGAAGTTTATATTCCTTGCCAGTAACCGAGCGTCAATGTCAGGGCTCACGGAAAGAGAATCGGAGATTCTGAAGCGCGTTCGGGAGGGGGCTCACACTCCAACTGAGCTTGCCAAGGTCCTGGGCATATCGGTCCCAGGTGCCAGTCAGGCACTGCAGAGGCTAGCCTACAAAGGGATGCTGTCTAAGCGGAGGGTCGGAGGGAGGTCACTTTACGAGACTCCTGGACAGCACACGGAAAACGAACTCTTCTTCATAGCTCAGGCAGTGAACTGGCTTTCTCAGGCGTGGGCGTACGTCCTGTCCAAGGACCTTTCCAGCGAGGATTTGGCAGTAGCGAGGCGGGCAAGAGACGAGTTGGAAGACATCATCGCGAAAAAGAGCCCGCACAGATATTCGGACTGAAACGATCCAGGGACAGGCTTGTGCAGTCGATGCTGTTAGTCGAACCTGCCGTCCTATGCCACAGATCAGCTCCCAGCACCGCCAGGGTGGCAAGGATGGTCGGACCCGCGCCGCAGCAAAGGAGATAAGCCCGCGGCCGCCTTCTAGGCGTGTGAAAGACGTAGTGGTGGTCGAGGCCCTGCGGACCCCCATCGGCAGGTACGGCGGCATACTGAAGTCGGTCAGGCCCGACGACCTCGGGGCGCTTGTCCTACGGAAGGCCCTGGAGAGGGCCAGGGTCGACCCGGCGTCGGTCGACGACGTCTACTTCGGCTGCTCGAACCAGGCAGGGGAGGACAACAGGAACGTGGCCAGGATGGCGACGCTCCTCGCCGGTATCCCGTACTCGGTACCCGGAGCCACGGTCAACCGGCTCTGCGGGTCCGGGCTGGAGGCGATCAACAGCGCGGCCAGGGTCATCTCGTCCGGTGAGGGGGACGTCCTGCTGGCCGGAGGGGTCGAGAGCATGACTCGCGCCCCCCTCGTGACCCTGAAACCCGAAGCGGGGTTCGAGAGGGGGGGCGTCTCCCTCGTGGACACGACCATCGGGTGGAGGTTCGTGAATCCGGCGTTCCCCCAGGACTACCCGCCGCTGTCCATGGGGGAGACCGCGGAGAACCTCGCGGAGAAGTACAGTATCTCGAGGGAGTCCCAGGATGAGTTCGCCCTCTGCAGCCACAGGAAGGCGGTGGAGGCGGCCCGGGACGGGAGGTTCAGCGACGAGGTGATCCCGGTCGTCACCCCGGAGAAGCCCGACGGAACGGCCGAAGACGAGGGCCCCAGGAAGGACACATCTTTGGAGAAGCTCTCGAAGCTGAGGCCCGCCTTCCGAAAAGGCGGGACGGTCACGGCCGGCAACTCGTCGGGGATCAACGACGGCGCCTCCGCACTGGTCCTCATGAGAGAGACGAAGGCCAAGGACCTTGGGCTGAGGCCGATCGCGAGGGTCATCGGGTCCGCCACCGCTGGGGTCCACCCGAGCTACATGGGGCTTGGTCCGGTGTACTCGACCAAGAAACTCCTTTCGAGGCTTGGCATGGAGATGGAGGAGTTCGGGGTCGTCGAGCTCAACGAGGCGTTCGCCGCCCAGGTGCTGGCCTGCGCGGTAGAGATGCCCGAACTCAATCTCAAGAAGACCAACCCGAACGGCGGCGCGATAGCCCTCGGGCACCCCCTCGGCTGCAGCGGGGCCAGGATAGCCACCACCCTCCTGCATCAGATGCGCAGGACAGCGACCAGGTACGGCCTGGCCGCCATGTGCATTGGGGTCGGGCAGGGGATATCCACGGCGTTCGAGCTCATGAGGTAGCAGCCGTCTCTTACTCAGGTCGGCGACGGGCAGGCTCCGCGT
>JAJZIG010000082.1 GCA_021851265.1 archaeon | reverse complement strand
CGAGACGCCTCGGGAGGCGTGGCAGAGGAAGATGCCGGTCGAGGTCCAGCTGGGCCAGTTCCTCCGACGGGTCGAGGAGGAGGCGAGGGCCGAGGCATGACGCTCCCCCCACACCGGCTTTGAAACAGGATTGCCCTTAGATCCCTGATCTCGTTTCACTCCTTCCTATCCTGTTTCACGAAGGAGGGTGCGATCCCGTTCTCATACATCTCATGAACGACCACCGTCAGGTTGTAGGCGATGAGCTTGCACAAGACCTCGTTCACCTGAGCCACCGGGGTCCGGGACCGGATATTCTCCCCGAACTTACGCTTGAGAGCCGAGAACATCGACTCCACGTTCGACCGCTGGTGGTAGTTCCGGTCGAACGTCTCCCGGTTCGCCTGAAACAGGTGGTACGCCTTTCGCCACGCAGACGAACCGTGCCCCGCTCCGATGGAGTTGGACTTGAAGGGGATGAACGTCTCCAAGCCCATATCCGTAGCGAAGTTGTAGTTGTCCCGGCTCAGGTAACCCTTGTCTCCGAGCGCTGTCTTGGGGTTGAACCCGGCCTCGAAGACTCCCCGAATGAGCGAACGGAATTGAGGAGCGTCGGCGGAGTTCGCCTCCAAGACCCGGGCGTCGATCACTACGTGGGTCTTGGTGCCGACGATGGCGTGGACTTTGAGCCACCGCTTCTCGCGCTTCTCGCCGTGCTTCTCCTCGCGCCACCCGCCGAACTGGGTCGTCTGCATCCCCGTAGAGTCCGGGGCGACCGCGCCGCCCTCCTCAAGCCCGGCGAGAGGAAGGGCGCTCAGTTGGAGGAGGCCATACAGGACCGCCGTGGCCTCGGGCCGGTTGAGGGCTCGGGAAGCGACCATGAAGCTCGGGACCTTCGCCAGCAGGCCGCGATCTGCCACGTTGAGATGAACCCCATGCGCACGGCGGCCTGAGAGGCCCGAGTACACTTTGAGGATCGCGCAGAGAATCGCATCCTTGAGCGGTAGCGGTTCCGGGCCCGGAAGCCCCGGCGTTCGGGGTAGCTCGGGGACTTCCTCAACGAGATCGCGGAGGAGGGCGTCGAGCGTTCGCATTTCCTCCGTCCGCCCCTTCGCGTAGCTCGGGTGCTGCGGGTACTGCTTGCGAGGCTTGGGAGCGGGCGGGGAGAGCGACTGACCCGCTTCCCACAGGCGGAGTTCCAAGACCGCGAAGATGTGCTTGCACGGATAGGCACCGGGCGGCCCGGCGCGCTTCGTATAGTCGGGGCAGGTGCAACGGCCCTCCTGCCCCACGAACCAAACCCGGTAGCGACCGAACCCGGACTGAGAGGGGACGGACCACTCAGCCTCCCCAAGCTTCTCAATCGTCTCGGGGTGCGAGGCGATCTCCTTCGCTCGCGTGATTCGCCGCGCGACCCCATCGCTCACGGTCGCGCTCCCCATCCTCGGAGCCTCGTATGCCGTCATCACTACCTACATAGCGCCTATGTTTATAAGTAATGGGTAGTCCTACCGAACTATTATTGGACGACATAGACTATAAATATACGATGCCCTATGCGTAGGTAGTGCATTCGTCGATGGAGCGAACGAAGGTGGTGCTGGCCCAGCCCAAGAGCCGGTCGCTGAGGACGACGATCCCGGCCGGGATCGCGCGTCAGTTCGGCATCGATGAGGGCTCCGAACTCGGGTGGGACATTCAGGCGCGGGACAACGAGCTCGTGATTGTGGTCGTCCCCATGCCGGTCCGCGGTACGAAGGAAATCATCACGGTAGAATCCGAACGACCGACTGATAAACCTCGCCGCAAGGGGTAGTTCGTGCTGTCGAAGGGGGCGGGCGCTCACCGAGCGGTTTCTACCTGGTATAGTAGTCCATACTGGGGCCCGGTTCAGTCGGTGTCGGACCGTTCCACGACCCCCCCGGCGAGAGGAAAAGGAAAGAGGATCGCTGAGGGTATGTAATGGCCGCGCTCGTACGGGTGTCCGCTGAACTAAAGGCATCCGACATGAGTCCGCTCAACGGAAACGCGAAGGACGGAGGCCGGTACGACCCCGCCTTCACCGGCAACCGCGCCCATCCCCTTCATCGGTGGGTGCCTTGGGTAGCCGGCTACTCCGCCAAGTTTGTCGATGACGTGCTCGACACTTACAACGGGCGTGCGGTCCGATCCCGGGTCTTGGACCCGTTCGCCGGAGTTGGTACGACGCTTGTGGAGGCGAGACTCCACGGTTGCGACACCGTGGGGTTCGAGTTGAATCCGTGGCCGGCTCTCGTTTCACGAATCAAGCTCGCGGCCGGCAAGGAACTACGCGCCGAAAGCCTCCGGTCGGCCGTGACCGCCTATCGGGCGTTCTGCGCGTCGCACCCTCGGGCCGCCCGAAAGGTGCCGACGGGGTTCAAGAGCAACATCCCATTCTTCAGCCCCAGCATAGAGCGGAAAGTACTCCTCACGCTCGACTTCATCGACTCCATCGACGACCCGTGGACCCGTGGCGCGTTCAGGGTAGCACTCGGGTCGGTCATGGTCTCATTCTCGAACTACACCTATGAACCGTCTCTGGGGTCGCGGCCGGGGGCGGGGAAGGCCCTTATCGAGCGGGCAGACGTGGAGGCGATCATCGCCATCAAAGCGGAGCAGATGGCAGAGGACATTCAGACCATCGAGAGGGCGGCGGAAACGCCCGACACTGAGCGCACGGTGTACAACACGAGTTTCCTCGATTACGCGACCGTAGAGGCAGGGACATTCGACCTTGCAATCACGTCCCCTCCGTACCTGAACAACTACCACTACATACGGAACACCCGCCCGCAAATGTGGTGGCTCGGGCTCGTCTCCGATGCAGAGGCCCAGAAGCAGGTCGAACTACGGAGCATGGGAAAATACTGGCAAACGGTCCGGGCCGGCGATCCCATTCACCTCACGTTCGGCCACGACGAACTGACGCGGACGCTCCGACGTCTCCGCGCGACCCGAACGGCGCATGGAGTCTATGGCGGTCGGGGATGGGCGAACTATGTGGGGTCGTACTTCAACGATACATACCGATACCTCACCGTCCTTTATGCCGCCCTCCGCGAAGGTGGCAGAGCGGTGGTTGTGGTCGGCAACTCCGTCGTGCAGGGCATCCCGATCCCGGTTGAGAAGCACGTTGCTGAGATCGGTAAGCTGGTCGGATTCTCTCACGAGGCGACCAACGTACTCCGTACAACTCGGGTCGGGGGGAGCATCCTGAACTCCTCGGTTCGCCGGGGCACCAAGACGGGGGTTGACGTAGGTCTATATGAGGCGGCAGTGATTCTGCGCCGCCGTGTGTGACAAGCACCACTTCGAGTTCGAGATCGACCTTGCGATCCGTCAGCAGGTCATCCAGAAGCTGGAGGCCAGCCCCGCGCATCCACTCGTGCTGAGTGTGGCCCCTCCTGAGACCGGAGTCTATACACTCTACCGTAACGCTAAGCTCGTGTACGCCGGCAAGGCCCTCGCGACGAACCTGAAGACGCGACTCGGCCAACACTACCGGAAGATCGAGTCCCGTCAGAACATCAGAACATCCGAAATGACATGCCGTTACTTAGAAATCAAGAGCGACTGGTTTGTACGCGCCGCCGAGGATGCGCTAATCAGTAACTACAATCCCGAATGGAATGCATCCGGGTTCGGTAGTCATTCTCCCGGGCGGGGCCGCCCGGGAATCAGGGTCTCCCCCTTTGATACCAGCTTTCCACCGAAACCCGGGGTTGACCCGCGCGAGGGAGCGAGCGACGACACTTAACGGGGCATCAGCGGCATCGTTACGCGCTATCAGCCCGGCCACTCCCGCCCGCGCCCTTACCGATCTCGTTTCACGCGGGCCGATCTCGTTTCAAAAGGGCGATCCGGTTTCAAAGCCCCCCACACCCCCCTTCCTCAAATAGCGGAACTAATGACCGGCCTCTACAACCAGTACCTTTCAGGGCAAGAAGGCATCTCGCACCGAGCGACTACGCCGAACAAGGTAGGAGGCATGGCGAGCATGAAAGGAACGCAGTACGACCCAAGGTGGAGCGTCCTTCCCCGAACCGCACCCTCATGTGCAGAAACGAGAAGGGAACAGGTCACATGGAGTTTGACTTATCCTGCTGAAACTCGGCCAGCCTTCTTTGTCCATCCTGCTTGGGGAAATCGGAGAGTTGTTTCTGGCCCTGCTCCTTAGTCCATTGCGTTCCTTCACCCTTGCCCTCGGCGGCTTCCTTGGACTTCAACTCCTCTTGGGCCTTCTCGGCCCCGATTTGACGAGAGATCTCCTTAATTTGACGAGAGATCTCCATAATCGCTACATCGTGATCATGGTTGCATGTCCGGTTGATAGATACGATACTACCAATATTAACCACATTACCCAAATTAATGCCCATTCTACTCCCCCGGCCCGGAGTCGCCGCAGCACATATCAAGCGATGATAATCCCGTAAGACACATCAGACTGACTAGTGCGAGACCTCGTGCGAATACCACCTCACTGTCCGTGTTGTACTCCTTTGCCACGGAGTCACACGCACTGACAAGGCTACGGCTTGCATCGAAGCGGCTCCAAATGGACCAGTCGATACCGCTCACGACCGCTGTCGAACTTCCCCCAGGGGCCAGAATCGAAAACTCCCGATCACTCAACGGATCATTCCCAGTCATTATAGCACGTGGAATAACTCGGATCCTACTAAAGAGCTTCTTGGCCGACATCAGATCCGAAACCTCCATGATGAGTTCGGCCCCTCGTAGTGCAGTGATTACCGGGGTGCGATCGTCAAGTGACATCGATCTCATTGCTGACAAGGTTCTGGGTACAAGAAACCGAAACCAGATGTCATAGCTTTCGAGGTTGAGCGAGCGCACGCGTCCACCATGTGACACGTAGCCGCGAGCAGGTTCGCTCGAGTTTCCTGTGAACCGGATTCCCTTTGGTAGTCCTAGTCCAAACCAAATTGGAAAGTCTTCGGCAATGCTCGAGGATACATGAGCGATGTCAAAGATGCGGGGAAGCTTGGCTAGACTTAATCCAAGCTCGTTCGAGGGCGATTCTCTCACGTCAGGTGTCACCGCTTACTCTCCCTGGTAAGGTCGGAACTGGACGAGCCGAGGAGGACCGCAACCATGCAAGCTAACAATGGCCTGCCCGGTCCCTAGAGCCGCGATATGCCAATCCTCGATGACCCTGCCACTAATGACCTGTTCAGCGGTAGTTCTTACACCGGGGCTGAGGTGCATCGTTTGCACCTTGGAAAGGTTTGCCCCGTATCGATCAGAGGCAAAGATTCTTGATGCCGAGTCGTATAGCCTAAATATGAAGACGGAGCCAAAACTAGCCAGAATGCTCAACCCCCTTTCTCGGCCATACCCCTCGTATACCTGAGAGACGTTCTGAGTTCCAACAACAAACCTAACTCCCAAGCTTCTGCCGAAGTTTAAGCCGCTTTCGAGCAGGTAGAGATTGGGAAGCAGCGAAAACTCGTCGATGATGAAGTATACATTGCCTTCACTCCTCTGGCGCGACAAGGCTTCCTTGATTGCGAGATCACACAGCACTCTGTATATTGGTGTTAGAGTTCTGCCGGACTCAATCTCGTACTCGACAAAGAGGGCGGAGGAGCCCTTCTGAGATACAAACTCGCGAATCGAAAAATCGCCCAGAGTTCCGAAGGGCCCCCTGAACAAATCCTGAACCATGATCTTGATGGTTGAGAGCACCCCCTGGGTTTGACCAGTGTCTAGGGAGATGTACTGAAGTGCCCCCCTAAGATCGGGATAGTCTGACAGGAGCTCACGCAGATCTTGTAAGTCTGCGTCGTACAAGTATCTACGGATATCTGCGTTAGTTGGGACTAGCGGGTCAAGCTTACGCGTCAATGCCACGAAGACAGCTTGCGTGATATCACGCGCCGCGTAAGGAAAGAAAAGATCCTTGCTCCGCTGCTCAACCTCATCGAAAAGAGTCTTGGTGACTTCATTCGAGGACTGAATGACAGCGTCAGCCGAGTCTGTCTTAAACCGAATGTCCCGAAATAGGTTCCACCGAACATGGTTGTACCGATCGGTGCCCTTGCTAGAAATCACCTTGTCGTCCTTATCTTCATCATAAAACTCCGCAAGATAGTCTCCCTTGCTATCGAAAATCACCATGACGTCCTTGTCAGTCATCGTACGGCGGAGCTCGTGGACAGCCTGGAAGATGGCGTTTGTCTTGCCTGAACCGATGGAGCCAAGGAAGAGGAGGTGCTTCTCAAGCGCACCCTCGTCAAGAAGAACTGTTCCCCGACTGTGCTTGAGGGCTATGGGGCCTTCACCAAGAGTTGGGCCAACGTCAGTAACAGTCAAACCCGTCGCCAACTGAACTACAGCGGCGGCGCTGATTAGGTTACCCGTTGCAGGTGCATCCATCGCTCTGTTTGTTGAAGTTGGCTTCGTTGATTAGTGAATTACAGTGACAAGTACAAAACGCGGAGTTAAGCCTTGCTGGTCACACAATCTCAGGCACGTGAGAACTAAGTGAAGGCCCCGCGTCCACCACATTGCCCAACTTATGATGAACTACCTATGCTCCAAGTGCCGAAATGACTTGGTCGGCCATCTGTTTCACGCCTTGAGGGTCAGCTATGTTGGTGAAGACCGTGTGAGAAGCGGCGCCCTTCATGAACACAAGGTCCCCTACCGTGCGGCTTGTCGAATGATGTATCGATTGATTTGAGGAATACTGGTTCTCCCTGCTAACCTGCTCATGCCGTTGGTTCATTATGACCGCACTCGCTCCCTTCAGATCGCACTGCTGTTGTAGAAGTCTACTCTCGCCAACTTCCTCGTAGACAATAGCCCTCTGGTCCGTAATCACGTAGCTGATCGTCGCCTTGGGGTTACGGAGCCTTAGTGCGATGTAGATGAACGGGAGAATCCCAATCACGACAAGGACAACGCCAAATCCGAACCCCAAGTACAAATAAAACGCCCCACCAAGGACGAAGAAAACGCCGAGTATCCCCAATCCGATGCTCCCCCCGCCAATCGGTCTTCGCTGCCGATACGGGCTCCCGGTCCAGATCACATTCTCTTGGATCGTCCCAAGCACATTTGCTTGAGCCATTAGGCCAGACACCCAACCGCGAGCACGTCGTAGATGTATTTAGAGTTTATTCGGAAACCGAATTATCTTTAGTCCAGAAATTACTGCTCATTGAGTGGTAATGATCATATCTAGCTGAGCTATGCCCCTTCGTGGCGCGCAGGAAGGGGAACGGTCGAAGGGTTCCATCTGCCCGAAGGCGTCGCCGTCGTTCGGTGTCCGATCGCGAGGAGCGACGGAGGCTGGCCTACCGTTGGCTTCGGCGCGGGGTCTCCAAGGCCGAGGTGGCCCGTCGTCTCGGGGTTGCCTGGCGGACCGTCTGGGTCTGGGACAAGCGACGGCTCGCCGAAGGTCCTCGGTCGTGGCGCGAA
>JAJZIG010000081.1 GCA_021851265.1 archaeon | reverse complement strand
GGTGCGGAAAGTCAGATATAAAGTGCCAAACTCTCGTCTAGCCGAGACCCTCGACGGTGCGTGTCAAGCTATTTCGTCCGGAGTCAGTAAAGGGGATGCGGGGAGAGCGCATATCTGAAAAGTTCGAACCTCTATTTCCCCTTCGACCGGACAACTGTCCGCCGGGCTTCCTTCGCTTCATGGACCGAGCTTGGCAGGCAATATTCGACCCCGTGGACGGCCTCCTCCCACTTCTCAACCGAGGAGCGGGGCCACCGCCTCACCACGGCAATAGCCTCCAGTGCATGGCCATGGCGCCTTACGAACGCCTGGTGTCGGCGCGACAGGCGGGTGATGAGGTACGGGCCTCGCGGACCGGACCTCCAGTTTGGGTCCGGCCATGCGGCCCTTCGACCGGTGGGACCAGCGAAGCAGCTGTAGGGGTAGCTGAGAAGGAAGAACGAGTGGGGTTGGGAGGTGACGACCTCGGTGACGATCCGACGAAGGAGGAACTGCCAGTGATAGCTCTCCGGATCCTCGCCTCGGAGGGCCCTCCGCACGGCTAGGACCGCTCGATTCACCTTCGCCAGGTTCACCCCTCCGGGGGGATAAGATTCCGCGGCGCCCGGGTTGGAGGGCTCGACGACGAGCAGGTTGTAGACCGTTGCACCCGCCCGCCCACGTTCGTACCCACCAGCAGTCAGCCGGTCGGAGACGTTTCCCTTCGAGATGGCGTTGGCAACTTCATCCAAAACTTCGAGGTGCCTCTCTTGCCACGACCATAGTCGCGAGGCCTGGTAAGTGGGGAAAGAGCGAGCGGAGCGGGCATCCGTCTCGATTCGTCGGATGACAAGCCCCTCCGCCTTCAGCCTCTTGAGCTGGCCTGAAACAACGCGGGATGTCGCCCCGACACCCTTCTTGATGTCTCTGAACCTGAACCTCCGGGCCACGTCTTGGCGAAGAAAGGCATACACCCTAAGATCTCGAGAATTCGCGGGCGCCACGGTATCACCGGATCGAGCCAACTTGATACTTCTCATTTATCTTCTGACCCTCCCGTCAATCCTGCGGACAACCGTAGGATGAAGCCGTACCGAGCCGCCTCCACACTCGGCCTGCGAAGCACGCAGGCCTCTACGTTCGTTGCGAGCGGGCTTCTGGCGGCGTGGCAGCGGATTGAAGCCCGCTCAAGGGAGCTTACGGTGAGGCACCGGGAGCCAGAATCCAATGAGGGGGACCACTGATCCGTGTCCGAAGGCGAAGCAGCGAAGGTCATGGTCGAAGCCAGGAGCGACATCCACCAGGTAATCGAAGGGCAGCCTGTGGGCGACCGAAGAGAGTGGCCACGCCGTGTCATCGGCCCCGGCTGCGGTCGGACCTTCCGCTGGAGAGGCCCCACGAGGCACCCCAGCCGAGGGCCGGAGGGCGTACCTTCGCCGAATTGGGCCCCCCCTCACGCCGATTGGGCGTTTGACCCACATGGTGCGGTGTTCAGAGGCCACGAAAGCATCGCCACGGAGACATCCCGAGATGTCGTCGAATCCCGGGTTCCCCACGATAGACGGTCACGATCTGCTCGCGGGGTGCGCCCGGTATCGCTTGGGGATTCGCCCCCGCCCTCCCAAAGGAAGCACCCCAACCCGCCCTTCGGACAAGCCATCCCTTCCCTCGTTCCCCTTTGGTGTCGGCGCTCCCCCCCGCTCGTTGGGAACAAACCGTTGCTCAGGTTGGTGAGCCGGGATCCATTCCCCTCGACGGTGCACTGGAATTCGTTGCGCTGGACACTGCAGGGACGTCTGCCCGTGGCAGGCCGATTTGTATTGGCGATAGGCCCGTCACTGCCAAGCGCTTGCATGCCTCGCATTCCCGCGAGGGACCCAAGCGGTATCGGAGCTGCCGCGTCTTGGGCCACCTCATGGCCATCCGACTTCTCCAAGAGCGCCAGCAAGACTTCACGGAACCCGGGTCACTCTTGGCCCCAGGGCAGCGGCTTCACAGGGCTCGAACTCGAGCGCAAACGTGCAAGGGATCGAGGCGGGGCAGGAGGGGGCCCAGTATCGGAGCTATGACCTCCTGCTCAATTCATGGAGGGATTTGCGCAGGACGGGTCAGGGGAAGTCGGGGCGGCCCCAATCTTCACGCACCTTGCCTTCCGGAGTCATGTGCACGCCGGCGTACGTGGGCCCGCCCGTATCGACCCTTTGATCGCCTGTCCCTCCCTTTGGCCGAGGGCGGCTCTAAGACTCTCAGATGGGCCAGCACGAAGGGAGATATGATCCGGCCTGCGGATCGAGAGTCGGTGACCGGGCTCACACGTCGTAGGAGGTGGGCCAAGACCTTGCCGTTCCCAGGCGCCATCAGCGAACACTTCGCCAAGGGATCCGGAATTCGGCTCGGTACCCACTTGAGCTCGACCGACAGAGGTTCAGTCCATCACGTGCGACGACTGGTTGGGAGCTCGCCTGGATGTGGGCTCCTGTCCGAGTTGGGGTCGAACCGACCCCGCCGGTCTGGCCCGCCGATCCGATACATCCTGCGGTTGAAACGGCCCCGCATCTGCTCGCGCTACCGGCAGGCAGAGCTGTCAACCGGGTGGCGGCACAACTGGACGACTTTCATGGGCGACGCTGAGATGCGAAGGGGGGGGATCCGAGACCATTCGAGGAGGAGGTACCAAGAGGGTGTCGTGGCGAGTGTCGGAATGTTGGACCCAGTCGCCCTGCTACTCGCCAAGGCAGTCAATGTGTTCTCGGAGGGCGAACTGCAGAAGGAGCCGAACCTAGCCAAGCTATGCTGAACGGGATCAGAACCGATGCAGACGCTCCGACGAGGACCGAAGCTGCCGTTCCGATCGAAGCCGGTCGGGTAATCCCTCTGTCTCAGTCAGCGGCGCTCTACCTTCGTTCCTCCACCGAACAGCAGGATTTTGCCAAGCAGGAGCAGGAACTGCGTGCCTACGCGGCATCGAGGAACTGGTCGGTCATCGAAACCTACGCCGAAGCGGTGAGCGGAACGGGCCGGATTCCCGGGCCCGAATATGACCGGCTCCTCCGGGATGCAAAGGGCACAACTCGGCGATGGCGCCATCTGCTTGTGTGGGCGCTCGAAGAGTTCAGCTGGACGGACACGTTCACGAAGGCGACCCAAGCGATCCTCGACTTCGAGGCGATGGGGGTCCGGTTCCACTCGTTCAAGGAGCCAATCCTTGACACCCCCGAAGATGGAGAGCCGAACCCGGGGCGGGACGTACTCTTGGCCCTTCGGCCCGTGATCGCCGCGTTCGAGTCGAAGCGCCGATCCGAGCGGGTCCGGGTGATGATGCGGGAGATCACGGAGGGCCGGCGCCGGACGCGTAGTGGACGGCCTCCCGGACGGCCTCGTCGGCTAACACCCGAGCTCGCGGCGAAGGTGCTTGAACTGCGGACCCACGGCCTTTCCTGGAAAGAAGTAGCCCGGCAGGCTGGGCTTCCCTCCGGAACCTGCCGGAAGATTCGGCCGCCCCCCTCGCCGACCGCAACCGGTGGTGTGGAAAAAGGTCAAGCAGAGTTTGGAACTTCCTCGGTGCCTGTCTCTTAACTCCCAGCGAGTGCAAGGCGCCCGATGTGCCTGGCGATCCTCTATGCAGCGCCCGCTGGAGGTCGCTCACGGGCTTTGAGATCGTTCCGAATTCTGGCCGCGAGTTCGGCAAAGTGCTGCCACTCACTAATCTGAGCGCCGAAGCGAGCTTTTAGGTGGGCGTCCAGCGGCGCAAAGTCTCTCCAGTCGGCGACCACTGACCATTGGAGCACGTCTCGAACGAAGCCGTAATCCAAAGTCTTCCGTTTGACGAGTAGACCGATGAGCTCATATTTGTAGGCAAACGACCTGGCCTCGAAGTCATCCTTCGTGTCGTCGAATCCCTCCCATGTATCGGTGGGAGCTTTCCCCCGGAACCGAGCCACCGTGTGGTGGAGATGGTGCCTCCGATCGGCAAAGGAAGGGCTAGTAAGGTCCCCCATCAGTGCCATTGCCAGCTCCTGCTCTACGGCTCGAGTGTTCTGACGCATTTGGTAAACCAGTACAACGAGGGTGATGACCAGCGCAACAGACCCTCCGGCCGTGAGCCAAGTCGCGAGGGCTGAGAAATCGACCACAAGGGTCCGGATCGGATCCAGCTACATGGTCCTTCCGCTAGTCCACCCTGCCGTTAGTCTTTGAAGGGTTGAACCCAGGCCGGCGGATCCGTCCCGTCTCGAGGCCGGCCCGATACACGTGGAGATAGGCGTACGCCGCAGCTGCGAAGCAGTCCTCCACGGGTCCTGTCCAAGCCCCATTCCACGTCACGTTCCGTTCGTATCGCATGGTCGTGTATCGAAAGAACCAGAACGCCCACTTCTTCGGATGGCCCAGCCATTCCAGTCGGCAGAGGCGCACGGGGGCCTCGCCTTCCTCCCCGACTCGGTTCGCTTCGATGTAGAGCGAACGACCCCGAGAGCGGAAGAGCAAGTCGTGACAGACGTCCCCGTACTGTTCCTGGGCGATCTTCCGAAGACGGTCGGTGACTTGCCGAACTACGGGCGCAGGGATCGAGGGAGGGCGAGGGGAACTCACGCCGACGCCGAAGCGCTCTCGAAGGTAATCCCTTCCCCAGCCCACCGCTCCATGAGGCGGTCCAGATCATCCCGGTCGAAGTGCCAGCGGATGGAACGGGCCGCCCGATTGCGCCATCGCTCGAACTCTCGGATCCTCTCGCGGAGCGCCTGCGGGGTCGGAAAGTCGTTGGGCGTCAGCGCCTTGCGGGTGAGGGCCGAAGAGTAGTTCTCGATCACGTTGAGCCAACTCGAGTGGGTCGGTGTGTAGACCGGCAGGGCGTTCGGGTGGTGCCTCGGCAACCAATACGAGAAGGTCGCCGGGTGATGGGAGTGGCCGTGGTCGATGATCCAGAAGACCCTCGCGGCCGAGCGATACGGTTCTCGGGCCATCACCGCATCGACGAACCGATAGAAGGTCACCTTGTTGTTGCCCTCGGGAAGGTCCCCGAAGACCTTCCCTCGACCGGCGTCTAGGGCGGCGAGATAGGTGACGATCTCCCCCCGCTCGTATTCGTGCTCCACTCGGATCGGATGGCCCGGCGAGGGGGCTCGGGTGGGTCGAGTGCGTCGTAGGGTTTGGATGCAGGTCTTCTCATCCGCCGAGAGGACATACTCGTCGGGGCCGAGAGGTCGGCCTTCCCATCGGCGGTGGTAGAGGTCGATCACCGGCTCGGCGAACTCGCGGAAGTACGGGTCCCGAGGGAACTTCCAATAGCGGAAGCGCCAAGGTCGGAGGGAGTCGGACCGGAGCCATCGGGCGATGGTCGAGCGGCTGGGAGCGTGGGGCATCTCGTGACAGATCTCCCGAGCGATGTCGGCATAGGAGAAGCGGCTGAGCGGAAGCCCTCGGCGAGCGGGCAGTTCGCAGGCGAGGACCACCACCGTGGCCCGGTCGATGTCGGAGTAGATCCGAGGGCGACCGGGTCGAGGGCGGTCCTCGAGGCCGTGCTCCGGGTCCTCTGCGAGCCGACGGCGCCAGAGACGGACGGTGTTGACGGCGAGGTGGAGGTGTCGGGCGATGGCGGCGTTGGGCCATCCTTGATCGGCCAACAGGACGATCTGCGCCCGCTGGACTTCCCGCAGGGGCGCGGTGCGCTGGCGTACGAGCCGCCGCCATCGACGGCGTTGCACCCGGCCGAGGTGAATGGCTGCTTCCGGTTGGGGTCCGCGAGCTCGACGGCGCGGCATCCCCAGACGGGAATGCACTCACGATAAGTGGCGCAAGCTCCACTCGCAAGGCATGAGGCGGAACCACTCAAGGATTAACGGCAGGGTGGACTAGTACCGAATAGGGAAGTACCTCGCCTCCTCGAACAGCGGCGCTTCGAGCGAACACGGGAACGGACCGTCCGGACCGCCCCCGAGCTGACGGATCTCCTCCAGAGACTCCAAGGTCCTCAGGACGCTACCTATTACGAGGCCCGCTTGAACTCACTGCGGAACCTGCCCGGGATCACAGAGCCGATCGAAGGAGCGATTGCTCGCCTAAGGGCAGGCGGCCCCGATTCCTACCGACAGGGCGCCGCCTCCGTTCGCGTCGCCTTCGAAGCCCTAGTCAACGAGCTCACGAGCGAGCGCGATTGGAAGGCTGGAATCCTCCGCTTGGTGCAGTCGGACGAAGAACGCGGCATCGCGCGGCGACTTCATCGACTCCTCAGCCGTTCGGCGCATCCGGGGCATCCGACGTCCAAGGAGGACCTGCAGCTGGTCCTCGACTTATTCGCGACTGTCGCCACACGGCTTGTGCAGTTACGTGCGTCGCCGCGAACCAACGAGCACGCATAAGGAACCCGACCTTCCCTCGGCAATCCCGACGGATGGGTGGGACGTTCGACAGAGATTGGTCAACGATCCTGTCTCGGGGGAGTTGCAGGTTGTGGTGCGCGTGAAGTCAGCACTTACGACGCGACCCCCGGGTCGGTCTACCGTCAGGAACTGGACCGCGGGCGTACGTCGTAAGTGCTGAATTCGGACGTCGACACATCCTACCGCCGCACACTTCACTCCTGTAACCTGGCTCGCCGCGAAACTATCTGATTGCTGACCACGCGCGTCCCGATGCCGCTTGTCGACCGAGTTCGTATTGTCATGTTCGACCGTCGGGCAGAATCTAGAAGCTCGTGGTAGAGCTCCGGAGTAATGTCGTTCGTGAATGGCAAGCCAACCCGAAGTTCGTAGGAGGGAGAGTCTCCCACCACCACTTCGCTCACTCGCACCGAGGGTGCGGGACTGGCCCATTCGAGCCGAAGCTTGTGCCCTCGCGCAAAGTGAAGCGTGAATCCGAGGTCGTCCACCTCACATGCCGATGCACCGGGAGCAAGCCCGAGTGTGAGGTAAACACCGATGACACACATTGCACAGAGCATTCCCACGTCTAGCACTTCAGGAGTAAGCAGGAGGATTCCAATCGGAATCGTTTCGAAGTACCACCCCAATCCCGCCAGCGGCAGAATAATCAAGAGCAGCGAGAGGCCCCGCAAGTACGACTTTACCGTGAACCCATGCTCCCGGCAGCTCCGCAAGTCGAAGTACTTCGTAGCGGGGGCCCGGGTCTGAGAAGCCTCGCTATAAGTGGTCATGATTCTCCACTAGGCTAATCGCCAGCGAAGCCACGTCGCCAGTAAGACTGACAGCATTCATCACTCCCGTAGGGCCCTTTGTTCCGTCAACAGAACCGAGTGAGTATGCATCGATTCCAATCCCGAGAAACGCGACGGACATCGTGATAGCGAACATCCACCACTTTTGAACCGTGAGTGTGACGAAGGAAAGAATCAGCGCCACAATCGACACGGCAAGAACAGCCAGCGCGCTATAGGTTCAGCTGCTATGTAGCTTTCGCTCGAGGGAGCTGCTTGACCGTGGGCTGAAGGCGCTCTCTACATCATTTTCCCTCGATGAGAACCGTTGGTCCACTCC
>JAJZIG010000080.1 GCA_021851265.1 archaeon | reverse complement strand
GGGGCCGGGAGAATGGGTCAGGGCGATGAGGGCGATACCAGTCAGGCTCAGGCGACTCTATGTCCAGGCGTATCAGTCGTTCATTTTCAACAGGACACTCAGCGCGGCGCTGGAGAGGGGAGAGGACATCTCGAAGTACGCCGCGGGGGACAACTGGGGGGAAAGCGGCCCCGGGGGGTTGGTCGTCTACGGCGTAAGGGGGGTGAAGGAGCCGCCTACCCGGGGGGCGGTCCCCCTGGTCCAGCTGGCGGGCTACGCCTACAGAGACTACGGCTCCAGGTTCGACGCCTGTATCAATGAGACACTCGCGTCGGAGGAGGTAGAACCGCGTTCGTTCTATGTCAAAGAGATGCAGGAGGTGTCATCGGAAGGCGGATTCAGGCGGCCTCACCTGGCGATGAAGGACGGCGCCTTCGAAGTCCGGGAGGACACCGCACTTCTCCGTTTCACCCTGGCCAGAGGGCAGTACGCCACCATCCTGCTCCGCGAAGTCCTGAAGCCAGACGACCCCACGGCCTCGGGGTTGGCTTGACCCATGAACGCTTATACGTGGAGTCCAGAGGCCAAGGCTGAGTTCCATGGCCGGCGACGTCTATGACATCACGATTGTAGGCGCCGGGCCGAGCGGCCTGTTCGCGACGTTCTACGCTGGGCTCAGACAGATGAAGACGAAGGTAATCGACGCCTTGGAAGAGCCCGGAGGGCAGGTCGCGGTGCTCTATCCTGAGAAGTACATCTTCGACGTCCCCGGATACTCCAAGATACTGGCCAAGGACTTGGTCAAGTGCCTGGTCGAACAGGCGTTCCAATACGGCGCTACTGTGGTCCTCGGTGAGAGGGTGACGTCACTCCGCAGGAACGACGGCACCTTCGAGCTCGAGACTAGCAAGGGGACCAAACACTACTCGAAGGCGGTCCTCATAGCGGCAGGCGTAGGGGCTTTCTCGCCCAACAGGCTGGAAGCGCGGGGGGCAGAGGACTACGAGGGGAAGGGGGTGTACTACTTCGTCAAAGACAAGAGCGCCTTCAGAGACAAGAACCTGCTCATAGTCGGAGGCGGGGACTCGGCCGTAGACTGGGCGCTGAACATGAAGGACACGGCCAAGAAAATCACCCTGGTGCACAGGAGGGACGTCTTCAGGGCGCACGAGGGAAACGTCGCCGAACTGATGAAGTCGGGCATAGACCTCAAACTGTTCTATGAAGTCAGTCAGGTGAAGGGAGACGGCTCCACGGTGACCCAGGCGGTCGTCTTCGACAACAGGTCGAAGGCCGAGACGGTGCTGGACGTCGACGCCATACTCGTCAACATAGGGTTCAGGGCAGACCTCGGCCCGATAAAGGATTGGGGGCTACAAATCGACGGCAGGGAGATCAGGGCCAACGGAAAGATGGAGACCAATATCCCAGGAGTCTATGTCGCCGGAGATGTAGCCGGCCCCCTGGACGGGATAAAGCTGAACCTGATCGCGACGGGATACGCCCAGGCGGCCCTGGCAGTCAACGTCGCCAAAGCCTATGTCGATCCAGGGTCGAAGGTGTTCCCAGGTCACAGCAGCGAGATGAAAAAGTAAGCTTAGCTTACTATCCCGAGCGCTCGCCTGTAGTCGTAGTCCTTTCTGATTGCAGGATTCAGCGGGTCGACCAGGATACACTCATACCACGCGTGCATCCCGTCCTCCCAAACAGGGTAGGACCCAAGGACCTTCATGTTAGGATGCCTCTCCTGGATCCTCCTCTCTGCGACCTGCTTCGAAGACACCGCAGATTTTATCTTGAGCACCCCCATGTGCTTCGGCCTCCTCCCCGAGGTAGGCCTCTGCTTTCGCATCCCGCCTCGCGAGACACGCATCCTGACCACTATGACCCCCTCCTTCGCCTTGTACCCGAGGGCCCTGGCCCTGTCCAGCCTCCAGGGGCGATCTACCCTGACCGCAGCGGGCTGCCTTCTGAGTTCGACGGCCCTGGTCTTCATATCCCCTCCCTTTTCGTGGAAGATTTGCTGCCAGGTCTTGGAAATCTGGCTGTACATGGGCATTTGGGCGCCTCGTTCCCGGTCGGCAAATAAACGTTCCCGGGGCGTCTCAGGGGGCTTTGAAGAAAGCCCTGACCTTCTCCCCGACGACCTCGATGGCGTTCTCCTGTGCCTCCTCGGTCTGGCCGCCTATGTGAGGGGTGAGGATTGCGTTGGGGGCCGAGAGGATGGCCCCCGAGGGAGGCTCCTTCTCGAAGACGTCCAACGCTGCCCCGCCGAGCCTCCCCTCCCTAAGAGCCGAAGCGAGTGCGTCTTCGTCCACCACCCCGCCCCTTGACATGTTGACCAGCACAGACCTGTCCTTCATCCTGGCAATGCGTGAGGCGTCGACCATGTGCGCAGTTTCAGGGGTCAGGGGGACGTGGAGTGTTATGTAGTCAGAGGACGAAAAGAGCTCGTCTAGGGACACCATCCTGGCGCTCAGAGGCCCCAGGACATCCGGAGGGACGGAGATGACATCGTAGGCAAGTGTTGACATACCCAAGGCCTTGCCTACCTCGGCTATTCGCCTGCCGATCCTGCCGAACCCTACCACCCCGAGGACCTTCCCTTTCATTTCCCTGCCGACCAGGCCGTTCTTCTCCCACTTACCTGACCTGGTGCCTGTGTCCGCTCGTATCAGCTTCCTGCTAAGGGCAAGCATGACCATGACCACCTGCTCCGCAACTGCCTCCACCAAGGATTCGGGGCTGTTCACGACAGCTACGCCTCTCTCCTTGGCGAAACCCACGTCCACGTTGTCCAGGCCAGTCCCAGGGCGGGCGACGAGCTTGAGCCGGTTCGCCCTCTCCAGGACCTCACGGTCAACCTTGGTCCTGCTCCTCACGACAAGCACCTCGTAGTTGCCAGCGACCGAGAGCAGCTCCTCTCTGCTCAGAGCTGGCCTGTAGTCCACTTCGAAGGACGGCCCCAGCGAGAGCCGCTCAATCTCGACGTGGTCGCAAACTAGCACCCTGACCATGACGTAAGCCCCAGCCTGGCGGTGTCAGATATCGCAGATATATCGCTTGAACCCGTGCACCCGTAAGCCAAAGACTTCAGCGTAGCAGAGCCTGAGGCGGAGCAGCCAAGGCCTGCAGAGGGGGAGCCGGCAGGCTCGACAACCTCTGCACCAATCACCCTTCCAGTGTTCCTCTCATAGACTAGGCCGCACGCTGAGTCTTCGTGCCACCGCCGCCCTATCGCCCTTAGGTCCATACCCAATGACCCGCAGGTCGTCGCGTCCGGGCCCGCCCTGGACCACCTAAGCCCAAAGACCGTCAGACACCAAGAGCGGACCGCGCTGATGCGGACGTTCGCCCCGGCGGAGTTTGCGCCCGCGGCCCTCCCGGTCAGCCTTGCCTCACCGTCCAGCGCGACTCCAGGCGGGAGGGACCCGTCTAGTTCGGCACATCCACCAGCCGCGAAGACCCCCGGTACCCTTGCCCTGAGGCACCTGTCGACCATGACCCCGCCGCTGCGACCAAGAAGCCCGGCGAGCGGGACCGTCACTGGAATCCGCCGGGGGACGAAGGCGAGGGCCCCGCATGGGACCACCTCTCCACCCGCGATCACCGCCTCCGCGCGCGCGAGGCCAACTACCCTGTGGACTCTCCCGGTAACGAGGCTGACCCCCCTCGCACGGGCCGCGTCCGAGATGACCTCCAACACCGGCGGGCTTGGCTTCGCCGGCTGCCAACACGAGACCATCAGGGAAACCTTCGTGCCTCGAACGGAGAGCCGCTCGGCGACTTGGAGCCCTCTGGCGCCCTCGCCACAGATGAGTATCCGGTCGGCCGAGGCGCTGGCGGAGCCAAGTTCTTTGTACCGCGCGGCGGAGTCCAGAACGAAGGAGCCTGGCTTGCGGAGTCCTTGGGCCACGGGCGGCTCAAAGCGGGAGCCAGCAGCCAAGACCAGAGAGTCGGCGCGGAAGAGCGACCCGTTGGAGGCGACCGCCTCTCCTTTGCGGACTGCGATTATCTCGGTCCCGCGGACAGAGGCGCAAGCATCAACCCTGGTGGCCGGGCCGGAAACAGCGCGGCCCTGGCCTTCGGGACTCGACAGGAAGTCAGGCCACGATGCCCAAGGTGGCTCTGGTTCTTCCAGCCGGTCGATGATCATGGCGTCGGCCCCTTGCATGGCGCATTCCTCGGCCGCTGCAGTCCCCGCGGTGCCGCCTCCCACTATCAGGACCCTGGACATGGAGACGGACCGCTCACTGAGACGTTATAACAGGCGGACCGGGCGGATGGAACGTGCTAGTGGGAGTCGTCGGCAAACCTAATGTCGGCAAGTCGACCTTCTTCGCGGCCGCCACCCTGAAGGATGTGCAGATAGCGGACTATCCATTCACCACGGTCAAGCCCAACATGGGCGTAGCGCACATCGTCACTCAGTGCGTCTGCAAAGAGCTTGGCGTGGTAGACACCCCCAGGAGCTCGATCTGCGTAGACGGGAAGAGGCTGGTCCCGGTGAAGGTGGTCGACGTCGCCGGGCTGGTGGAAGGGGCTTCCAAGGGGAAGGGGTTAGGAAACCAGTTCCTGGATGACCTGAGGCAGGCAGACGCGCTGGTCCAGGTAATCGACGCCTCAGGTTCTACCGACCTCGAAGGCAGGAAGGTCCCCCCTGGGAGCCATGATCCCGCAGAAGACATCGAAATGGTCGAACGTGAGTTCGATCTGTGGATGTACGGCATCCTGAAGCGGGACTGGGAGAAGGCTACCCGGTCCCTGGAACAGACAGGGGGGAAGGTGACAGACCACCTGGCTGAGCGGCTTTCCGGCCTGTCGGTGACGCTTGCGGACGTCGAGGACGTCGTCCTCCGCTTACGCCTCCGCACAGAAAAACCGAGCAGCTGGACGGACGACCAGATCATGCAGTTCGTCATAGAGACGAGGAAGCTGACGAAGCCTTCTCTGATCGCAGCCAACAAGGCTGACCTTCCGACTTCATCCCAGAACATCGAGAGTCTCAGACGGACTGGGAGGCAGGTCATCCCCTGCGCTTCGGAGGCGGAGCTCCTGCTCCGCCGGGCAGCCGAGCGTGGCCTTGTCACCTACTCCCCTGGAGACAAGGGGTTCACCGTCCCAGACCAAGGGAAGCTGTCTGGGGCGCAGGCTGCAGCCCTGAGGATGGTGGAAGACAAAGTGATGAGGGTCTATGGCGGGACGGGCGTCCAAGAGGCGGTCAACGGGGCATTCTTCGGGCTCCTGAAGGCCATAGTGGTGTTCCCTGTGGAAGACGAGACGAAGCTCACCGACAAAGATGGAAGGGTGCTCCCTGACGCGTTCGTGATGAAGGGCGGGTCCACAGCCCTCGACCTTGCCCGGACAGTGCACAGCGACCTGGCCGAGGGCTTCCTCTACGCGGTCGACGCTAGGACCGGGAAGAGGCTGGCAGGAGACTACAGGCTGCAGAACAGAGATATCCTGAAGATCGTGTCAAGCGGCAAGAGGGGCTAGCTGCTCGACCTTCCGCGGCTCCGGCCTCGCGATCAGTTTGCTCTTCCTCACCCCGACGTGTCTCAGGTGGGTGATCTTCTTGGCCTCGTTGTAGACGTCCGAGGCTACCTTCTGGAGCACCAGCTCCTGGGCGAACCCTTCGTAGTTCATGCCTGCGGCCTTCTCACCTATCACTTTGTCCATGATGAGCCTGAGGTCGCGCTTCTTCGAGGTGTTCATCTTGCCCTGAGAGAGCGCAGTGCAGTAGACCCTGACAACGTATCCGTCTTTGGTGGTATAGTCCTTGATGAAATCCGACATGGATGAGCCTCTTCGGATCAGGCTCCTGAGGAACTCCCTCGAATATTCGTGGCCCTTGAACACCGTGTAGGCGGTCTCACCCTCCACCCTATCGATCTGGAAGAAGAGTTTGAAGGCGTAGTGCTGCGGATCCTGCTTCAGTATGTCGTAGAGTGTCGTTTCTATGACTCTCCCGGCGGGCCTCTCGACGTCCGTGAGTGGGACGCGCGCTATCGGGGCGTTCCCGAAGGAGGGGGAGGCGGTCACGGTGACCCAGGACTTGAGCTTCCATTTGTCCCTGATCTTCGCCACTTTCTTTGGCAAACCAAGGCGCCCCTTTCGAATCTCGCTTATAATCTCAGCGTCTGCGGAGGCGGTCAATCCCCCCCATGTATGGGACGAGGGGCGCGGGTATTGTCACTGTGCCGTCCTCCTGCTGGAAATTCTCTACAATGGCAACCAGGGCCCTGGTAGTGACGGCCGTGGAGTTCAGGGTGTGGACCAGCCTGGTCGCCTCGCTCTGCTTGTCTCGGAACCGGATTTTCAGCCGCCTGGACTGGTAGTCAGTGCAGTTGCTGCATGACACCATCTCCCTGAACTTGCCCTGGACGGGCATCCAAGCTTCGAGGTCGTACTTCTTCGCAGCGACGGTCCCCATGTCCCCGGTACAGACGTTGACCACCCGGTAGCGGAGCCCCAGGCTCTTGAAGACACCCTCGGCGTTCGCTATCAGCTGCTCGTGGAGGGCCCAACTTTCCTCCGGTCGGGCAAAGGCGACCTGCTCGACCTTGTAGAACTGGTGAGTCCTGAAGATCCCCTTGGTGTCCTTTCCGTGGGCGCCGGCCTCGACCCTGAAACAGGGCGAGAAGCCGCAGTACTTCAGTGGGAGCTCACTTCCTGATAGTATCTCGTCGGAGTGCATGGCTACCAGGGGGTGCTCAGATGTCGCGATCATGTACAGGTCCTCCCCCTCCACTTTGTAGATTACCGGTCCGAAGTCGCTCAGGTCTGTCACCCCACCGTAGGGCTGGCGCCTCATCATGAATGGAGGCTCCACTGGGACGAACCCCTTGGCAGAGACGGCGTCAATGGCATATCTCATGATGGCGTGTTCGAGCTTCACCGCATCCCCCTTGAGGATGAAGAAGCGGGCGCCAGAGATCTTCGCCGCCCGCTCCATGTCGACCATACCCAGGCCAGCGAGCACTTCGACGTGGTCCTTGGGTTCGAACTCGAATGTCCGCTCCGTCCCCCAGGTCCGGACGGTCACATTCTCGGCGTCGTCCTTCCCCACCGGCACGCTCTCGTGGAGTATGTTCGGGAGAGACATCAAGATGCTCTCCAGGGTCCGCTGTTGCTCGTCCTGCGCTTCCGCGAAGCCATCGAGGCGCTTCGAGAATTCAGCTACCTTCGATTGCTCGGCCTGTATGGGCTGCTTGTTCCGGGCCAGGTCGGCGATGACCCGGTTGGCCTCGTTGAGCTCGTGGCGTAGAGCTTCCGCCTGGGTCTTGGCCGTTCTCCATTCAGTGTCAGCCTTGATGGCGTCGTCCACGAGGTGCAGCTTGTCGGACATTCCCCTCTTCCTGAGATCTGCCCTGATTGTTTCGGGGTCTTCCCTCAGGAGCTTTACGTCTAACATTGTGCTGTCTCAACCCTGCTTCGGTTGCGATAAAAGCCATACCTCTTCGAAGAGCGTCGCGTCCCTCAGGACGGCCAGGGCAGTCGATAGCGAGCTGGAGGCGGAGGACGATG
>JAJZIG010000079.1 GCA_021851265.1 archaeon | reverse complement strand
CGGGGCCGAGAAGGATCTCCACCCAGATGAAGCTGTAAAGGAACTGCGACCCCGTGACCATGTAGGTGGTTATGCCCCCAGCGTCGTTGTCCGCGACCATGACGATCACTCCAGGGCCTAGCACCGCCAGGAAGATCGACAGGTGCTTGCGGAACCACCGGTAGGAGTAGTAAAGTTGGGAACCTGACTTCAGAAGGAACCACCTTCTCCGACTTCACAGTCGCCCATTCCGGCATGCGTTCCGGTGCCCTCACCATACTCCTGACACGGGCTCATGGGCCACACTTATGCCCCGGCCCGGCCAGGAGAAGGTATATACAGGTATCCCATCCCCCTGGAGGGGATGTCGAACCGCAGGAGAAAGGACGTGTCGAGGCGAATTGCCCGGATACACGGCCACGTCCACGGAATCGCCGGGATGCTCGATGAGGGGAAGCCATACTCGGAGATCGTGCACCAAGTTGCCGCGGTCAGATCGTCGTTGGATAGTGTGATTCAGGTCATAGTGGACGACCTTGTCGAGGGGTGTCTGGTCGAAGTCAAGGGAAAGACAGGCGCGAGTAGCTTAGAGGAACTCCAGAAAGTAGTGGCAGCTATTACGTGAAGCACGCCGCCGGTCCCCTCAGCAGAGGTGCATGGGAAATGGTTTCCGCTCATTCCTCGTTGGGCTGCCGCGGGCTCTTAGGGGCATATTTATGTGGAACCACAGGTCGGCCAAGGCTGGGTGGCCTATGCGGGGACGCGTGCTCGCCTTCGTGAATATCTTCGTCGAGCCACCCTCGATGGCTTCTGTCTTGGAGGAACTCGAAAAATTGCCGGACCTCGAGGAACTTTATGAGGTGACCGGGGAGTTCGACGTTGTTTCTATCTTCTCGGCCAACGACATTGAGGAGTTCAGAGATACCCTGGCGACAAAGATAAGGAGAATCAAAGGGGTAAGAAGCACTGTCACCGACATCGTTCTGCACTCTTACAAGTCCCGGGCCCAAAACCAAGATTCCCACTAGGCGGCACTTTCAAACGGCCCGACTTGTGATTCGCATGGAAGAAGTCGAACCCAGATGGGATTGGTTAGAACACAGACTGTGTAGAAACTCGATTTGGCGACCGGAGCCATACCAAGTCACCGGCCTATCGCACAGCCCCCAATCGAACTCATCAACCTCCTGGTCCCGAGGACGTTGATCGCGCGGCCGCATGTCGTAGGCTAGCATCGTGAATCCAACCTCGCCCTTGACCTTCCTGAGCCCTTTGAGCAGGAGATAACCCTGGTTGAACGCCCTCTTCATGGTGCCGAACGGGTGCCCGACGATCTCTTACTTCCTGTTGAGCTTGTCGAGCCCCTGAGCTTCGCTCAGCCTCGTCCTGAGCCTGTCGATGACATCCTGGTACTCCGACCTGAAGATTATCCTGCCGAGCTTGTTCCTCGTGCACCTGCTCCTGAACGGACATGTGGCGCACGCTCCGGTCCTGTACAGCCTGCCGCGGTTCTTCCACCTTCCCTTCCAGAAGCCCATCACCTGATTGGCGGGGCAGATGTACACGTCCCTGAGATGGTCATACAGGAATCGTTGAGAATAGAATTCAGGCTCTGGCACCCCCAGCCTCTTGTTCGGCATGGTCTTGTCCGGTATGGAGACGTACGTCGTTATCCCGTTTTCCTCGCACTCCTTCAGCTCGCTTCCGGTACAGAATCCCTTGTCCGCGGTGACCTCAAGCCTCTCCACCTCGAGGGTCTCCTTGGCTACCTGGGTCATCCTTGCGAGCTGGCTCCTGTCGTTGGGATGGTTCGTGACGTCGTAGTCGACCACGAGGTGGTTCAAGTCCACGGCCGACTCGACGTTGTAGCAGACGTCGAGCTTCTGGTTGTCGGCCTTCATCAGCCTGCTGTCAGGGTCGGTGAGGGAGACCTCTCTCTGCCCAGTCTCCATCATCAGATCCTGGGCCCTGACGTACTCCAGCCTCCTCCCCTCAAGCTTCGCAATCTTCTCCCTGAGCTTTTCGACCTTGGTGTTAACTCTTCGCTCTTCGGCCTCGGTATCTCCTGCTCGGTGGCGTCTATGAACACCTTGAAGCCTGGGAAGAATCCTCGACCTCCTCAGGGGTGCACGCCCTCTTCGCTCCCTCGTAGACCTTCTTCGGGATGGGGACGCACTCCCTGACGAGGGGCTCGAGCAACAGTGTGTCCTTCAGCACGTTGCTCTGGTCGAGGTCGAAGAGGAACCCTGCAACGGTCGACGTGACGTACGTCCTGTAATAGACCAGGAGCATCAGCAGCCTGTCCCGGAGGGACAGCTTGAACTGGTTCCCGGCGCCCACCTCCCTCTTCCTGCCGGGCCTCGACAGCCTCTTCCTCTCGAATTCGTCGTACTTGGGTTCCACCTTCGAGTAGATGGAATCGAACTCGGAGACCTCAAGGCCTGTGAACGACCTGAAGATCTCCGGCCTCTTTGAGAGCCCCCCGTAGCTGAACATGTGTATGTATCGAGGGTCATCGAGCAGGAGAGCGGGATATCGTACCGTGTGACGAACGGTAGATTGACGGGTGAAACCTCAACTGCGTCTAAGGTCTATTCTCTATAGCACGTTCAAGATTCGTCTGTCCCTCTGGGAGTATACCACCCAGTCAAGTCTTGAAGTATCTGTCTCGGCCAGATTGAGAGGGCTCTTCCCGTCGTGGTCCTTGTCCTCACAGGAGGAGAAGGGGTTGAACTGGTAGTGCATGACAATCAGCTTCAGGGTGTCCCTGGCCGACTCTTCATTCTTGAAGCCTCGAATCAGGTAGAGCTTCATCTAGATGTACACTGTACCCGAGCGACTGCATGTAACCCCTATCAACGTGCAACCATGTTACAGTCGCTAATTTGACGTGGATGCCGAGCTAATCGCAAGGATCTCGAAGAGCCTTGCCTCCCAGGAGCCGCAATCCAAGGGTCTACAGTTCGCTGCCGTCTCCATCATAATTCGGGGCAGGCGATTTCCGAGCGTGCTGCTGATCAAGAGAGCCGAGCGTTCAGGCGACCCTTGGTCCGGTCAGATCGCATACCCGGGTGGGAAGACGCAGCCGGGGGACGGGACAGCGAGGAGCACGGCCACCCGCGAGACGGTGGAGGAGGCCGGGTTCGACCTAGGAAGAGCCGCTGAGTTCATGGGGTATGCGAATGCGACGACCGCCCATACGGGGACCATGGACGCGGTTCCTCCGGTTTTCATCCTGAAGGAAGGGGTCGAAATAAAGCCGAATGAAAGAGTGGCATCCTACCACTGGGTCGACCTTGAGGAGCTCCTAGCTCCTGAAGCCAGTCCACCCACAAGTTCAGGTATCAGGGAAAGGACGTCGAGCTGCCCGCCTATGCGGTAGGAGATTATGCCTCTGGGGGCTGACGCACAGGATTCTCAGCTCAGTCCTTGCTAATCCGGGGTGACCCACCCAAGGGATACAGGAAACGGCCTACTTCTCCTCCAAAAACTCGAGGACGGCCTTCAGGGTGTCCGGGTTCTCACGCAGATACTCGGCAAGTTTCTGAAGTCTGCGAAGAGTGCTTTGATGTACATGGTGCTCTATGCCCTCTGTGTCAACGTAAGCCGTCTGGTCGTCCACGCCCAGCATAGAAATGAGCCCGGAAATCACTTGGTGCCGTTTGATCACAGATTTCGCGACCTTCTCCCCCGAACGCGTCAGCCTCATCCCCCGATATCTCTCGTGATCGAGGTATCCCTTCCTGGCAAGGTTCACCACCATGCTTGACACCGTAGGGGGTTTGACACCAAGTCTGTCTGAGATGTCTGCGGCGCTCACGTAGCCCTTCTCTTCGTTGAGGTTGTAGATCGCTTCAAGGTAGTCCTCGCGGCGTGAGATATCTCGCTTCGGCTGCACCAACCGGGGCAGGCCGCTCATGCATGCAACGCCACATTCCAAGTTCAAAAACCTTTGCGAGTGAAGTGGCGTCAGGATTAGAGAGCTGGATGATTCTCAGCCACCAGGAAACATGTTAGATACGTCTAACTTATATATCAATCGCAAAGTTCCAGGGCGCTAACATGAGGGTGCCGTTCAGGAGGTCCATTGCCCCGCCCAAGGAGACCCCTCAAGAACAAGGAGATTTGTCAAGGCCAGGGAAATCGAGCCACATTTCACTCTCGTTGAAACAATTCCTTCTGTGGGTCGGGCCTGCGCTAATGGTATCGATTGCGTATATGGACCCTGGCAACTACGGCACAGACCTCGCAGCAGGAGCGGGCTACAAGTACACCCTGCTTTGGGCGGGTTGGCTTGCCTCTGGAATGGCAATGCTGCTGCAATACCTTTCGGGTAAGCTCGGAATAGCTTCCGGCTACCACCTGGCGGAGCTGGTCAGGCAGTCGCTCGGCGGGAAGAGGCGATATGTGATTCCCTACTGGCTCGCAGCCGAAGCAGCGGCAGCTGCCACAGACCTTGCCGAGTATCTGGGGACGGTCCTCGGGCTCAACATACTGTTTCACATCCCTCTCATCTACTGCGCCATATTCGGTGCCCTCGACGTCGTCATCTTGCTGACCATGATGACGAGGAGGTTCCGCCTGATAGAGCAGTACTTCGCGATCCTCATCAGTATTTTGGTGATGGGTATCTTCTACGACCTGCTGGTCATAGGGCACTTCGACCTTGCGCAGGTTGCATACGGTTCTGTTGTCCCACTTACTCCTGACAGTACCGCACTCTTCATAGCAGTCGGAATGATTGGAGCGACCGTGATGCCCCACGCGCTCTTTGTCCACTCCTGGCTTTCGAAAAACAAGATGGATCTCCTTGGGACGCCGGTCAATGGAGCAAAGGCCCCTTCAATCAAGGACATGCCGATCAAGACGACCGAAGAGAGTCATCACACCTACACGCGCGAGCAAAAACACAGGACGAACGGCCTTCATCGCAATGAAACAGTCATCGCCCTGGCGATAGCCGGTGTGGTCAACGCAGGGATACTTCTCGTCGCCATCCCCCTCTACCATGGTAACGGGGTGAACGTCAACCTGACCGTCCAAACCTTCGTGGCCGGGATGAGCCAGATCTACGGGCCAGCAATCGGCGTCCTGTTCGCCCTCACCCTGCTTGCGTCTGGACTGTCAGCATCTGCGTTGGGCACGATAGCAGGCCAGGTAATAATGGAGGGGTTGATTGGAAAACACCTGAACATATGGATAAGAAGAATAATCACGAGAGCAGTCAACGTCTTCCCCACAACCATAGCCATCCTGTTGGGACTCAGCCCACTGGTCTTGCTGATCTACAGCCAGGTCATTCTGAGCCTGATGATCCCCCTGCCGATGATCCCCCTGGTGTACTACACCTCGAAGACGAAGTTCATGGGAGAACTAGTCAACAGAAGGTTAACAATTGCCTTGGCGTTGGTGACCGTAGCGCTCATCCTTTCCTTCAACGGGTTGCTACTGACGACTCTGGCCTAGGCCGCGGGCCGGGGCGCTTCTTTGCCGCCTTCCATCGCTGCTCTCTGCCTGCCCACTTCGCCCAGTTCGAAGGGGAAGACAATCCACTCGCTTACTGTCTCCAGGAAGTAGTCAGACTCGGTCTTGCTCCAGGGCTTTCTGAACATAACCACAGTCTCCAAAGACTTCGGCTTTTGGTCGCTCGGATACCTGTTCAGAAACGTCGGTGTGTCTCCCTAGTCCACGAGGTCGTCGACCAAGAGGACGTCCTTCCCACAGACCCGCCGTTCTTCTCCGACGAAGGATACGAAATCCTCTGGCACGATGGATACGAAGTCAGGGCATTTGAAGACAGATGGATGGGAGGCATCCAGAACTATATCGTTTGGATGAGGCCCAAGCTGGAAGAGTGTTTCGGAGTTCTCAAGAAGACTGGGAGCACGTGTATCTCAATCCAGTCCAAGTGAGGGTGAGTGACCCCTTGCCTGAACCCCACAGCCGTGGTGATAATGTTACTATCAACGAAGACGGGAATCTGGGCAGCCGATGTTAGTAGGAGTTCGTAACCTGAACAGCTCCGGAAGCCCAATCTTCATGCGAGTTGATGATTCATGGTGAATTTGAACCCACATATGAGACTGTGTGAGAACTGTTTTTTGAGCCGTCTTTCTTTCAGGACGACATGATTCATTCGCGTTTCGTTATTCAGGTGAGGGGTTGAGGACTCGGTTGCTCAGCGTCGGCGGCGATCGTCCGCAAGTCAGAGCCGGCTTTCCTGCCCGTCTCTGCCTCTGATTCTCGTTCTCCCTCCTCTTGCTAAGAACTCAACCCAACTGGAATTTGGCAAAGCGAGTTTGACGCATCTGTCTGAGCGTCTTTAGCCTCCGTCACATCACCTACATCACTTATCCATCGTTCATGTTACCAATAACCGAATACCCTTCGTTCGTGAGGGAGGCGAAGGGCTACCTGGAGTCATCCCTCGACAACTGGAGGCAGGTGGAGAACGCCATGAGGTACCTGGCGGGCCTCGTCGTCCCCCACCTTGCGGAATCCAAGTTTCCTGTAGAGCTCTATCGCAGGCGTATCATCGGAACTGACGGTTAGACTGCAGGCTTCAGAGCGCCTCATTGCTTCCCCGACTGCACCTGACACTACCGCGCTCCCCAGGCCCCTTCCACGGTACTTTTGCTTCGTTTCCACCCCCATGATTACTGTCATCTCGGGGAGCCATGCGACTAGGCTTGCCACTGCGGCCAGCTTGCCTCCTGTGAAGGCGCCGAAGATGAAGTTCTTGTCCAGGCGTTCCGAGATCCATCGTTTCGCGGTTTTGGTGACGTTGAAACTAGAACCGAAGGTCAGGTATTCGTCGATGTCCCCCTTCCCGAGCCTCCTGGTCGACTCTATATCCCCGAGGGTCTCTTTCCCTCTCTCGACAACCATGATGTCGCCCGGGAAGAAGGCGGTGTAAGGGAGCTCCTTCTTTGCAATCTCAGCCAAAGCTGGCGGCGCTGTCAGGACGGCCCTACTGGGGACAAGACGGAGCAGGGCCTTGGCTCCTCCTATTGTGCCGCCTAGGTTTGTGTACTTGGCCTCGGGCGTGGAGAAGATTCCGAGGTGAGCCCTCGGAACGCCGTTGAAGCTGTATGTGTTGAGCTCAAATCTGTCACGTTCCCTGTTAGGGCCCAGACATCTGTCGCATTGCGGGCTAGGTCCTTATGAAGATACGAGAGAATCTTGTCTGTGGGACCTGATTCTCTCTGGATTCTCATCATTATAGCCTTCCCGAGGAGACTGGGAGCGTCATGACGGGTTCTAACGGTTTTGGATGGGTTTAGCCCCACTTAGGGTTCATTGCGCCTCCGCTATTACCCAACGCGTGCATAATCGTGAACGTGCAGCGTGGCGCTTTAATACAAACCAAAAGATACTGAAAATGGGTGGTCAGACGATGGACGACGACGAGGCTGCAAAGGCCTCCTGCCCCCATCAGATGTGATGCGGTCAAATCCGGCCGACCCCACTCACATCTCTTGGTACTCTTCACGCAACCTTTCTTTGGGAAAGTCTTAGATCATTGTGATAGTCGTCGCAATACTCGCATC
>JAJZIG010000078.1 GCA_021851265.1 archaeon | reverse complement strand
CCCGCACTCGGTTTCTGATCTCCCTCTGGATCTCCGGCCTGTCCGCGATGTATTCCTTGCCGACCGTCTTGTACGGAATCCTAGTGCTCGCGATGTGTGTTATCACGCCGACCGGGGCGTCGGACGGGACGTGGTACCTTCGCCAGTCCACTTCCTCGTTGAGGACCTCGAAGCTGACGTCGGAGCTCTCGTCGTAAAGGAGCGGGATCCGGTTCGCGAACCTGAAGAGCTTGACCCCGGGTTGCAGCACCTTCCCTCCGTAGGCCACCCCGACCTCGACCAAGAACGGGAAGCCCGAATATGACGAGGGAGGCCGCATGACCACGGTGGAGAACTCGGGCTGGAGCTCCTTGGCGATGCCCGCCATGAGGATCTCCTCGCCGATGGGCGAGAGCACGGCAGCATCGGGCTGGAGGAAGTCGGGGAAACGTTGGAGTGCATCCACCACGGCTACTATCTGGTTGGTGCTGAGCCTCTTCGGAGGGAGCTTCGAGTTCACCCCTGCGAACTCCAGGAACTTGGTCGCTATCCTGTCCCCCACTCTGTGGAAGTGCGTGACCATGAACGTCTTCATGTCGTGCTCCTCCGACACCTTCACTATTCGCTTGAACGCCTCGACGTCCACGCCGTAGGGGTGTGGCAGAGTCTCCTTGGGAGGGGAAGGCATCGTGGTGGTTGCCCTTTCGTAGTAGGTTATCTGGCCGGTGGGGTCGACGAATGTCAGGTTGGCATAGCTGGCCACCAGGGCGGTCTGCTTGAAGTAGTCGCCTATCTTCTGGGACGCGCGGAGGTAGTCGCCCTCTAGGACTATGTCCACCCGGGTCCCCGTTGAGCCGTCGGCGTCGCTGTTGAATCGCTTGAGGACGGTGGGCCTGTTCTCCCCTATGTCTATCATCATCTGGAAGCCGTACTTGCGCTTCCCGTCGGGGGAGGTGGTCACCGTCACAGGCTTGTTGGTGGTGATCTGGCCATATAGGATGGCCATGGTCCCTCCCAGGCCGAACATCCCCCGGGACTGTCTCAATACGTACTTCGACCCGTAGAAGACCTTCCCGAAGGCGCTTGGTACGTGCTGCGGCGCCACCCCCGTGCCGTTGTCGATGACGGTGAGCCCGTAGGGCTTCGGGTCCGGGAGCGACAGGTTGGGGTCCATGGGCGTTATCCTGACATAGACGTCCGGCGGCGTCCCTATCATCTCAGCAGAATCCAGGGAGTTCTCGACTAGCTCTCTGATGGCCATGTAAAGGGCGCGCGCGGGGTTGGTGAATCCGGCCAGGTCACGGTTACGGTAGAAAGAACTCTGAGGGCGAAATCTCCGCGAATGTGGCCTTGCTACTCAGTAGTCATCACCTCCAGATCTCCGATACCTGCCGTCCCAGTCGCCGACTCAAGTGTGAAGATTTCAATCTAACTGTTCCTGCTCTCTTCCTGAGAGCCCGCCCGCAGGTATCAACCTGAACCGGATATATGCTAGTGCTCAAGCTTCCGGAGTTTTTCTTCAAGGGTCTCCGGCGAAGTACCCTCCCAGAGGAACATCCTCTCCATCTTCTTCCTGGTTCTGGCCTTCTGGAGCGTGTTGTAGACAGTCTTGTGCTGGCTCCCCGACGCCAGGGACCTCACAGCGTCCGACGCCAGCTGGACCTCGCCGGCCTCTCCGATTATGGCCACGGTCCTGCCGTACACAGACAGGTTGCAGGAGGTCAACTCTTCGATTACGCGGCGAGACTTTCCCTTCAGACCTATCACCCTGCCCCTTATCCTCTCGAGGGATTTCGCGCTCCGTCCCGCGTAGCCGCGGAGGTCTATCACCTCCAGGGCAATCCCCTCGTCCAGCAGCCTGCGAGCCTTCTGGGGGGAGAATCCGCGTCCTATCGCTTCGATGACCCTGGTCGCCGAGAAGGGGTCGGTCCCCAGGGCCGACCCTGATTTCATGAACACCAGCCCCTCCTTGCTGTCCACCTGGAGGCTGACGTTCATTTCGCTCTCGAGGTATCTCTTGGTCGCCCCTTCCTTGCCTATGACAGCGCCCACCCTGTCGACCGGTATCCGCACCACCTGCTCGAAGCTCATCTTGAGATCTCCTTCATCCACTCATCTGCTTCCGTCTCTCCTATCCCTCTCTTCCTAAAGAACCTGACCATGTTGGAGACGTCCCTTTTCAGGAACCCCTGTGCCTGGGGGTGCGAAGAGAGGACCGCGGACCCCATGTCGAACAGGACTGGCCCCCCGCCTGTCTTGAACACGTTAAATTCCGAGAGGTCGGCATGGACGAGCCCAGCGCCCTTCCAAAGGGCACCGATGGTCTTGAACGTCCACCTGTACTCCTCTTCGCCGACCTCCGCCTCTGAGAAGGTGGGGGCAGGGTCAGGAGGCGTCCCGATGTACTCCATTATGAGTATGTTCTTCAAGAAGGAGACAGGGGTGGGGACGCGGACACCTGCTCCCTGGGCGAGCTGGAGGTTCTTGAACTCCTTCCTGGTCCAGAGGTAGATGGTCTCCCTTGACCCGGCGGGCAGTTTGCCGAAGCGCCTGTCCCCGGCTATGTAGCCCATGCGCTTCCTGAAGTCGGAAGCAGACATGAGGTAGATCTTGACAGCGACCGCTCCGCCCGCCCTGTCCTCCCCCAGGTACACCCTGGCCTCCTTGCCTGCCCGCACCACGCCGTGGAGCTCGCCGAGGTCCTTCCTGGCTATCAGCTCCTCGACGGCCAGCATCGTAGACCGGTCGAATACCTCCTCCAGCACCTTCCTCTCGTCCGAGTCCCTCCTGAGGTATCTGCTCTCTCGTTCGAACCGCAGGAGCCTCTCTCTTATCTTGCCACTTTCGTCTGCGTCGACCACGCGCATCCTTGAATCGTTCAAAATTTATACGTATGAAGCGAAACGCGGTGTCCTCACAGGGGTACAGAGCCGGGATTGTTGGAGTTTGAAGAAGCCGGGAAGGGCGACGAGGACGCCTTGGAGGTGCTGAAGGAGCGCCTCTCAGAGGAGAAGAAGCGGAGCGATGAGCTCATGACGCGCCTGAGGTACTCTCAGGCAGACCTCGAGAACTACAGGAAGAGGGCAGAGAAGGAGCTGAAGGAGGCAGGAGAGGCAATGGCGAAGGGGCTGGTCTCCAAGCTCCTCGTGGTGTCGGACGAGCTGGAACTGGCCCTGAAGCACGCTGAAGGACCGGCAAACGCTGAGCTGCTGGAAGGAATCAAGATGGTCAAGGGGAACCTCCGTGCCGCGCTCCAGTCGGTGGGGGTCGAGGCCATCGACGCCCTGGGGAAGCCCTTCGACCCAGCCATCCACGAAGCTGTTGGGAAGGCCCAGGGCGAGGGAGAAGGGCCGGACCGGGTGGTCGAAGAGCTGAGGACGGGATACACGTTCCGAGGTCAGCTCCTGAGACCGAGCATGGTAAAAGTTGAATTGGCGCGTAAAACGGCCCGGGTGGAGGCTAGAACCGATGAGTAGCACTAGGGAGAAGGTCATAGGGATAGACCTGGGGACAACCAACTCCGCGGCAGCGGTGGTGGAAGCAGGGAGGCCGGTGGTGATCCCGAGCGCCGAGGGGGCGACCCCGGCGGGCAAGATGTTCCCCTCGGTGGTAGCCTACACAAAGGACGGACAACTCCTGGTAGGAGAGCCCGCGAGGCGCCAGGTGGTGACCAACCCGGACGGGACCGTCTTCGAGATCAAGAGGAAGATGGGGACAGACTACCGGGTCAGCCTCTCAGGAAAGGACTACTCCCCCGAGCAGCTCAGCTCCTACATACTCCAGAAGATCAAACATGACGCCGACGCGTTCCTGGGCTATCCTGTGAAGAAGGCGGTGATCACCGTACCAGCCCACTTCAACGACAACCAGCGTCAGGCGACCAAGGATGCGGGCGAGATAGCAGGCCTCGAGGTCGTTAGGATAATCAACGAGCCCACCGCTGCGTCGCTCGCCTACGGGCTCGACAAGTCCGAGAAGGAGATGAAAATCCTGGTGTTCAGCTTCGGTGGAGGGACCCACGACGCGACCATCATGGAGTTCGGAAAGGGGGTGTTCCAAGTCCTCGCCACCTCGGGGGACACACAGACAGGGGGGACAGACGTGGACAAGGCCATCATCCAGGTCCTCCTCGACGACTTCCGTTCGAAGACCGGGATAGACCTGACCGCCGACAAGACGGCCATGGCCAGACTGAAGGAGGGGGCAGAGCAGGCGAAGATCCAGCTCTCGAACCTGATGTCCACCGACGTGGACCTTCCATTCATAGCAAGCGATGCCTCCGGTCCGAAGAACCTTCACTACACGCTGACCAGGACCAAGCTAGAAGAGGTCGCCAGGCCGGTGGTCTCAAAGACGGAGCAGACCATACGTAGGGTGATCAACGACGCGAAGCTCACCCCCGAGCAGGTTGACAAGGTGATACTGATAGGCGGAATGACAAGGATGCCGCTGGTCCGGAAGTTCGTCGAGGACGTGGCCAGGAAGCAGGCCGAGAGAGGCGTCGACCCCATGGAAGCCGTCGCCATAGGCGCGGCGATACAGGGAGCCGTCCTGGCGGGGGAGATCAAGGACATACTTCTGTTGGACGTGACGCCGCTTTCCCTGGGCGTCGAGACCCTCGGCGGGATCACCGAGCACCTGATAGAGAAGAACGCTACGATACCGACCAAGAGGAGCAAGACGTTCACCACGGCTGCTGACTTCCAGACCGCCGTGACCATCCACGTGGTCCAGGGCGAGAGGAGCATGGCCGCTGACAACGTCTCTCTCGGGATGTTCAACCTGGCCGGGCTACCGCCGGCGCCCAGGGGCGTCCCGCAGATCGAGGTGACCTTCGACATTGACGCCAACGGCATCCTCACCGTAGGGGCGAAGGATCTCGGGACGGGGAAGGAGAGCAAGATAACGATAACCGCGTCGACCAAGCTGTCGAAGGAAGAGAAGGAGAGGCTCGTCAAGGAGGCGGAGTCGTTCGCCGACCAGGACAGGAAGAAGAGGGACGATGCGGAGGTCAGGAACGAGGCGGACTCTGTGCTCTACACGGCAGAGAGGACGAAGAGAGACCTGGAAGGCAAGGTCGACAAGGCGAGCACAGACAAGATAGACACGGCCGCTCAGGAGCTCAGGAAGGAGGTCGAGGGACAGGACACAGCGGCGATCAGGGATAAGAGCGAGGCGCTGAAGAAGGTCCTTCAGGAGGTAGGCGCGTCAGTCTATCAGCAACAGGCGCAGAGGCAGCAGCAGGGACAGCCCTCCGAGAGCGAGGGCGGCGGCCAGAAGGTCGGCGACGCCGACTACAAGGTTGTGGACGAAGGAAAGTAGGAGATAGCCTCCGTGGCCACGAAGGACTACTACGAGGTGCTCGGCGTCCAGAGAGGCGCGACCAAGGATCAGATCAAGGACGCATACAGGAAGCTCGCCCTCAAGTTCCACCCTGACCGGAACAAAGCCCCCGACGCTGAGGCGCGCTTCAAGGAGATATCCGAGGCGTACGCCGTGCTCTCAGACGACGAGAAGCGCAGGCAGTACGACTCGTTCGGGCGGGAGGGGGTGTACCAGAAGTACAGCCAGGAGGACATATTCAGGGGGGCCGACTTCGGCGAGTTCTTCAGAGGGGGAGGGTTCGGGGGCTTCGACGACATCTTCGCGCAGTTCTTCGGCGGAGGGGGGACGCGGCAGCCCAGCCGCGGCGAGGACCTGACCTATCACCTGGAGCTCAATCTGGAAGACATAGTCAGCGACACCGAGAGGGAGATCGAGGTCCCTAGAAGCGAAGTGTGCGCCACCTGCCACGGGAGCGGCGCCAAGCCAGGGACATCGCCTCGTCAGTGCACCACCTGCGGCGGGACGGGCCAGGTCCAGAAGGTGCAGTCAGCAGGCTTCGCACGCTTAGTCAGGATCACCGCCTGCGGCAGGTGCGGAGGGAGAGGATACACCGTGGATAGCCCTTGCAAAGACTGCAGAGGGCGCGGGACAGCGGCGAAGACCAGGAAGATCCGCGTCAGGGTTCCCGGCGGGATCGAAGACGGGTACACCCTCCGCCTCAGGGGCGAAGGGAACGCCGGGGAGAGAGGCATCCCGCCCGGCGACCTCTACGTCGTGGTGAACATCGGACCGCACCGGGTCTTCAGGAGGGGAGAGGAAGACCCCAGCAACGTGTTCCTGGAAGCCAAGATAGGGGTCGTGGAGGCCATGCTCGGCACGGAACTCACTGTCCCGACGCTGCACGGCGACGTCAAACTGACGATCCCTCACGGTACCCAGCCCGGAGAGAGGTTCATTGTCAAGGAGAAGGGTCTCCCGAAGTTCGGCGGATGGAGGGGCGGCCATGGAAACCAGTACGTGGTCGTCCGGGTCGAAGTCCCGAGGAAGCTGACTGACCAGCAGAGGGAGCAGGTGAAGAAGCTCGGAAGCCTCAGCTAGCCCGAGAACTTGTAAATCATCAGGAAGGGGATCTCCTGGATTTCACGTATGGCCTCCGGCGCCCCGACCTTGTTGCTGACGGCCAATGAGACAGACCTGGACCCGGCGAGATTTACTATCGAGCACGTCCGGATCAGCCTGAGGGCCTCGCCGCTGCTGACCACCTCGCCCGAGTAGAAGTCCTTGGAGAGGTGCACCTCCAGGTTCCCTTCGGCGACCGTGCGCCCCACCAGCTCTTCGTCGCATATGTTGACCAGTATAGACCCTCTGTACTCCGCGGTCCTGACGGAGAACCCCTTCTCGGCCAAGCTCTACGCAACCTTGGCGACCGACCTGGCCCCGCAAGCCTCGCAGACCATGAACCACATGCGCTTCTCCTTGTCCAGGTGGGTGTCTGGGCTCCCGCAGACTGGGCATATCACACCGTCCTTGAGATAGCGCTGTAAGAGCTGAGAGAACGAATCGCGGTCCTTCCGCCCTATGAAGATGGCTCGTTCCCCGTCAAGGGAGGCCGCCGTTGCGAGTTCTTTGGCGAGGTACATCAGGACGCGGCTTGATTCTCTTCTCAGGAGCTTGGGGAACTCGGCATAGTTTCGGAAGATCGTCTTGTTGCCCACCCAGATGACGTCCGGCTCTGGGAGCTCGAGCCGTAGGGCGCCGGACTGCTTCGCATCCTTGTCCAGGCCAGATCTGGCCCTGGAGAGGAGATCTTCGTACGACCGAGGCATTCGCAGAATCGTCAGACCAAGGTATTTCAAGTCTTCTGGCCTGCGCAGCTCTTCTCAAGCCAAAGATTAAATCGGAAACCTGAGGAGGCGGACTGTGAAGCCGGCGGCAGAGTTCGGCGTCTTTGGCGGCTCCGGGTTCTACAAGCTTGCAAAAGGGACAGGCAGCGCCACCGTGACCACCCGCTACGGGAAGCCAAGCGGCAAAGTGACGCTGGCGGATATCGAGGGGCGGAAGGTGGCGTTCATACCCAGGCACGGAGTCCACCACGAATATCCCCCTCACGCAGTCCCATACAGGGCAAACGTCATGGCCTTCAAGAAGCTCGGGGTGAAAAGGGTGATCGGCCCCAACGCCGTTGGAAGCCTGAAGGGTGAAGTTGCCCCAGGGGAGCTAGTCTTCTGCGACCAGTTCGTCAACTTAACGTCAGGGAGG
>JAJZIG010000077.1 GCA_021851265.1 archaeon | reverse complement strand
TACGGGTGGCAACTCGGACGGGACATTCTGTGACCCTAGCGTCACGCTGACTACGGGAGACAGCGTTGCCCTGGAACTTTAGGCCTTACACTGGATTGGGTGTGCAGAATATTCATAAGTCACGCATGTGAGAGAAGGGACGAACTGAGCTGAGACAACCACCTTGTGGGCCTGACGATCGACTTTCCGACTTCCGCCATTGAAGGCAAGCGCGGGAGTCGCCTCCTCCGTGGGGATGGGCGGGGTTAAGGCCTGTTTGGCAATGGCATTCCCCCGGTTTTCCCTTTTTACGTCGGGCCCACGCCGTGAGCACATCGCCAATGTCGTTAACTCACTAATGTGAGTAGTCGTTAACCTTATACCCCCCTCCGCCTTACCCTCTCCCATGGCACGTCGTCCGGGCCGCCTGCGTCTCCTCGCCGTCCCTCGCCACTCCCATACCTACTACTACCTTGTCCGTTCCCTGCGTCAAGGAACCAAGGTCTCTACCGAGTACCTTCTCAACTACGGGCCCCTCACCCCCGAGCAGGCCCTGAACCTCCAAGCTTGGGTGGCAGGGATCCAAGCCAACCCGTGGGCGGCTCCTCCTGCCCCCACCGACTTCACCAAGCTCGAGTTCGAGGACAACCTCCCAGGCTTCCGCCATGGAATCGTGGCGCTCGGCCATGCCATCTGGAGGCAGTTGGGCTTCCCCACCCTCCTCTCCGAGGCCTTCGCTGGTGTGAAGGACAAGGGGTTCTACAGTCGCCTGACCGAGGTGATGGTCCTCAACCGGCTGGAGGACCCCGCCTCCAAGTTGCGCATCGCGGAGGAGTGGTACGGGAGGACGACCCTCCCCTTCCTCCTCGGGGAGGGAACGGTCGATGAGGACAATCTCTATGCCACTCTGGATGTGCTGGACGAGCGTCGGGACCGGGTGGAGAAGCTGGTCTACGACAGAGTGGTGAAACCACTGGACGGGGAGGCAGGGGTGTTCCTCAAGGACCTGACCTCCACCTATTTCGAGGGAGAAGGGGTGGGAGGGACGCTGCTGGCGAAAGGATACTCCCGGGACCGGGTGCGGGGGTCGATGCAGGTGAACTGGTCGGTGGTGCTAACCCCGAAGGGCTTTCCCGTGACCCTGGAGGTCTATCGGGGGAACACGAAGGATGAGACCACGGTGGCGGGCACCGTGGAGCGGGTGAAGAAGATCTTCGGGCTGGAGCAGGGGGTCTTCGTGGGGGACCGGGGCATGCTCACGACGGACAATCTCAAACTCCTGCACGCCAAGGGCTTCCAGTACCTCGTGGCGGAGACCCTCTGGAACGTGAAGGAGGTCCTGGCAGAGGCGAGGACGAAGAAGCGGGAACTTCTGGAGCCCGAGGGAAAGGGGAAGCAGAAGCGCTTGGACGTGGGGACTCCTCCCGATGGGGAGGAAAATCAGGAGGAGAGCTGGTGCGAGGTGATCGACGAGGCGGGTCGCCGGCACTTGTGCATCTACTCCGCGGCCAAAGAGAAGGAGGAGATCGCCTCGCTCAACGAGAACCTAGCGCTGGGGAAGGAACTGGAGAAGTGGGCCCGGGCAGGAATCCAGCGAGGGGAGTGGGACGAGGAGAACCACCACGACTTGGTGAAGTCGCTGACGAAAAAGCTCGTGAAGGCGGATGCGGACACGCTGTTTGACGTGGTCTGGGACCCGAAGACCTTCGGGACGCTCTTTGTGCGGGTGAACCCCGTGCGGAAAGCGTGGGAGGAGTCAAAGGCAGGGTGGTGGATGTTGACGACGGACACCCCGCTCTCCGCCGCCCAGGCGGTGAAACTATACAAATCGCTCTCGGTGGTGGAGCGAGCCTTCCGGACGATCAAGGGACCGATCAAGGTGCGGCCGGTCCGCCACCGTCTGGACCGGCGGATCCGGGCGCACCTGTACGTGTGCCTGGTGGCCTACCTCCTGGAGCGGTGGCTGGAGCTCAAAGTGAGGGAAGGAGGGGAGGAGAAGTGGGCGCACGTGACGGGAGAGCGGGTGCTGGAGAGCCTCCGAGAGGGGAGTGTGCAACAGGTGGGAATCCGGGGGACGGAGATTCGCCGGTGGAAGCTGGCAAGGTTCTCTGGGGAGGGGGGCATGATGCTGGATCGGGTGGGGATGAAGCAGGAGGTGATACGGCTTCCCCCGATGCCGACGGTGCTGTCGGCGGCGCAGGGGGGCTGAAATGTAGTTAACCGGTCGGGGGGTTCTTTTGACCCTGTTTTACACCGGTGGATCACGCTTTTCCGCTGGGGAAAACCGGATTCCCATGCCGGGCAGGAAACGGAAAGGCGTCCGCAGGTTGTCGAGGAGGCACTTACGCTGAAGCCATTCGTTGGTGGTGTGTCAACAAAGGTTGATGACGCTCTTGACGAAGACCGACTGCCCTTTGACCGTGGGGGCCCCAAATGTCATCGCAACTGCCATACCGGTGACTCGACTCCCCCATGGGGGTCTGGCATGGCCTTCACGAAGGCGATAGTTCTTCTTGCCATCAACCAATCTTCACCAGGACCCCTTGTCCATCGGTCTCTTCCTGATGTGCTTCTTTCAAGTAGTCAACGACCGTTACCTCCACTGCAGGCCATGCTCTTCATGACGAACAAGCCCGTCGAGGCGGGGAGGAAGGTGCTCCACGACCCGGATCCGGGGGAGTCCATCCCGGACCGCGTGCTGGACGCGGGCGGGAGTTCGCAAGGGTTCCCTCCTACTTGGCCATCAACAGGCTCCGTTCCGATGCAAACTCGCATGCCCCTCTGGGATGGAGGTGAGTAGTCTTGGTCAAGTTCCTCCACACAGCAGATTGGCAGCTTGGCATGACCCGGTCGTTCCTCTCCGAGGAAGCCCAGGGCCGCTTCACGCAGGCGCGCATCGACGCAATCTGCACGATGGCCGACTTGGCCATGGAGGGAGGGGCGAGGTTCGGTGTGGTGGCCGGGGACGTGTTCGAGTCGAACCTACTTTCTCCTCAAGTCGTCGCCCGAAGTCTAGAGGCAATGCGAGTCTCGCGACTCGCTTGGTATCTCCTTCCGGGCAATCACGATCCCCTGGATGCGTCGAGCATTTACCGGCAGAGAGGCTTCCTCGAGCACAAGCCTGAAAACGTGAATGTAATCTCCGACAGCGTCCCAATCTCTGTCGACCCTGGGGTCGAACTTGTGGGCGCGCCTTGGCCAAACAAGAGGCCCCTCCGCGACCTAGTAGAGACTTCTCTGAAGGAACTTCAGTCCCCCGGCGAAACGATTCGCGTGGCCGTGGGCCATGGGGCAGTCGACATATTGGCTCCTGACAAGAGGAATCCCGCCAACATCTGTCTCGCTGAGGCAGAGAGAGCCCTTGAGGAGGGACGAATCCATTACTTGGCCTTGGGAGACAGACATAGTTCCACAATAGTCGGCGGGGCTGGTCGGATTCGATATTCTGGTGCGCCGGAACCTACTGACTACGATGAGGAGCGGCCGGGTTTCGCTCTTCTCATCGACCTGACAGCTGAGAAGTGTGATGTACGGGAGTTACCGTTGGCAAGGTGGAAATTCGCTCGAGAGACCTTCGAACTCTCAGGAGACGCGGACCTTCCGCATTTGCGGGCTTGGTTTGATGCCCTTCCGTCCAAAGAGACGGCCATCGTCAAACTTGGTCTCAAAGGGGCGCTGAGTATTCAGGGGCAGGTCGAGCTGACGGCGCTTCTCGAGGAGCAAAGACACCTCCTTGGCGCACTAGAAGTCTGGGAGAAGGAGTCCCATCTCGTGATACGCCCGACTGCCGCGGACCTAGATGAGATCGGACTCACTGGGTACGCACGCACAGCCCTGGAAGACCTGCGGGCCAGGGTTGATGGAGGGACCGGGTCCTCGGAAGTGGTGGACGCTTTGGCACTGCTCTACCGCCTCGTCCGGGCCAATCCGACTGGTACGGGCGGAGGGCTGTCGTGAGGATTCTGGATCTCCAGTTGAAGGACTTCAAAGGGGTGGCGGACGGAGGGGTACAGCCCCGGCCTTCTGGGATCACTATCATCGTGGGACCTAATGAGATCGGGAAATCGAGCCTGCTCGAAGGGTTCGACTTGCTTCTGAGCGAACTCGACTCGAGCGTCAAGCGCGAGGTCAGGGAATCGAAACCCGTGGGCCGGGACGAGGGTCCAAGTGTTGAGGCGGAAATCGAGGCCGGGGCCTATCGCTTCAAGATCAGGAAGCGATGGCTTCGACGTCCCGAGACAGAATTGCGTGTCAGTCATCCTCGAGCCGAGGTCAAGACGGGCAGGGAGGCTCATGAACGCATGCGTGAGATTCTCGAATCCGCGGTGGATATGGAGCTGTTCGAAGCCACTCGCTACATACAGGGAGCCAGCGTCGGCCCGCCGCTGCTCCCGGCCAGAGGCCTACTCACCGGGGCCTTAGACAAGGCGACCGGCGGAGCATCAGACACAGAAGAGAGCACCAGCCTCTTCGAGGCTGCTCAGGAGGAGTACCGGAAGTACTTCACTGCCGGCGGCAAGGAGGTTCGTGCGACCCAAGACTTGCAGGAGCAGGTCGCGGAGCTCGAGGCACATGCCGCTGAGCTCCGAGCAGAGGCAACGCAGGTCCAAGAAGAGGCCGATCGGCACGAACGCCTTTCGGGAGAACTCGCCAATCTCCAGCGTCGACTCCGCAGTCTCGAGGAAGATCAGAAGACTTGGGGGGATCGGCTTCAGGAAGTGAAACGTCTCGAAGATCGGACACGGGTAGCGACCGCAGAGTTCGAAGCGGCTCTGGAGCGCCACTCGCGCGCGGACTTGGTAGTCAAGTCGAGAGCGGGATTGGTCCGCGAAATCGAGGAGCGCGACAGTGAAGTCGAGGGCTCGAAGGCCTCCTACGAAGCGGAGCTGCCTGAACTCAAGAGGGCTAAAGATCGCAACCACGAAGCAGAGGAGGAAGCGGGGAAAGCCGAACAACTGACGGATGACGCAGAGAAGGTCGCTACCCTGAGGAAGAATGACCATGAACTTCTCCGCCTGCAGTTCGACTCCCAGCTTCTATCCGAGCGCGGGAGGAGGGCCGAACGCGCTTTGCAGGACCTCCGTCAGGCTGGGGAGGCCTTGGCGGGCGGCGGGGTAACTGACGGTGAATTGGAAAACCTTCGTGTGCTGCAGACTGGCCTCACGGTCTCGCAACAGAAACTCGAGGTGGCGAGCCCGACCCTAACCATCACCGCTCTGACCGATTTCCGTCCCGTCGTGGGTGGGGAACCCATTGCCCTCAGGAAAGGAGATGTCCACCAAGCACCCATCCCGGACTCGATCGTAGTGGAGATTCCGACCCGGGTGCGCCTCGAGATTAGGCCGGGGATAAGCTTGGGTAGATTGCAGGACAATCAACGCGAGGCGCGCTCTGCTTGGGAAGCGGCGTTGGCGAAAGCCGGGGTTAGCAACCTCTCACAGGCCGTTGAGTCGAACCGCTCCCGGAACGAGGCGACCACGCGGAAGAAGGAGGCAGAGAAGGCACTTCGACTGGCGCTCCGAACCGACGAGCCCGAACCATTCGCGAACTTGGATGAGTTGCATGCAAAGGTCTCCGAGCTGCAATCGCGTATGGAGAAACTCAGGCGGGAGCACCCGCCCAACCTTCCTCAGCCAGGAGAAAGAGATGTCGCGGAGCGTCTCGCCAGAGAAGCCCAGCAAGCGCTTGTCGCCGCTCAGGCCGATCTGAAGAGTTTCAGGGAAGTCGCTAGGCGGGCCCGCGACGACTGGGGTAAGCGTCAGGTGAAAGAGGCGGAGCTACGCTCAAGGAGGGATCAAGCCATTGAATTGGCGGAAAGCCGCCAGAAGGTCCTCAAAGGAGAGCGGGACCGGACCACCGACGAGGCACTCGCCCTAATCGTCGAGGAGGCTAAGACTGAGGCTAAGCGGAAACGCGAATCCGCTGAGGAGGCGCAGGGAGAACTCCGCAAGGCCGACTCGGACGGGGTACGGACCCGCGCCCAGAGTGTGGATGCGGCCGTGCTCAAAGCCAGGAATGGATTGGAAACGATCCGGACGTCTCTGACCGAATCCGCGACGCGTCTGGAAATAGCTGTGAGCAAGGGACTCTACGACCTGCTTGGGGCGGCGCAGCGGGAACTCGAGTGGAGAACAGGAGAAACCTCCTCGGTTACGCGCCGCGCCAAAGCTGCCAAACTGTTGTTCGAAGCGCTCTCGCTGCGCCGGGTCGAAGCACAACGCGCTTATGTGGGACCTCTCCGCGATCAGATCGAACAGCTGGGCCGGCTGCTCCATGGGCCGACATTCAAGGTCGCACTCGCCGAGGACCTTTCGATTGAGAGCCGCGAGTTAAAGGGGATTCCAATCCCTTTCAACCTTCTCAGCACTGGGGCTCGCGAACAACTCGGGATAATTGTCAGGCTCGCCTCGGCCATGCTTGTTGGAAAGGACGGCCAGGGAGTTCCGGTCATCATCGACGACGCTCTAGGATTTTCCGATCCGGAGCGCCTGAAGGCGATGGGGGCCGTGCTCGACCAAGCGGGAAAGGAGTGCCAGATCCTGATCTTGACCTGCTACCCCGAACGGTATGGCGCGGTGGGATCCGCCGAGGTGCTGAGATTCGGTGCATAGACCCAGGAGAGTTGTGAGGAAAAGGCCGGGTTTCCTGACAGAGAAGGGGGATGGTGACCGAACGTAAGGTGCTTGACCTGTTCTGCGGAGCAGGTGGACTGGCCTATGGATTCAATGATGTTGGCTTCGATGTCACGGGAGTCGACAAGCTCCCCGTTGTCAAGGATATCTTCGAGAGAAACAGACTGGGTGAGGTTCGCGTGAGAGACCTCCACTGGAAGACTGAGAACGGAGGTGCGGACGTGGTGGTTGGCGGTCCACCTTGCCGACCTTGGTCGACATTGAACCTCACGCGGCGGAGGGATGAGCACGCGAACTACCGTTTGATGGCTCGTTACATGAGCCATGTGCTGCAGAACCACCCCAAGGTCTTCCTCATGGAGAACGTCCCGCCTGCGAAAAGCAACGCCACCCGGGTCTTGGCCGCGGTCGGCTCGCGCATGAGGAAGAGGGGATACGAGACGCAAGCCAAGACCGTGAAGTACAGCGACTATGGGGCAGCCACCTCACGAAGCAGGTTGGTGCTCTTCGGTACAAGGATAGGTGACCCGTCCGCTTTCTTCGAGGAGCTTGAGACCCATCATAAGCGCGAACCTGCGACCGTCAGGGACGCAATATGGGACTTGCGTCACACCGACAGCGAGGCCGTACTGGACCATCAGTGGCCCCGCCTGAACACCATCGAGAAGTATTGGGAGAGGTATCGGACCGGCAAATTCGGCTGGTACCGCCTCAAGTGGGACCACCCGGCCCCCTCCTTCGGCAACGTGATGAAGACCTACACCCTCCATCCCTCATCTTGGAGAGGCCACCCGGCGAGGGTCATCTCCATCAGAGAAGCGCTTTCGTTGATGGGATTCCCTGAGGACTACTCGTTCCCCCCGGGCATGGGGATGGGCCTGCGGTATCAGATGGTCGTGGACTCGGTGAGCCCCGTGTTCTCGAAGGCTGCGGCGGAGGTCATCGAGTCGCTCCTA
>JAJZIG010000076.1 GCA_021851265.1 archaeon | reverse complement strand
GGCAGCCAGATTCTTGGGCCATGTCTTAAGAACAGCGCTTGGCGATACCACCACCCTCCCGAGCCGCCGCGGGCTGGCGCGCGCCGTTGTGCTCAGCCTGCTCAGGTGGGGGGAGCGGAGCGGGGCGAAGACGGCCTGCCTCCAGGTTGTCCCGGGCAACGAGCCTGCCGAGGTGCCATATCGCGCGCTGGGCTTCGCCGAGGGATACCGGTGCTGGTGCAGGGTCAAGGAACGCGCCTAGCTCGGCGCGGAGAGTCTTGCGCCCTCTGAAGGCGAGGCGCAGGCACGCTCTAGTCCGAGAGAGCCTGCTGGGAGGGCGGCTGACCTACACCGTTCCTGCTCCGCCGTGCGGAATCGCAGATATCGCTTCTGCGAGCGAAGCCGTCACCCTTGCCCGCTCGTTGACCAGATTGGCTCTCTCCATCCGCTCGTTCTCCAGCTCTTCCAGCCTCGTTTGAGCAGCCTCAAGTTCTTCACGCGCCTTGGCGAACGGCGACCCTGGGGGTCGGTAGTCGATTTCTTTCAGCAGTCTCTGTTGTGCTAGCAGCTCCGCAGACAGGTCGGATTGCCTCGCCTCGAGCTCCCTGACCTTGCTGTCGCGGTCGTCGTTCGGGTGCCTTTTCCTGCCGAGGAGGCGGCTGAAAAGAGAGTCGGTCTTCTGCGCATTTGCGGCTGAAGCTGCGTGGGCCTTCTCTGCATCCAGCTCGCTGGAGCGCCTCGCACGCTCTGCCTTCAGTTCTGTGATCTTTGCAGCCACCCTGCCGCTCTCGGCTGCCATCATGCTCTCCATGGCTGAGACGGTTGCCCTGAGCTCAGAGATTCCCTCGTCGAGTGACGCGAGTGGGACGGGCTCGGAGACAAGGCGGTTGAGCTCTTGGCGCCCGGCGTGGTATTCGTGTGAGAGGTTTTCCTTGCCCGCCTTCTCTTCGAACTCGTCTAGCAGGACGCCCACCCCCCTGGCCCAGCTCTCGAGCGAATAGCCTCCCGGTTCGTCGGAGAACTTCTGTCTCCCGAGGTTGTTCAGGGCGTTGACGGTCCTGTCCCTGAGCTGACGGAAGTCAAGCTCTGGGGACCCTTGAATCCTCGTCCTGTGCCTGTGGTATGATTGGTTCTTCACCCCTCGTTCATCTCCTGAGGGCCGACTTCAACTGGCACGCAGAGCTTAGCAGGAACCGGATTTAAGCGGTCCATCTGGCGATGTTCGTCGGGGGCGGAGTGGAAGGTGAGCGGGAACCAGGCGCGCAGGAGGCTAGCCATCGGGCCGTCGGAGCGCCGGGGGAGCGAAGGGCCGCCCACCGTTCCAGTTCAGTGTAACGGCGGTTACCTTATATCCCCACGATAGCTGATGCCCGAGCTGACAGGTGGGAGAGCCCTGCTGAGAAAGCTGCTTTTGGGGTACGACGGGTCGGCCCAGTCGGAACGCGCCCTCGCCCTCGCGGTCGAGATCGCCTCGCAGAACGAGGTCTCGGTGATTCACATCGCATATGTGGTTCGGAAGCCGGCCGGAGCCCCAGACCCCGTCCCCGACGAGCTTGTGGAGTCGCTGAAGAGGTCAGCCGCTGAGACCCTGCTGAACGCCGAGCGGACGGTGAAGAAGGGCCTGCTCGACGCAGCGTCCCACATAGAAGTCGGGGACCCGGGGGAGAAGCTTCTGGAGCTGGCATCCGCGTTGAAGCCAGACCTCGTTGTCCTCGGGGCCCTACAGCACTCCGCTTCCGAGAAGCTTGTCGGGACGACGTCTTCGCATTTCCTGAAGTCCAGGCCCTACTCTCTGCTCATAGTGCCCTGATCTCTCTCAGCCTGCGGTGAGCAGGATGTAGGTCAGCACAAAGACGAGGGCGGCCATTATGTAGACGATGTAGAGGCCCAGCTTCCCAGGCATCACCTTCCTGCTCGTATAGGCGGATAGCCCCAAGGCCCACTTGGCGAGGACGTCGTAGAACTTCTTGAACACGTCGAGCACCTCGAGGTCCACCACATACTCCTCTGGGGACCTGATGACCGTCCGCTGCACAGGGCCTACCTGGACCACGCTCTCCTTGGTCCTGAAGAGGAACCTCAGCATGACTCTGATCGGCGTGCTGTAGCCGAAGGAGTTGTACATGGCGGAGGAGTCGTCCGCCAGGGCCGCTCCCGCGAACCATCCGGGGGTCCTCCTGACGCGGAGCCCGAATCGGGGGGGACGCGCTCGGACGGCACCGGCGACGGCCAGGGTGACCATCAGGATGGAGAGGAACGCCAGGGCTGTGAAGGTGGGGGAGAAGCCGCCGAACGGGCTGCCTGAGAGGATCACGAACGGGGCGGGGACCCCCAGCAGCCCTGTGACGAACAGCCCATATGGGTTCGCCCCCAGCATCCGCGATGCCGCCTGAGAGGCGAGGTAGAACACGCCCGGCGCCGCTACGCCGACCGCGACGATGAGCGCTGCGAAGTAGGCGAGGCCCCCCTCGATGTACCCCCCTCCCTTTTCGCCAGGCGCAGCGATCCTCTTCGGCCAGAGTATTCCGAACCCATAGACTTTGGTCATGGTGACCACCATTATGCCAGCGGCGAGGGCGACCACCGCCCCCACCAAGGCACCCAAGATCTGGCTGGCCAGATCTCCGAACCTGAACGACTGGAACAGCGCTTCGAGGATCATCCACTCCGAGACGAATCCGGCGAGTGGGGGGACGGCCGCGAGCGAGAGGGCGGTGAAGATTCCGATGGCGCCTACCCCCCTCACCCCACCCGCGGGGACCGGGTTTGCGCTGGTCAGGTCGAAGGTCCCCCTGAGCTTGCTCATCCACCCGTTCAACAGGAAGAGGGACGCCTTCGAGACGGAGTGAGAGAAAGCGTGGAAGAGGGCTGCCACCAGGGCGAAGTCAGCCAGGAAGGTGAGCCTATAGTAGGTGGCGATGAGATACACACCGATGGCCACCACTATCATCCCGTTGTTCTCTATGGTGCTGTACGCGGGCAGGCCCTTCGAGTGCTCGGAGACCGAGCTGAACAGGGCCCCCAGGAGGGCCGACACCCCCCCGACGGTCAGGGCGAGCCATCCCCACCACAGTTGATACCCTCCCAGGTGCGAGACGACGTCGATGATGCCGTAGACCCCCATGAGGGTGAGCGTTGAAGAGAGCAGGGCTGACGCGTTCGAAGGGGCGCTCGAGTGAGCTATCGGGAGCCATTCGCTCATATGGAACGGGGCCAGCCCCATCTTCAGGCCGAAGCCCAGGAGGGCGGTGACGAAGATCCAAGGACCCAGAGGCGTGACAACCCTGGCGGCGGGGCCCATGAAGCTGAAGGTGCCTGCGGCGGAGAAGAGTCCGGCAAAGGAGAGCATGATGAGCACGCTGCTCCCTTCCCCGAAGGCCAGGAAGAGGTAAGCCGCGTTCCTCACCCCCTCCTTGTCCCCCTTCCCTTCGAGAATCATGAAGAAGGAAGCGATGGTCATCGACTCCCAGCCGATCAGGAAGGTGAACGCGTCACCGCTCACCAGTACGATGACCATCGACAGGATGGTGAGGAGCAGGAGAGAAGAGAGGGAATTAGGATAGTCGTCATCGTACCTCACAGAGTACAGGCAGGTCCCTAGCCAGACCAGCGAAGAAATCAGGAGGAAATAGGCGTTGAGCGAGGAGACCTGGAGTTGGGCGTGGCTCGTGGAGTTCACCAGCCAGAGGTCGATGGAGACCGTCCTGCCCGACGTCAGAGCGATAAGCGAGAGCGCCACCCCCAGGGCGGAACCCACGCCCCCCAGCACGTATGCGGCCTTCTTGGCGAACAGCCCTAGCGCGAAACCCGCACCGAACAGCGCTAGGGTCCCGAAGAGGAGGCCGGAGATCAGGTATGCCGGGATCATCGCATCGCCCCCGTCTCCTTCAACCGGCCGGCGGCCAGTAGCAGCCCCTCCAGAATCTGAACTGGCGAAGGAGGGCAACCGGGGACGACGACGTCCACGGGGATAGCGTCGCCCACGGGGGAGACGAAGCCTTCCGCGCTCCTGAAGATCCCTCCGCTTATGGCGCAGGCGCCGACGGAGAGAACCAGCTTCGGCTCTGGCATGCTCTCATAGGTCATCTTGAGGGCGTCCACCATCGCCGGGTTGAGGGCCCCCACGACGATCAGGGCGTCAGCGTGCTTGGGAGAGTTCGTGAAGGCGATACCGAGCCTCGAGAGGTCGTAGTATGGGTTTGAGAGGTTCAGCACCTCGAGGTTGCAGGCGTTGCACGACCCGACGTCGATCATCATGACGTGGAGCGACCTCCCGAAGATACGTCGGGCTCCCGCGGCGTGCCTCCCTGTGAGGCCAGCCTGCAGGGCCCCTGCGCGGCTCCCGGACCCGTCATCGAAGGTGAACCCAGCCGAAGAACAGAGACGGCAGTAGACACAGCGCCCCAGGTCTACCCTCTTGCCCCCTGAATCAATGGCGCCGGTTGGGCAGCCCCTCTCTCCGGCGGACCAGTCCACGGCGTCGGTGGGCCTCGGCGGGAGCGAAGCTGTCGGGACCTCCTCTGACGTCGGCTGAGACTTCGGGTACGCCGTGGTGAGTATCCCTTTCTTCAGCCCGCGGAAGACCCAGATCTTTGGCATGTCCCACATTCACCTGTCTGAGTCCGCGAACGAGAGGCCGAAGCTTTCGAAGGCGAATTGGAAGTCGGTGAACACCGTGCCTTCAAGGCTCCGTGCGAATGGGAGCCAGTTCACCAGGGAAGGTGGCCGAACGTGCAAGCTGCCCACCCTCCCGCCGCCGTCGAGTTGGACCGCCTGTATCAGGTCCCCGCTGGGGCTTTCGACCCTGCAGAAGGAGAAGCCCGCCCCAAGGCTGTCGGCTCGTCGTCGATGGGGGCCGCTCTTCGTTCCGTCCGAAGGCATCCTGTCCAGCAGCTCCCTCAGCGCGATTGTGCTGGACTCGACCTCCTTCACTCTCACCATGGTCCTCGCCATGGTGTCCTCTCCATCCTCGGTCTCCAGGTTGACGTAGATGTCTTCGTAGGGCTCTAGGGGAAAGGTCAGCCTGTCGTCCCACTGCACGCCCGACCCTCGGGCCGAGGGCCCGACCGTTCCGAGGCCGAGGGCGTCCTTCCTCGTGAGCTTCGCAGTCCCCTGGAGCCTGTCAAGGAATATGCGCGAAGAGAGGAAGTACTGTACGAGCTCGGAAAACTCCCTGCCGATCAGCCTGACCTCCGTCGTCAAGGTTCTCCGCTCGTCCTTGGGAAGGCCCCGGCTCACCCCACCGATCGAATTGATGCCGAAGAGGTACCTGTGCCCGAAGTGCCTGGAGTTCAATCTCAGGACCCTCTCCCGAAGCGCGTGTGCCTGGGTAGCCGCAATGTTCTGGGACGCTGCCTCCGCCAGGCGGCCGAAGACGTACAGGTGGTTGTGGATCCTTTCGAGCTCCAGGGCCACGGCCCTGGTCCACCTTGCCTCCGAGGGGACCTCCAGGCCGAGTGAGTCCTCCACCGCAGCCGCGAAACAGGTCGAGTAAGCCGCGGAGAAGTTGCCCGCCGACCTCTCGACGAAGAGGAGCGCGTCCTCCGGGGTGCGCCCCAGGACTGCCCGCTCTATGCCGCGCTTCTTGAAATTGAGCCTGGGGACCACCTTGAGGACCCTCTCGCCGTAGGTCATGAGGCTGAACGCGCCTGCCTCTGGGACGCCCCAGCTGACCGGGCCGTAGGGGAACTCGAACACCCCATAGCCCTCGACCCTGCCGCTGGCCTCGAGCACCAGCGGGGACCCTGGCTTCGCGCCGCTGCCTCGGAGCAGCGCGCCGAACTCTTCGCTGAGGGTCAGGGGGAGCTCGCTGATGATGGTCTTGTTGGTCTCAGTGTCAGAGATCAGCGCGTAGTTGAGGCCTCCGGCCTGGAAGACCGATGAGAGCTGCATCTTCTCGCCGAGGCGTTCCAAGTTGCGCATCTCTACGCGACCACCGCCCAGGGTTCCCGGCCCGCGGCTCAAGGCACCATCCCCTGGGCCGCCTGTAGGAGCATCGGGCTCATGTACACGCCAATGACGAGCGCCACGGCCAAGTTGGCCAGCGGGATTGCGACCGAGACCCAGTGTTCACGCTGCGGTGCGGCGCGCGGGGCCGGCCCGGGGGTCGTCCCATCTGCCTGTTGGCCTGCGCTGCCCTGGCCGAATACCATCCTCACTGACTGCCTGTTCAGGCCGATGAACCCGTAGATGTAGACGGCCGCGAGCAGCAGGACGAGCGCGACGTTTCCTGTGCTCAGCGCCATCGTGAGTATCATGAATTCTCCCACGAAGACGCCGAACGGCGGGGCGCCGGTCACGGCAAGGCAGGAGAGCGCGAAGAGGTGGCCGCTGTACTTCAGCCTCCACGCCACCCCCTGGACTTCGGCCATGCTCTTGCTTTCGTAGGCGACGAGTATGTTGCCTGACTCGTAGAAGGCGGAGGACTTTGCGAAGGCGTGGGCGACTATCTGGACAGCGGCGCCTACAATCCCGATGCCGCCGAGCGCGAAGCCGACCAGTATGATGCCCATGTTCTCCATGCTGGAATACGCGAGCATCCTCTTGTAGTTCCGCTGGTGTCCCATTATGATGGCGGCGAGCAGAGCAGTGAATATCCCGAACCCGATGAGAAGGTTCCGCATGGCCCCGAAGGAGGCCAGCCCCTGCAGCAGGTTGAACGTCCTCACGAGGGCATAGATTGACGTCGGAAGTAGGATGCCCGAGAACATGGCGCTGACTGGCGAGGGAGCTTCGCTGTGGGCGTCTGGGAGCCAGGCGTGCATAGGCGCGATGCCTGCCTTGGTCCCGTAGCCAACGAGTGCGAAGCCGACGGCAATAGGCATGAGCAGCCCGGCGCGTATGGAGGACCCGGTGAGGTCGGAAATCAAGAGAGTGCCCTGCGAGTAGTAGACGAAGACGACGGAGAGTAGCGAAGCTACGAGGCCCGCGGAGACGATGAGGGTGTAGCGCCAGGCCGCTTCTACGCTGGTCCTCTGGCGTTCCAGGGCGACGAGGAGGGCGCTGGTCACGGTCGTTGCCTCAATCGCAATCCACACGAGGCCGAGGTCGTTCACCGTGACGGCCAGGAGCATGGTGAAGGCGAAGAGGTCGAGCAGGGAGTAGTACCATCTGAAGCGTATGAGCGGCTCGTTGATCCGTCTCACGTAGAACCAAGAATAAGCCACGGAAGTGAAGAACACTGAGGAGATGGTAATCGCCATTATCCGCGTGAGGCCGTCTGAATAGAACAGGCCGAACGCCCCCGATGCGCCGGAGGCTAGCAGGAACAGAGAGACGAGGACGGCCGCGGCCGAAGAGGCCAGGGATGCGGCGACCTCCACCCCGTCCCTGGGCACAAGAGAGATGGCCGCCCCGGCGGCCGGGGCAGCCAGCAGCGCGACAAAGATCAGGCTCTGGTCCATTCGATATCACCCGGTGAGTTGCTCCAACTCGGGCTCTTCAAGCGACTTCAGGACGTCACGGGTGGCGGACAGGATCACGCCCACCAGGATGACCCCCAGAACGTCCAGAACCACCGCGAACTCGATCAGCAGGGGCATCGACGGGGCGATGAGGGCCCCCGCATAGAGCACGGCGTTCTCCTCCTCCAGAAACCCGGTCATCTGGGT
>JAJZIG010000075.1 GCA_021851265.1 archaeon | reverse complement strand
TCCTATAGAGTTCAGATATGAGAGCATGGCCGCTGCCACCAGCGAGAACCAGACCACTGACACCACCCACTTGTAGGTCGCCGAGAGTCTGCTGGTGAGGAATCTACGTCCCAGTTTCGACGTTCGATTGAACGAACTCATGCTGTCAATGGCCGTCCCTTGGTACATGAGTGCGGCGGTACAGAAGACCGAGCAGACATTCCTGCTCCCGAAGAAGAACGACAGGAGCCCGCTCGCAAAGTAGGTGCCGAGCAGCGCAAGCGCTACCGCAGGAGCGAGCGCGCCAGCCGTACCGACCCCCATGCTCCACCCTATCCATGGGATGTACCGGGCCGTACTGGGGAAGACGAAGTATGGAAGGAAGACAGCGTAGACGGCATATGCCACTATCACCATCCCAAGCCTGACCTTGGTCTCCAACTCGCGCGAGTATCTTATCTTGAAGAGCACCAGCGCACCCATCTCTATCCCCATCATGACGAGGTACCAGACGGATGCGGTGACCGCGGAGAAGTATGTGATGAAGTCGTAGCCTGCGGCGGCCATGGCCCCCAGGATTGATCCGGCTATGGGGACTAGCGGGAGGCTCGTGAAGTACGCCGTTCCGTAGGCATACACGTCGATGGCGGCCCCCATGAAGAACTCTGCTACGAAGAGGAAGCTGAGGACGGCGAACACCCACAGAGGCCTCGACTGCCAACTCTCGGACCCCGAGCCAGACTCCCTGTTGCGAATGACCGCGGAGAAGTACACGGCCATCTCGACCAGCAGGGACAACGCGAAGACTTCTTCGTTTCCGAAGAGCAACCAGGCGAAGATCCCGGCCATCATTATCCCATACGCAAGCAAAATCCGGACAAGGTAGTCTGACGTCCCTCGCTCTAGACTGCGGTTCCTGAAGAGGAACTCGAAGACGTAGATGAACAGCACTATCATGACCACGCTCGCCAAGTAGGTCGAATACCTCGCCCAGTCGGAGGAGTTGATCGCCGTGGGCGAGAACAGCATGACGAGCACCTGTGCCCCGACAACTGTCCAGACCGCCTTCTGGAGCCTGTCTCTAAGGAGATACAGCGTGATGGCCATCTCTCCGGCCATGGTGAAAACGAACCAGTATGAGCCGATCGATCCAACTAGGGCGGAGTAAATACCTGCACTGCTCCCGTCCGGGGTTATGGCTCCTGACGCCAGGGTGAAGGCCCACCCCATGAACACCTCGGCGGCCATCACCAGGGCTACTGCTGCCAGTTGGAAGGCTCCGAGGAGCGTCAGGCCACCTACGCCGAAGTCGTCCAGCTTCTTACCTCCATACATTAGAGAAGCGACGATGGGGACCAGGAAGATGCTCATGGATACCATGTTCGCAGCGAAGAGGACGAACAGCGTGGTGATGCTGGGCACATAGATGTAGTACACCGCGCTCACAAACATGGCGACCATCATGGTGAGAAGGAACAGCATGACCGACCCGTCGTAGAGCGTCGCCACTCTCGATGTCCTCTTGATCAGCCAGGCAGTCACCGCCGCCATGGAGACAGCTACCCCCCAGAGAAGCTCAACGGGAACCGGCATCCTCAGGCGAACTCCTGCCCTTTCGACCCAAATCTCCTTCTGACAGATACCTCGGGGCGCAGAGGTAACCTCTGCTGAGGCGTTCCTGCCGTGCGCCCCAGAAGGGGGGCGGTCCGGTGTCTGGGGGTTTCACATCGTGGCAATAGCAATCGAGCGACTGGCATCTGTAAGCTGTCTGTGAGCTGCAGCATTTTGACACGCCGACTAGGCGTCATAGTGAACTCCCGTTCGCCTACAATTAAATCTTGGGACTAGTGGCGGGAGAAGCCGGCCTGCTCAACCACTCGTCCCGGGTGGGAGCTCGCAGATGGGACCGATGGGCGTGATTAACGAAGATGACGCCGTGATGTTATTCAGGTTGTACATGATGGTGAACTGGTTCCCAGTCACAAGGTCTTTGGCTGCAATGGACAGGTAAACGTTGTTGAGTCCCCCTGACGGAGGGCTTACCGCGAAAGGCAAAAAGAGCATCTGTCCGCTCGTCACCGAAGACAGTCCCGCCATGCACTGCGGGGAGTCTACCTCGGTAGACACAGTCGAAGTGACCTGTACCTTAAGGGGAAGGGCGCTCGCGTTGTTCCAGCGGACGTTGAACGCGAGTTCCGTCCCGTTGAACGAGGTAGATGTCACCGTGGCATAGTTCCCGAATGGCTCCTGCTTTGGAGGGAAGAGGGCGCTAGTGTAGGCAAAATATCCGATCAGGAGACCGAAGAATATGGAACCAAAAAGCACCGCCAACATCACTTTTGAAGCTCGCATCGTCGCAGGGGCTGCCCTTGCGAACTAGTATCTAAGGTAGTCTGGTCGCGACTACAAAACCAGGCGTCTTCTCGTTCGAACAACGCCAAGATCCACCGACTGGGATATCCTTCGTCACGGCAGGAGTATCGTTCGAGGCGGGCTCTGGGCCTTCACTACAAAAAGGGAGCAGAGAGCCCTGTGGGGTGCCCTGCCTAGGCTGGAAGGGTGGCGCTCCCGACAGGTCCTGGCTTCCTCGACCTGAAGTACAGGTAGCCAGCTGCAGCTGCCGCCGCGATAGCTATGGCTGCGCCCGCTGCCAAGATGCTTGGCGAAGCCGCGGGGGCAGGCGCGATGACCAAGGAGTTGGCCTGGGCGTTGGCGTATCCGCTAACCGCTATGACGCCAGTCGGGTCAGAGACTTCTGACAGAGTGTAGTCCTGACCGTTTTCGCTGAACGACGCTGAGAAAGTCGACTCTCCCGCTATGGTCTTCGTGAATGTGGTCGTGTTCGCGCCTGAATTGTAGGTCTTGGTCCAGGTGCTGAGCGGAGTGTTTAACGCTGTGAAGTTCATCGTCGGGCTATTCCAGACGCCGCTCGTGCCGAAGGCGTTCAGGATGAACCCGAGAGCGAAGGCGTGGGCTGCGAGGGAGTCCTGGACTGTCGACCCAACCATGTTGATGTCCACGGTGCGGTCATGCATATCCAGGTTCATGGGCCCGCGGACCACATATGCACGCCAACCTAGGTCTGCGTGCACCGTCCCATTGACCACCTTGAAGACGCCGGTGACCCAGGAGGTGACATTGGTCTTCTTGCTGATGACTAGGGCCGTGGCGTTACCTTTGGAGGAATAGCTCAACGCTACGGTCATGTTATGCACGGCGACGGAGTTGTCCTCGCCGTCGAAACTGTCCTGGAGCTCCTGTACTCCAGTTCCGCCGGTGAACGACGAGTTGAGGCTGTTAGACGAGCTCACGTTTTCGAGATACTTCGCAATCACCGAGTCGGCAGGATATGTGAAGACGATCTTGGTGGTGCTGAGGCTGTCGACTTTAGCAACCTGTGTCTGCGGATTCAAGTCGACGGTCAGAGTTGAGGCGCTGGCCATGGGTGCCAGCGAAACGAGAATCGCCACAAGCGCTGCGAGAGGGACTATCTTGGTGGAGTTTCTCATTACCACCTAGAAACCTGTGGTCCGAGGTTAAACCTACAGATTTGAACGCCCGTTCAATGGGTGTCGGAGCAGAGGCTCAGCTTCCGCCCTTGATCCGCATTATCCTGTTCCGCCCCAGCATTGACCAGTACTCGACTTCGACGCCCGGTCCGAGGACACCGTTGAGTTCAGCCATCTCTTCCGTGCTGGGCTTCGTTGTCTCAAGGACCTCGAACGTCTGGAGGTCCATGATCTGAACCATATTGTCCATGATTGTGGTCACTTGACCTGACCTCTTGTCGATCATCGGTATGTCGACTCTGGACTCGGCGGGGGAGACGTAGCTCTTCTTCGCTCCCGTGAACAGCGAGATGGCGACCAGCCTCACCTTGGCGCTCCCGTGCTTCCCGGGCTTGAAGTGCTCCCGGCTCACCACCTTGCACGGCTCGTCATCGATTATGATGTAGCTTCCTTCCTTTACGCTACCAAGCTCTGCAGGTCTGCTCAAAGATAAGCAGGTGTGCCTCACGAGGGAAGCTAAATAAATGTCTCACCCAGCGGACCAATCGTACGAGCTATTGACCGCGCCAAAGACGTATGAAACCGCAGCCCTAAGGTAAGAAACATTCTTTGAAGGCACTCTCTATTGTCTGACCCGGCATACGTCCTCGATTCCACGGCTTTCTACGCCGGGATACCGTATCAAGGCAGCGGTCGGTATTACACGACCTATCTGGTGCTGGAAGAGGTGAAACACCACAGCGTCGGGTCATCCCTCATACACTCTAGGGTGCAGGTCACCGAACCTTCCAAGGAGTCGCTCGACATGGTCAAGTCAACAGCAGTCAAGACCGGGGACATCCGAGCACTGTCTCAGACCGACGTCTCACTCCTCGCCCTGGGGCTCGACCTGAAGAGCAGAGACGGTGGGGTCAACCTGGTCTCCGACGACTTCGCAGTCCGCAACGTCGCAGAAGTCCTCTCTATCCCTCTGGCTCAGACCTCCATGAAAGGAGGAGAATGGAAGAGCATCAGCTGGAAGATGTATTGCCGGGGTTGCGGCAAGACCTACACCAACCCGAAGCTCGCCACCTGCCCCGTTTGCGGCACCCAGCTGTCAAGGAAAGCCTCGAACGGCTGAGTCCCGGGGCTGGCACCAGAAGGTCGACCTTGGCTGCTCGATAGGGCCGCTCGAAACAGCCTTATCTCCTGCGCGCCTCCATACGACCGGTTGGCCGCTCTTCTGGGCTGGATGCTCATCTCCTCAGCGTCGGCTTTGGGCATGTTCCTCCTGTGGTCTGCCTTCATCGGCGCGGGTTGGCAGCCCACCTCAAGGAGGAAGGTGAGGAAGATGCTTGAGATGTGCCGCGTAGGGCCGTCGGACGTGGTATACGACCTCGGTTCGGGGGATGGGAGGATCCTGGTGGAGGCAGCGAAGACCTACCATGCCACGGCGGTCGGCGTAGAGGCCGACCCGATTCGCGTGCTCTTCTCGAGGTTCGCGGTGGGCACCAACAGGCTCAAGGGCCGGGTGCAGGTGGTCTGGGGGAACTTCTTCCACGTAGACCTGAGCGAGGCGACGGTAGTCACGCTCTTCCTTTCTCAGGGGGCAAACCGAAAGCTGAAGGCGAAGCTACTCTCGGAGCTCAGGCCCGGCGCCAGGGTCGTCTCATACGTCTGGACGTTCGACGGCTGGTCTCCTGCCTCTAGGGACGCTGACGACGAGATTTCGCTGTACGTGGTGCCGTCGCACGACGTTTCCTCTCCAGACCGGGCAGCGACGGCCAGCTTCCACGCTGACGGTCGCCTTGCCTGATGGGACCAGGGCAAGTAATCCCGTAATCGAAGCCAGACCATCTTCTCAGGCATCTTCCATGGTCCAGTTCCGGAGTTGGTGATACGTCTGCCTCCGCCTCGCCAGGCGGGCGCTGAATCCCAGGGCGTCACGCTTCGCTGGTAAACTCAGGAGTGGTAACTAACTACGGGAATACTACCATGCTTAAATAGGGATACCATCGTTTGGTTGTATAGTGATACCATGAGATATTCTAGAACATCGGCGCTTCAAGTATCGGACAGGTGCCCCAACTGCGGCAAGAGGACGCTGGTCGAAGACGTCAGCACCGGCGAGCTTACCTGCGGCGACTGTGGGTTCGTGATCACGGAGAAGTCCATCGACCAGGGACCGGAGTGGCGCTCATTCAGCGACGAAAAGAGCCAGGACAGGGCCCGCGCGGGCGCCCCCACGTCCATCATCTACAGGGACATGGGTCTCTCCACCATGATAGGCAGCTCGAACAGGGACGCATCAGGGAGGTCGTTTGCTTCGCCCATGCGTACCACCATCGACAGGCTAAGGAGATGGGACAACCGCTCCCCAGCATTCGGGGCCAAGGAGAAGAACCTCAGCGTCGCCCTCCGCGAGCTCGAGAAGATGGCCGACAAACTGGGCACGTCCCAGGCTGTCAGAGAGCGCGCCGCCTACATCTACCGCAAGGCGCTCGAGAGGGGCCTCCTTCGTGGCCGTTCCATCATAGGAATCTCAGCGGCCGCGCTGTACGCCGCGATGAGAGACACAGAGACCCCGCGGACACTCAAGGACATAGCTGCGGCGAATAACTTGGAGAAGAAAGCCGTAGCGAGGGACTACCGCATACTGCTGAGGGAGATGGACCTGACTATGCCGGTGGCTGACGCAGCAAGGAACGTCAACAGAATAGCGTCCATGGTAGGGCTGTCTGAGAAGGTCGCGCGCAAGGCCATCGAGATAGTGAGAGTCACGGAGGAGAGGGAAATCTCCGCTGGGAAGTCACCCATGGGCCTGGCGGCTGCGGCACTCTATCTCGCAGGGGTCATCGAGGGAGAGATCAAGACCCAGAAGGAAATCGCAGAGGCGTCTGGAGTCACCGAGGTCACCGTCCGGAACAGGTACAAAGGCCTGAGGTCTGACCTGGGGAAGCAGTTCGGTCTCTCTGATGCTGAGCCTCTTATGGGCCGCCCTGCCAGCTCTGGCGCGCCGTCGGCTGCTTAGATAGGGACGCAGCGGTTGCCTCGGGGCGGCTGAGAACCACGCTCAGCCGAGTCCAAGCTACACCTCAATCCTGAAGAACCGCTCCATCTCTCGCATCTCTGGGTCGGACAGCTGGTCTCACAGCCAGGGGACGTTGTCTTCGTCATCGGGCGGCAATTTACCCTGTGTTTAGGGAGTGAGTGATGCCAAATACTAGCAGGAGGTGGACCGGGGGGGAATTGAACCCCCGACCTTGGAGCCCTTTCGGGGTTCTTCCGCGTGCGAGGCGGACGTTCGTACCGCTGAACTACCGGCCCACCGGTTCCCGGCCTGACGCCTTCCGCGTTTAAGGGTTAGTCAACCTCCGCCACCTTGCGGCCGGGGGAAACCCTTTTGCCGGACGGCCCGCCCCCGAGTTCGATGACTCGCGCCGACCTAGACGACCGGCTCTTCTGGCTGGCCACAGAGAAGGAGATCAGGACCGCTGCGACCACCGATGCCTACTTCCTTCACACGAAGCAGGTCCTCAGGCGGAACAACGTCGACTCGCAGGTCGTCATGGAAGTGTTCGCGCGCGACGTCCCATACGCCGACAACTGGGGTCTCCTCACCGGCGTCTACGAGGCAATCAAGCTGCTCGAGGGCCTTCCGGTGGACGTCTGGGCTTTCGACGAGGGCTCTGTTTTCGTGGCGGACAGGAACACCGCCATCTATGAGCCGTTGCTCACCATAGAGGGCAGATACTCCGACTTTGCAGAGTACGAGACCCCTCTGCTGGGGCTCCTCTCCTCATCCACCAGCATATCCACGAGGGCTGCGAAGTTGAGGTTGGCCACGGGCCGGAAGCTCCTCCTGAGCTTCGGCACCAGGAGGGTGCACCCTGCCCTGGCGCCTTTGGTCGAGCGGGCATGCTATGTCGCCGGCTTCGACGGCGTCTCCAACGTCTTGGGGGCGAAGCTCCTGGGCATAGAGCCGTCAGGGACGATGCCGCACGCCCTCGTCCAGATGCTTGGGAGCCAGGAGAGGGCCTGGCGCCTGTTCGACGAGACGGTACCGAGGAGCACCCCGCGCGTCGCGCTGGTCGACACCTTCTGGGACGAGAAGTCCGAGTCAATCAAGGCCTTCGAGGTCTTGGGTCCGAAGCTC
>JAJZIG010000074.1 GCA_021851265.1 archaeon | reverse complement strand
AGGAGCTTTACGTCTAACATTGTGCTGTCTCAACCCTGCTTCGGTTGCGATAAAAGCCATACCTCTTCGAAGAGCGTCGCGTCCCTCAGGACGGCCAGGGCAGTCGATAGCGAGCTGGAGGCGGAGTCGGAGTCGACAGTGAACTTCAGGCCGTCCGCCTCCACCGCCGAGACCAGCTTCATCCCCCGAGGCGCGCCCTCGTTATCAGGAGCGAGGACGGACGCCAGGCTCTTCACCGTCAGGTCGTCCCTGCAACCGACCCGCAGTTCGACTTGAGTCTTCAACCGGCAACCCTCGCCAGTACTGCCTTCGAGAATGTATCCGTCCTCGATGAAGGTATCTTGGCGCCGGCCGCCATCTCATGCCCTCCTCCGACCCCGTCCACAGCCTCTGCTGCCTCCTTCATGAGCAGACCCAGGTTCACCTCGCCGGCGAAGGCGTCCCCCACCCTGGATGAGATCTTGACCTCCGCATCCCTCCCCGTGGCCCTCCCCACGACCACCTTGTCTTTGAACTCAGGGGTGGAAGTGAGTATGGAAATCACGGGACCCAACAGCTTTTCGTCCACCAGTCCCTCTCCATTCACGAAGACAAGGCTGCCGTGCCGCTCCATTCTCGACGGCTCCGAGGTGAGACCGCTCAGCGCCTTGTTTATCCCGCTCCTGTACTCGGACAAGGACTTCATGGCGGCCTTCAGGGCCTGGGACCTGTCTCCCAGGCAGACCGAGATGCCTGTCCCCGAAGCGCCCATCCTTCCGCAGGAGTTCAGGAGCGTTCCGAACTCCCTCGCATCCCTCAACGGCGTGAAAGCATCCTCGAACCGCAGTGTGTACACCTCTCCGAAGATACCCGCGAGCGCGTCGCTTGCACCTTCCTGAGGGCCCACGACCCCCGCGAGGGCCTCGACGAGCCTCTTCTTCTCGTCCTGGGAGAGGGACGAGACGGTGCGCCAGGAACCGCCATCCTTCAGAGTGAGCCCGGACTGGTGCAGCAGAGCGAGGACCGCGTCCTTGCTGCCTGTCAGTCCCTTCAAGAGCGGCGTGGACGTCAGCGCCACCGCCTCGTGGACCGGCCTCGTCTCTCGCCCGGTGAACATGAGGTCTGTGGTCACAGACATCAGCCCACGCGACTGGGCGTCCCCAAGGGCGGCTCTGTTGAGACCAGTCAGCGACCTCCCGGGCCCGGCGTCCTGGCGGTCCGCTACGGCCCCCACGACTGCGAGGGGCGAGAGGTCCGCGTTGGCCTGGTCGAGGGCTGCGGCGAAGAAGTAGGCCATCGCCGAAGAGCACGCCTCCTTCCCCCCGTCGAAGCCATAAGCCCAGGCGTTGATTACGCTGCGGTTTGCCATGTCAGCCTCTGAAATCTGGTGGTGGTCGATGACGAGGAAGTCCCCCCCGAAAGCCGCCTCGAGCTCCCTGACCAAGGTTGATCCGAGGTCTGTGAAGATGTGGAACTCGTGCCCCAGTTCTTTCAGCGACAGGACAGTCTTGGCGTCGAGGTCGGGGACGGTGCGGAGGGCGACGTTGGCGCCTTTTCGCTTGAGCGCGGCGAACACGGCCGACCCGCTGCAGAGGCCGTCCGCGTCTATGTGTGTCACGACGAGGATCCTCTTCCCGTCGGTGGCCATCTTCAACAGGCTCGGAGCCAGTGCCCTGTAGCGTGCGGTGAGCCCTTCGATGTTCGTCACGGGCCCGCCCCCGGCCTAGGCCAGCTGTGCGACGACGGCGGTGTACTTGAAGTCCTTCGAGATGATGCCTTTGTCTTTGTAGTATTTCGAGAGTCGGTAGATTTTGGCCTCGATGAGCTCGAGAGAATGCACGTTCTTCCTGTCGCTGCTGTGCGTGTTGAGATGGTCCTGAACCCGCTGGGCCCTTTCAATCAAATCCTGCAGGTCCTGGGGTATCTTTGGAGCGACCTTGCCCTCTGCCAGGACCTTTCCCAGCGACTTCCCTGCCAGGGGCTTGAAAAGCGGAACCCCATAGTCGTCTCTGAGCGCCTGCCCTATCTTGCTCGGGGTGAGCCCTTCCTTGGCGAGCTTTAGGATTGCGTTCTTGGCCTCGTCAGGGGTGGTGGTCACCCAGCTCGGGCTGCTCTTGCTGGGTGGTCTAGTCTGGTGAGACTTCCCGTGCCTGTGAGAGTGGATTCGGGCCATGCTTCAGAAGTTCAGCCGAGTCCTCCGGGTTGAACTGATAAACGTTGCCCGCCAGGTCCTCATCTCAAGTGACCCGGGCGTACCTCCCCCTCCGCTCGATGTTCCGGAGCTGGCTTCGGACCCTTCTGGACTTCGGAGTCCCAGCCACGGCCTCGTAACCCCTGAAGAGCGCGTCCAGGGCGGCCTTGGCTATGCCTGGATGGGCACCCACGAGCGTCTCCTTGATCAGACGGAGGTCGACGGCGTGGTCCTCCAGCCTGCTGGTGCGGTGGGCCAAACCGAAGTCCAAGAAGACGAGGGTGCCCTCCCTGGACACGAGGTTAGCCGTGGTGAGGTCCCCGTGCATCATCCCCGCCGCATGCAGGCGGGCGACTCCTTCCCCGAACTTGAAGAACGGCTCCTCTGCGTCATTCGCCGTCATTTGACCCGCCAGGTCTCTGAGCATCTTGCCGCCGACGTACTCCATGACGATGGTAGACGTCTGGAGGTCGAGGTGATAGAGGAAGGGAGTCGCGACCCCGGCCCGCTTCGCATGGCGGATCATCTCAGCTTCATGTGCCGTCCTTTGGCGCCGGATCTCCCGGTCGATGGCGGCCAGCCTGTAGGTCAGCGGCTTTCTGACCTTAAACACGGCGGGGAGTCCCTGCCAGTCCCCCAGCACCACGTCTGCCTCGGCGCCCCTGTACAGGAGGCGGCCGGGGACTGTCTCATCCACGCCAGGGGATGTCAACGACATCGAGCCTCCATGACTGCTTGACTGTCGACTCGGCCACCGGGACTTCGATTCCACTCTCGTAGGCCAGGACGCCGGTCCATGCAATCTGCGCGCCGCAGTCACCGCTGTATTCGAGGGGGACCGCCAGGACCCTGGCCGAGTGCCTCTCAGCCATGGCCGACATCATCTGCGACAGGCGCTTGTTCGCCGCTACGCCCCCTACTATCATGACCTCTTTCTTCCCTGTGAACGCCAGCGCCCTCTCAGTCACCTCGGTCACCATCGAAAACGAAGTCTCCTGCAGGGAGTAGGAGACATCCTCGAATGAGGCTCCACGGTCCAGAAGGGATTTTGACGCAGTCAGGAGCCCTGAGAAGGACACGTCGTTCCCCTTCACCGAGTACGGGAGCCTGAGATAGTGGTCGGACCTCGACGCAGACTCCTCGATGGCACGCCCGCAGGGAGACGCCATGCCGTGGTGCCGTCCGAACTGGTCCAGCAACTGTCCGAGAGTGAGGTCCAACGACTCTCCCAGAATCCTCCACCTCAGCCCCGAGTAGGCGATGATCATGGTATGCCCCCCGGAGACGAGGAGGACCACCGGATCCTCGGCGCCGGTCAGAAGGCACCCAAGCTCGATGTGCCCGACGGCGTGGTTGACTGGGACGAGAGGGACGCCCAGAGAAGCAGCCAACGTCCTGGCAGCGACGGCGCCGACGCGTAAGCAAGGGCCGAGCCCGGGGCCCATGGCATAAGCGACCGCGGAGAGGTCACCCGGCTCTGTCCCTGAGGATCGGAGCGCTTCCGTCAGGACCGAAGGTGCGGCAGCGAGGTGGTTCTGGGAAGCCTCGAAGGGGTGGATTCCACCCCCAGGGGGGGCCTTGTAGACGGACTTCGAGTTGGAGAGGATCTCGCCGTCGGAGGAGACCACTGACACTGAGAATGTATGGGCGGTGCTCTCCACGCCGATGACTAGGCATTTCATCTCTGGTTACATCTTTCGCGTCTGACGGTAGAGGTCCCCCAACAGGTTGACGTAGGGTTTGACTTCGACCAAGAAGTCCTCGAACTTAGCCCTCTCGAAGGTGGCTGCGTGCTTGCCCCCCTCGAACACGATCTTGGCCGCTAGCACAATACCTCCGCTCCGGTCCGGGTCAGATTTCAGCTTCGGGAAGTGGATCAGCGCCCCGTAGCCTATCTTCTTTTCTCTTCTCGTGAACACGACGTTGTAGTACATGCTGAGCGTCTTGGTGAATTGCGCCAGCTGCTTCTTCCTGCTCTCGCTCCGCTTCACCTGATCAAAGTCAGCAGCAGCCAGCGTGTCTATCATCTCCTTGAGCAGCTTCATCTCGCTCACCTTCCTCGTGTAGCCAGCATATTCGATCGGCATCTGATAGACGCTGTTCATGACGGAATCCCAGTCGTCCAGGACCGCGAACGTGTCAGTGTCGAGGTTCATCTCCCTCTTCAGCTCGTCGGATAGTACGTCTTCCACGGTCAGCTTGCGCGGCATACCGGGAGCGCGGCGCGTCGCATAGTTAACGTTGACCCCGATACACCAGCCAGGGTCGTTCACGGCTCTGCGAACTTATACCTGTGGACATCCTAAGTAGAGAGGTTGAAGCCACCCATCGTGTCCGTCGAGGTTTCATACCTGATACATGCGACGGAGGACGAGAAGAAGGTCGAGAGAGCGGTGGCCAGGCTCCTCGGCGGTAACCCCGCGTTTCAGACAGAGGCCCTCGAAGGGCATTTCGGAAACCAGATTATCAGGACCAAGACCCATCTGACAGGAGACTTGGCAGCCTCGTCGTTCAGGCACATCGTCGCTGCGCTCCCCCCTCACGTGCGGGATGCCATCGCAGGAGAGCTTGGAACCTTCGTCGACGAGCACTCGGCGCTGTACCTACGCCTTGACAAGCAGAGGCTGATCTCTGGGTCCCCCGAGATCGGGACGGCAGACTCCATCAGGGTGAAGGTCAAGCCGAGGCTCCATGCCCTCCAGCAGGGGGCCCTGGAGTTCTACTCGAAGGAACTGGAGGGGTCCTAGGTCGTCCAAGCGGTATCTCCTGCTGATGGCCGAGAGAGCGGTCCTAGAGGAAGAGATGAAGGCGTTGGCGAAGCTGCTGAGGAGCGAGTTCGACTGCGTGAAGGTCTTCGGGGTCGACGGGAACCCTCGTGCGGTGATAGTCAAGGGGACGGTGGAGTCCGCCCGGCGACTAAGGGAAGCTTGCGGGGCAGGCGCGGTCGGGGGGATGAAGATGGCACCCGTTCTCACCTCAGGCGCTGTAGGTAACCTCAAAAAGCGAGCCAGAGAGGCGGTGGCTTGATGGCGAAGTTCATGAGCGACGAGTACATCGCGCAGGTGCAATCCACGCTCGCGGCAGACTCCAAATGGGTCGAGACCACCAAGGGATTCAAGACGAGCATCGCGTTCAACGTCACCGACTCAAGCCAGAGCTTCCTGATGACCGTGGAGAACGGGACGACGGCGTTCCAGAAGGCGGAGCCAGGCACCGCTGCGGAGTTCTCGTTCGACGGGACCTACGAGTCCTGGTGCAAGGTCGCCAAGGGGGAGGTCGACATCCAGTCTGCCGTCCTGAAAGGCCAGCTCAGGTTCAAAGGCTCGCTCCCGAAGGTCATAATGTACAGGGACAGGCTGGTCAGGGTCGCCGAGGTCATGAAGGACGTCCCCAAGGAATTCTAAGCGCGGACGAAGACGTAGTAGGGGCTCCCGTCCGGCCTGGATCTCGCCTCCACCCTCAGCTTCATCCCTGACCTGGCGTCCTCGGCCTTGACCCCTTCGAGCCAGGCGAGGGCCCTGACTCCTCCTCGAAACCCGGCTATGGCCACAGTGTAGGAGCCCTCGGCTGAAAAGCTCGCAGGGGCCGTCATAACCTGGGTGTAGGTCACCAGGGTGGCGTCCTGGCCTAGGTCGACCCACTCGAATTCGCTCCCCATGCACCTGGGGCAGTCTGACTGCGGCGGGAAGGTGACATTCCCGCACTTCGTGCATTTGGTGGTGACGAACTTCCCGGCCCGCAAGGAGTCCCAGAACTCGTGGGTCCTGGATATTGGGATGTCGAACCGGAGGGTGAGTGGCCGCCTCGAATGCAGCGCAGGCGCTTCTGACACGCCTCAGTCCCGGGAGTAGACGGTCACGTAGGCGTAGTGACCCGTCCCCCCTATGTTGTGCGTCAGCCCCAGTCCCCTCTTGATCGGAGCCTGGCGGTTCCCCGCTTCGCCCCTCAGCTGTTTTGTGATTTCGACTGCCATGGAGACCCCTGTGGCCCCGATGGGGTGTCCCTTAGCCTTCAGCCCGCCGTCCAAGTTAACCGGTATCCTGCCGCCGAGTTCGGTCTCGCCTTCACGCACCATCTTTGCGCCCTCCCCCTTTTTGCAGAACCCCAGGTCTTCGTAAGCCATCAACTCTGCTATGGTGAAGCAGTCGTGGGCGGTGGCTATGTCTATGTCCCCCGGCGCGACCTTGGCCATAGAGTATGCTCGTGCAGCGGCGTCGACTGCCGCCCGGAGCCCGACGTAGCTGTCCCTCCTGCTGAGGTTCGCTGTGTCGGATGAGTAACCCACCCCCCGGATCCAGACCGGAGTGTCGGTCAGTCTTTTCGCCGCCTCTTCAGAGGCCAGGACCACCGTTGCCGACCCGTCAGACAGAGGACATGCGTCGTAGAGTTTCAGTGGCCAGGCCACCATCTGGGAGCGCATGGCCTTCTCCAGTGTGATCTCCTTCTGGAACTGGGCCAGAGGGTTCCTAGCGCCGTACTTGTGCGCCTTCACAGATATCCTGGAGAGGTCCTCCTGGGTAGTCCCGAACTCGTTCATGTGCGCTACGGCATAGAGGGCGTAGTAGGCCGGAAAGGTCATTCCATAGTTTTCGAACTCCCATGTATAGGATCCCGCCCTCCCGATTAGCTCGACTGAGGTCGGAGTGTCCACCTCAGTCATCTTTTCCACGCCGACTGCCATGGCCACCTCGGTTTCGCCGCTGAGGATGCTGTTGTAGGCGGCTTTGACCGCCGCGCTCCCGCTGGCGCAGGCAGCTTCTACCCTCATGGTCCCGGCTCCGCTGAGGCCGGCATACTCCCCAACCACGACCGCAGGGAGCGACTCCTCGTACCACCCCCCAGCGCTCCCCACCACGACGTTACCGATGTCGTTACGGTCGACGCCGGCGTCATCGACGGCCTGCTTGATGGACTCGAAGGCGAGTTCGCCTATGTTGACATCTGTCCGCCTTCCGAACCGGCTGTGGCCGATGCCAACCACGGCGACCCTTGTCACCGTGCAGACGCCCCGGAGGTCGATGGCCCAGCTCTTGATTCCCCTGGAAGGGCGTTCAACCCAGGACGCCCATCTCTTTGGCCACTTCCTTCATTATGGTGAGCCTCTGGATGTCGTTGGTCCCCTCGTAGGTCTTGATGATCTGCGAGTCTCGGAGCATCCTCTCAACCTGGCTATCGGTGGAGACGCCGTAGGCGCCCATGATCAACATGGCCATGTGGGCGTTCTTCTCGGCAGCCTCGGTGGCCGTGATCTTAGCTATGGATGACGCCTTGATGAAATCCTTCCCTTTCTTGGTCAGGGTGGCCGCCCAGTAAGTGAGGAGCCTGGCCGTGTGGACTGCGGCTGTCATCTCGGCTATCTTGAACTGGACCTGCTGGTAGCTCAGGAGGTAGTTGCCGAAGGTCTGCCTCTGTGTCGAATACCGCAGCGCCGCTTCGAGCGCACCCTGGGCAAGGCCCGTACCCTGGGCAGCGACCCCGACCCTCCCGTGGTCGTAGCAGGTCAGTGCGATCCTCACCCCCCTCCCGACTTCGCCTACAATGTTGGCTTCTGGGACCTCGAGGCCGTCGAACACC
>JAJZIG010000073.1 GCA_021851265.1 archaeon | reverse complement strand
GAGGAACGAGAAGGCCCAGCTTCTGGCCGAGGACGACGCGTTCAGACTCTGGTTGGCCTGGCGCGGAGACCCCTCCTACCTGATAGCAAATCTTAGCGATAGGAAGGACAGAGAAAGCGCATGGCGGATCGTGAAGTACGCGGATATCCCGGGACTCGCCGAGGAACATGACCACGTTGAAGCAAGAAGCCTGGGGGAGGACTTCCCGGACCACGTCCTGGCGCGCCTCACACAGTTCGTCCTCCGAGAGCTGAATGGCCTGTCGGGCGCCGAGGTCGAGATGAGAGGAAACGAGGAGCAAACCCCGAGAACTTTTCGCCAGCCAATCACGGAAGATGCATTTGGCTACCTTAAAGCGGGAAAGGTGATTACCATCCGGTGGCCCAGCAAGGGCGCACCGGGACTCTTCTCCAGGATACTCGTGCTCTCGAAAGACTCCATCCAGGATTCGAAGTACCCTGCACTGGATAGCGTTACAGGCCCGCACCGAGAAGGCGACCGCGGGCTCGCGAAGTTCCTGGAACGCGCTGAGAAGAAGCACCAGAAAAGGTGGGTCAGGTGGGTCACCCATGGATGAGAATCCGTCGGGAAGACGTGAAGAACACCGCAGCCAACCTTCGTGGTTGAACCGAATCATCGTGGGGACCAGCCTGACTAGCCTCTTCTCCGACATGAGCCACGAAACTACTACGGCCATGCTCTCCCTCTTCGTGGCGACCCTGGTGGGCGGCCCGATTGCGGCAGCCGCACCCATAGGGCTGATTGAAGGAGCCTCAGATGGCGCATCGAGCGCAATCAAATCGTACTCGGGCTATTGGACCGACAAGACGGGAAGGAGGACGTCCTGTACATCTCGGTCGGGAAGCCGAGGGCGGCCGACGACTCGATCGAACCCCGGGAAGGCGTCGTCTTGAGGACGAGGAAGGGAGAGCTTGTGGGCATTACCATAGTCAGGTTGAAGGGTCGCCTTGCCGCATCCCTGGGATGAGTGACTTGAGGGCCGCCTTCTTGGCCTGAACCAGCCAGCTTTCATTTATTTCCCGCAGAGTGCATGAGGCCGAACGTCCGAACCACGTCAGACCCGAACCCTTGTTAGGCCACAGGTTTGGGCCTGGCTTTTGGTCGTGGAAACTTGACGAATCTCTTCCGGCTCACCTGGATGCTCGACAGTGTAAGCGCATTGGCGAGTTACATATCTGAATGGGTGTCAAGTCCAAAAACTCGTCAGTTGGGCATAGGTGCTCTGCAGCGATACTGCGGCAAACAGGATCAGCACGGGGATGATGTATTCCTTCTTTGCTCTGCCGAAGACCAGCAACACCGGCCAGGCTGAGAGCATCAGCCTAGGGCCAGACATATAGGCCGTTCCGACCAGGCTGAGGACGAAGAGCATGAACGCTGACGAGTAAATGGAAAGCGCCTTGTCAATTTTCCACAGAGGATAGACAAGAGCGAAAAAGGAGAGGGTGTAGGGATATCTGAGCAGCAACTGCTGAACAGGGTTTCCTTGTGTCGAGAATATTCCAGTAAAGAAAGCTTGGAATTGAGCTATTGGGTTCGCTATCCTAGTTCCCCATGGAGCTTGGGCCGCAAACAGGGAGAACAACTCCCCAGACCTAACATCGAGGAAGTACATCCATAGTCCGAAGGCTACAAGTGGCATGAAGAGCCAGACAAACCTATAGTTCGAAAGCCTCCCCGCCCTGCTTTCTGTTTCGTGGAGCCCCGCAGGGGGCGGTTGGAGTGGTTTGAGTCGCGGAAGAATCAGCCTCAGGATGATGATCGACAGGAAGATGGGGGCGATGAGGAGGCTGGCGTAACCTGAAAGGACGGCTAGACTGGAAGTGACTCCCGTGTAGAAGTATCTCGCATTCAGAAAGAAGTAGACCGCCAAGATTGCGAAGAAGAGGTATACGGGTTCGCTGTACGACACCAGGCCGTAGGTCACGAAGGTCGGAAAGAAGCCGAAGGCCAAGGACGCACATAGCGAGCCAAACGGGCCAAAATACATCCTGGATAGGCGGTAGAACGCCAGTACGGCCAGCACAGAAAAGACGTTCGAGACGATGGCGGCTGACAGGAGGTAGTTCCCTACTGCTAGGCTCGCCAGCCATATCAGTGAAGGGTATCCAGGGGCGAAGGCATAGTTGGCCGTGACGCTACCCGCCGGATACCCATTTTGAGCGATGCCGACATAGTAAACCGAATCCCACTTGGTAGAGAGTTGTTCAAGGACGCTCCCTCCCACCACTGCATGAATGAAAGCCAGTGACGCCAGTTTAATCATAATCATCGCCGTGATGATAAGAACAGTGTCCCTCCGACCCTCATGAAGATCGGGCATGACTGGCTCCTCCAACCCTTTGGTGATTAAGAGCCGGAGGGCTTGATAGGTCTTGTCGTCGGTGTGAGGCAGAGAGCCACGATACTGGCGCTTGATGTCGCTCGATGGCCGTAGTCAGGAAGTTATCACCGCCTCTCAGAGCAAGCCGGTTCTTGGAAGCAACCTCATAAGACTGGCGCAGGAAACCCCGCTCTTCAGGACGGGGGGGAATGCGCGCGGCAGTGTGAGGCCACAAGTCAGGCCCTAGTATCGCGCGCCGCGATCAGATTCGACCTCTCATTCCCATTCTTGTTGTTCAGTACGCGCGTGCCACTGTGCAGTGGTTCGTCCATCACCCCCGTGGAGGGTATCAACTGGGTCTTGGGCAAGGTGGTAGTCGACCTGGGCTCTCTCTGCCTGTAAGCGGTAGGATTCGCTTGACCGATTGACTGCATCCCTTCCGGCCCATATCCTCCAGGGTCTGTTTCTGTCCGGCCCGTTATAGGCACCCGTGCTCACGGTCTACGGAGTTTGACCTGAGGTGCACGGAAGACCGAGCAAGTACCTGGAGATGCTCAAGGACAGGGAGGTCGCCCGCTGGTTCGGCCAGGTCTCCCAGGGGTCCAAGAAGACGGCCAGGGTCTACTTACGGCGGCTCGGGTATGCCTGCGACCGGTACCACACCACCCCCCGCGCCGTGGCCAAGCTGGACAGGAGGGGGATACGGGACTTTATGGTGGACATGGTCAACGACATGGATTCGAGGGGGAACGCCGGGGGCTACATCGAGAGCGCGGTCAAAGCAGTGAAGTCGTGGCTCAGGTTCAACCTGAGGCCCGTGGGGGAGATTAGGGTCAAGATCCCTCGGCTGAACGAGACCCCCACCATAGCGAACGAGGTCGTGCCGACCAGGGAGGAGCTGGCGAGGATCTTGGCAGCGAAGGACATCAGGGCGAAGGTGGCGGTGGCTCTGGTCGCGTTCACTTCCGTGAGACCCGAGGTCGTGGGCTCAACCACCGACGGATTGAGGTTGAGGGACCTGCCCGAGCTGGAGTGGGACCAGGCGTCGAAGAAGGCGGCCTTCGCTCCGGGGCAGATTCACCCCCGCAATGCCTTCGGCACCGCTCGCTGACGCTCGCTTCGCTCCCCCCTCTTTGCCCCTCCGCTCGTCCTTCGCCTTCACCCCGCCACGAAGCGGGGCCCTCGCTCACGTTGTTCGCTCGGGGGGTGTCGGCTGGTGCAGGCTCGCCAGGGAGGGGGAGAGAATCGGGCTCCAAACTCAAATCCAAGCAAGTTTTGCAGCCGTACCCGGAAAGGAGTAGAAGTATCTTTCCAAATTGCCTCAGCGCAGACAGTCCTTCGTTCGGTGCTAACAAGACTGATATCGAAGATTGCGAATAAATCTCACATGCGACGGGCGGGAGTTGCCCCAAGCGTGACCTTTGCGAGCATCGTTGTAGCAGTTCTAGTTGTAGTGGGTGCTACGTACGCCTTCGTGGGTCTTCCCAGATCCTCCAACGGCACCTTGAGCCCTGTCTCTGGCTGTACTACAGAATACAATCTGCCGCTTGGGAACTACTCCGACCACTCGTTTGGAAACGGTTCTGTCCTGGTGTTCGTCACCAACTCGACTTCCAAGATCTGCGTCCAGGTCTTCCACAACTACTCCGGGGGGAACGTAACATGGAGCGCGGGCAGGGCGGTACAGGTGTTCATGCTTCAGGATGGCAAACTTGTCGGAGGGGCCTCCGCTCCTAACATCACTGTCACTCCCTCCCCCGCGAGCATCTACGTCCCCCAAAACGCCACAGTGACATGGAGCTTCACCATCTCGCCTGTGAACGGAACTCGTGCCTTCTACTATGTCGGTCTGCCATACTGGTGTTTCGCCGGTTTCTCGTACGCTATCGTGGCCGTGGGATACTCTCCAGCTCAGCTCAAGGCTATGTCTCCAGCGCTTCCCGGTGTACAGGATCTCTGCCTCCCCGAAGCTGCAACCATCACCCTTGTCGGAACGACCAACATCCAGGAAGTTGCTGTCAAGTGACTGTCGCGCCAACCAGCGTTAGTCGTTTAACGAAATCGGCCCGCATGATTAGAAATTGCTATATATTGGGCCACGCTTTCTTATGGTAATGCGAAAAGTAGCGGGTCCAGCTATCATCGTTCTCCTGCTTTTCTCTTCGTTTGTTCTCTCTTATCCCATTCAGCCTTCGAATGCGAATTCAATCAGTGGCTCCGTCAGCTCTCTGTCATGTGTGAGTCAGGTAGTACATGAAGAGGAAGCAATCTACAAAGGTATTGACACGCAGAAGGCAGTGGCGACAGCTGAGAATTCGAGCGAGTTTGAAGCTATCGCAAATTCACACACTCTCACCCTCTTCGGAGTCGCGCCTAGTTTCTATTTCGATTCTGCTACATGTTCTGGGGTTTCTCTAAATGCCGTCTCGGTTGACTACATCTTCAACGACGTTCTTGTTGCATCGTGCGGCGCAAGAATCCCAGAGGGATTCCAGATTTTCGAGAATGCAGGGCTTGACCGTGTGACTGGCGCGAGTGTTACTCAGTCGCCAGTCTCTTGCGATCCTTCATTCGGGCAGCTAGGGATTTCTCCTACAAGTAGCGTTATAACAAACAACCATTGGTCAGGCTACCGGGTCTGGTACGTGCTGAACGGACTGACGACAACTGAACTGTACGCTGATACCAATTTCGTGCAGCCATCAGTGGGAGGAAACCAAGAATGCTACGGTGGTGGTGCGAATCAAACCTGTGCCCTGGCTATTTGGAGTGGTCTTGAGAACAAGACCCAAACCTTCCTCGCCCAAACAGGTACCGAAGGCAGCGTCTACTGCACTTCCACGAAGTCGTGCGGTTCACCCACTTACGTCGGCTGGTATGAGTTCGCACCATCAGTGCCACGGTACACTTGTCCATCTACAGACGCGGTTAGCCCGGGAAGTACCATGGAGCCGGTCGTAGAAAATGGGTTGGAACTTAGCGGCACCAACACTGAGTACCAAACCTTCTTGTTCGGTCCTGGTTGGACATGCTCGAGTCCTCTGACGAATTTTCCCGCGGCAGGAACAACTTACTATGCTGATGCAATCCTAGAACGACCAACGATCAGCAATATTGGGCTCGCTACGCTCGCAACTTTCTCTAATGTAGTTAACTATGGCAATATCGAATGCTACAGTACCTCGTCTAGTTCATGCTTCTATTTCAATACTCCATATAGCAATGGATGGTATGACAAAATCGAATTGTATACAACGTGCTCAGGTTCTAGTGTGCTTGACATTTCGATATCCGGCATCATTACCATGGGCAATTTCACTTCCACCTATAAGACCAATTGTGATACATAGACTGTGGCTTTGATCACTGCCAGAAGAAGCGAATTGTATTCCCGCGTTGGCAACTGGGAGACCCTCAACATTCGGGTGCGATGCAATTCGTGAGCAGATTCATAGTGACAGTCGGGGTTGCCGTCATCATCCTCGTAGGCCTGGGAAGTTTCGCTTATCTTGGGCTTCGTTCTAACACTCAAGCAGTGGTCACCGCGCCAGGAACTGCATCTGTCAATTCTGTCTCCGGGCTGCAACTCAGGCTTGACGTCATTCCCACTGTCTTGGCGAACCAGACATGGGGCGTTAGGATCACAGTAACAGAGTTCAACACCGAGAATCACAAGAATAACGTTACAGGGAGTGACCGCTTCAGTGAGCCTAACCTCCTCGGTGAAAACTCTGGCTTCCTGCCCTGCTGGGGGGAGACGCCGTTGCCATTCGGGTTCGAGTTGCTAAACGGGTCATACTCACTCGAGAACTACACACTTGCCACACACATACTAAATGATGGCATCGTGGGGATTTGGAATGGCACAATCTCTTGTCCCTTGGGCTACAACGCATCCAGCTACCTCTTCAGCGCTTCAAGCGACAACGCGACCATCACTCTAGTGCCCGGGTTCTCTGATTGTATTGCTCTGCCGTGCACTTTGTCAAGCTACCAACTCGCGCGAACGATAACCCTGCCGCCACCCTCGACCTTGCCCGGGACCTCGATACACGGTGCCTTTCGGAGCTTTCGCCCCGGAACTTACACCATCGTTGCTGGAGATGAATGGGGAGCGGTTGTACTTCTCCAATTCGTGGTTCCCTGACGTTTGACGATGAATTGTATTGAATTATTTCGACTGCACGTGGGTGACCCCAGGTGCCAGGGCTGATCAAGAGCCCAGAAGCAGACAAGGCTGGCGAAGCAGCGATTCTTCAAAACTACCCCCATTACTCAGGCGGATAGGATTCGCTTAATTAATTAACTGCATCCCTTCCGGCCCATCACAGCTCTTTTGGGAGTCCGGTTGCGTAATGAAGCTCAAATCGCACCATTCTCTTGCACGCATGCAGGAGGAACTGTATGGAACCTTGTCACAGAGACCAAGGGTCTGCGCCGGAAGTATCCGGATGCAAATATTTTAGGACTCCCTAGTAGTCGACTCTTCCCTTGGGTCCAATCTCAAAGACTACTATCATCGACTCCTTCCTCCGTAATTCGCAAATCATCCTCCAGTCGCCGACCCTAATCCTGAACGTGTCTGCCTATCCCTTGAGCTTCTTCACGTCGAAGAGCTTGACCGGAGCGAAGGACTGCTGCAGAGCATCGAGCGCCTCGATAATTCGTTTCCTGAAGTGTTCAGGGGCCTTCTCCAACCCTTTCCGAGCCCGGTTGGTCAGGACGACACGATACAACTAGGATTCAGTGACTCGCTTCCGGACCTCGCTCCAGTCTTCCGTCTTGCCCTCAACGAACTCTTTCCTCCCTCTGGCAATCACCCACCTTTCAGACTTGGTTGGGGAGACCTCGGGGACGAGCATCTCCTTGATCTCTTCTACGTCCCTCCTGAGGCCCTTCACTTCCCTATAGAGCTCGGTCAGCTTGGAAGCCATACGAAGCATCAACTGTCAGACTTGGTATTAAGGCATTCATGGGAAGACACCCCATCCGAGTCGCGACAGTGGGCCATAATTACCGACTACGCATTGTCAACTTATCATGCCGAATCGGGAGGCCAAGGCTTCGAATCCAAGCCGGCTCGAACCTCTGTCAGGAGGCCAAGGATCTGGGCCCCAAAAAGTCGACGAGTCAAGCGGTCGAGCTACTTCGATAAGCCCAAATAGATGGGTCCAATAGAACGTGTCGTATGACGCTTCAGGTGCCCGTTCCGGTCCTCATCACAAGGGAGGGCAAGTGGTTCGTTGCGTCCTCACCGATTCTCGACGTCGCGACCCAGGGCAGGACCGAAAAGGAGGTCAAAGAGAATCTGGCAGACCTGATCAACGAATATCTCAGGGATCCAGATACCCGAAAGCCGTCTCTAGACGAGCTGATGTCGCTCACCTTGGCGAACATCCCTGTACGC
>JAJZIG010000072.1 GCA_021851265.1 archaeon | reverse complement strand
CGGATGGTGGAAGAGCTGGTGGAAGAAGACGTGCTCAGGGAGTGTGAAGTAAGAGAGCTGGTGCTCGTGCTACTGCTGGTGCTGCTAGTGGTATTCGTAGTCGTGCTCAAGCTGACGGCGCTCGAAGTTGACCCCGAGGTGGTGACTGCCGTGACGTTGGAGGAGTACTTGATGGTGACGCTCGTCACATTGACGAGGAGATAGCTGAGGTTGGGGCTGCTAGGCGGTGGGTCTGACAGGTAGATGCTCAGCGAGCTGGAGCCGGGCCCAGCTTGGGAGCTGTTGGAGATGCTTGGGAGGTAGACGGTGTAGGCGTACGCTGAAAACCCGAGGGTTGCCAGCAACACCACTGCTGAAATGGCTACGGCTTTGTTCATTCTTAGAAGGGGGATCCTAGAGCGCCGACTTAATCCTGTGGTGTTGAACAGCCAGGAAAGAGCCTTGAAAGCTGCTCCGCGAGACCAGGGACCCTGGTCCGGAACGGTCTAGTCACAGGTGCGCCCGCGGCCGAGCACACGGCGGCCTGTCCGCGCCTCAAAGAGGAGAGGCTGTTCTACCCCTCCTTGGGCTCCTTCAGGCTTCCAGTAACCCTTCGACTCTGGCCACCGGGCTTCCAGGCTTGGAGAACAGCACAGGTGGCTACCGTCACTAGGGCAGCGTCCCTTCCACCCGTCACCCCGTAGAACACGCTGACGCCGTTTACGCGTCGTCGGCTGCTTCTCATGCTCGGCCGAATGCGGATAGAAACCGTTGAATTCACGGGCCCGGTGCGATTTGAACGCACGACCTACAGCTCGCTCCACGGCGTGTAGGAGGCTGCCGCGCTATCCGTATTTCGCTCAAGCATGGATCTGCGCTACGGGCCCAGCCATGGCCCGAAAAGAACCAGGATATTACCTGTTCCTGTTCACTCCACGAGGTCGAACTCCAGTTCGAGTTCCCCTTTGGAGTGCCTGAAACGGGGCTTCCCGAGCCTGATCTCCCCTACTTGGATGGTGTTGTCGACGTGGGGCTCGTTGCAGCAGTTGATGCTCCAGTCGGGAATCCTAACGATCTTCAGCAGCGTCACTTCGGGCGGGACCGGGAACAGGTCGTAGATGGCGTCCCCGAAGTGCCCCTCGGCCTCCTGTCGCTCCATCTCAAACTCCAGCAACTCGACCCCTTCCGAGACCTTCTCGTTTGTCAGCCGCTCTATCTTGGACAGTTCCTCGGCAGTTGGCTCCCTGTCGAACTTGACGGTCAGCCTCCCGTGACTCCCTGAAACGTGCACCGAGGCCGTCCACTTCGCGCCCAGCACCCCCTGTACGGCCCCTTTGAGGACGTGGACTGCGGAATGAGTCTTGAGTTCTTCGGCGCTCAACTAGAGCCTCGTGATGACTTTGAAGAAGTCGTTGAACCTGGTCTGAAGGCCGAAGCGCCTCTCGTTCCCCCTCATGTACATGTAGACAGACAGGAGCGAGGGCCACATCTTCATCAGGCTGAACTTGTCCTCCACTTTGGCCTTGATGAACCTGTAGACCTTGGCGTACTCGGAGTAGTGGTCCAGGACCGCCTTCCTGTACCCTTCCCTGTCGCCCAGGTGGTCCACGAACAGATTGACGCACTGCATGCTGGGGATTATCCCTTCTCCCAGCATCGGGTAGACCGTGCCGATGGATTCGCCCACCCCTGTGACCTTTCCGTCGAAGAAGGGCTCCATGTACTTGGGAGGCGTCACTCTCACAGGCCTCCCTATCTTCCTGACGACCTCGCAGTGGTACTTCTTCACGAACTCGTCGAGGTCGCCCTGATACCTATGGTGAAGGTCGCCGCCCCCAACATGGGCCATGCCGTCCCCCAGGGGGAAGTACCACCAATAGCCCGCGAGGCCTGGATAAGGCTTGATCACGAAGTCGTCGTAGGGGAGGTCCTTGGACTTCACCTGGTACTCGAGCGCAGGGATCAGCAGGTCGTCCTGGACCTTCGGGAGGAGAGACCTGTGCAGACCTGTGGCGTCCACTACGTGGTCGAAGCCCCGGAAGTCCCCGTTGGCCTCCTTGACGTGCGCCCCCCAGTGCACCTTCTTTCCCTTCAGCATGTCCTCCGTCAGCCTGTGCTTATCGTAGGTGACCAGTCCTCTGAGGGGTATGGTGACCTCCTCGTCTCCGAGGTCGACGCGCATCTTCTTTCCCCTGTGGAGGATGTAGTCGTCGAAGTTGAACCCTGCCTGTTTCACCAGGTCAGAGATGAAGGGCTGACTAGTCCCCCAGGCGCACACCGTGTACCAGTTCTTCTCCGTCCGCATCTCGAAAGCCTCTGCCTCCACGTCGGCCGGAAGGCGGTTGAGCAGATACGCCCCTGCCACCCCGGTGCCCACGACAGCGATTCGAGTCAGAGAAGACACCGTCTCTTCCCTTACATGGGTGCCCTTTTTACCTGTCGGCCCTAATCGGGTTCGCCCTCGCAGTCTACCAAAACCTAATATACCAAAGATATTGATTATATTGCCGTCATGCCGATGCCCAAGAACCCAGAATCAGATTCTACGACCGTGAAGCTGTCGAGGGATACCTACTCCAAGCTCGCATCGCTCGGCAAATATTCTGAGACCATGGACCAGATCATCCAGCGCCTGACCACCCAGGCGAAGGGGCTCGAGGACGTCGTCGCCGGGAAGAGCTCCATCACCTTCATCGACGGCCACGAGGGACGCCTGCTCTACCGCGGCTACGACATAGCAGACCTGACGACTCACTCCAATTACGAGGAAACGGCGTTCCTCCTCTGGAACGGCCATCTCCCGACCGTGAACGAGCTCAAAGGCTTCAGCGAGGAGCTCGATTCTAAGCGCGCGATACCGCGCGAGCTGGTGTCGATCCTCACCACCCTCCCTCAGAACTGCGACACCATGGACGCGCTGAGGGTCGGGGTTGCTGCCCTCGGGGTCTTTGACGACCCGATGTACTCGCAGCAGGAGAAAGCCATGTCCATTGCGGCGAAGATGGGGACGATGGTGGCGGCGATCCACAGGCACAAGCACGACCAGGAGGTGGTCGCCCCGCGCGAAGACCTCTCCTTCGCGGCCAATTTCCTCTATATGTTGTCAGGCAAGGTCCCATCCGAAGAGGATTCGAGGCTGATGGACGTCCTACTGATCCTCCATGCGGACCACGAGTTTAACGCTTCGACCTTCACCGCCCGGGTCATAGCTTCGACCCTCTCGGACATCTATTCGGCCGTCACCGGAGCCGTGGGGGCTCTCAAGGGCCCGCTCCACGGCGGGGCCAACGAGAAGGTGGTCGAGATGACCGCAGAAATCGGCTCCCCGGCCAAGGTGGACGCCTACATCCGCGGGAAGCTGGCCAGCAAGGCGAAGATCAACGGCTTCGGTCACAGGGTCTACAAGACCATGGATCCGCGGGCGAAGATCCTGAGCGACATGGCAGAGCACTTCGTGCGGACTCCGAAGGAGAAGGAGTCGCTGGAGATCATCCAGCGGATCGAGGCCATACTCCTGAAGGAGAAGAACCTATACCCCAACGTCGACCTCTTCTCCGGACTGGCCTTGAACCACATGGGAGTGCCTGCGTATCTGTTCACCCCGGTGTTCGCCATAGGCCGTGCTCCCGGATGGCTCGCCCACGTCCTGGAACAGTACGCCGACAACAGGATAATCAGGCCTATCTCGGACTACGTCGGTCCGCAACTCATGACCTACACCTCCATAGAAGGTCGAACCTCCAAGGGGCTGAGGCCTTGAGGGTCGAGGCCCTGGTCAAGCGCAGGCCGGTTACCATAAGCCCAGGGGCGACCATAAAACAGGCCGCAGAAGTCTTCGCCCGGGAGAAGATCGGCCTCCTGGTGGTAGCGCCCTCTGTGAGCCCGGTGAAGGCAGAGGCCGTGCTCTCCGAAAGGGACGTGGTCAGGGCCGTGGCGAAGGGGGTGGCCCTCTCGGGGCGGCTGGACGCCGTGTCGACAAAGAAGCTGATCAGCGTCAAGCGGTCTGACAGAGCCTCCACGGCGGTCAGGCTCATGGCGGACAACGGTATAAGGCACCTGGTGGTGGAGAACGACGACGGGACCCTGTTCGGGGTCCTCTCCATCAAAGACTTCTTCCGCGAGGGAAAGCTGCTCAACTCGTTCCTCAGGGAAGAAGACCAAGAGGTCCACGGCGTCGATTAGGCCGTCGAGGGCGTGGTCCGTCGCCTGGGGTCCAAAGTCCAGATAGCGTCTCGCTCGCTGTAGTGAGCGTCTAGCGTGTCGTCTTAGAAGACTCTCCGCTGGACTTCAGGGTGGAGAAACAGGCTTATGCGCCGATTGGCTCGCATCGGTGCGTTCCTAGGTTCCACCGTCGTGTGGACCTTCCTTGGCTTGAACGAGAGACGTAGGTACGTGCTTCCCTTGCACCTTCGCACCCTGAGTATTTGCCCACCGTAGCAGATTATCTTAAATAACGTAAGAGGCCTCTGGATGCTGAGAATGGCTCTTTTCGGCGACATCGGGATAATCTTCGTCATGGCCCTCGTCGCGGTGGGGCTCACGGGGCTGGTCATGATAATCCCGCGCCTATTCGCGCCCAGGCGGCCCAACCCGATCAAGAACCTCCCCTTCGAGGCAGGCCAAGTCCCCCAGGGCGCCGGCAAGATGCACTTCATGATGCAGTACTACGCCTACCTCCTCATGTTCATAGTGTTCGACGTCCTCTCTATGTTCCTCTACGCCTGGGCGTCGGCCTACAAGCCGCTCGCCCTAGGGCTGTCTTCCGACTGGACGGTGACGCTCTTCATGGGGATGCTCTTCATCCCAATGGGCTTCGCCCTGTTCCTCGCGGGGAAGAGAGAGCTATGGTAGTCGCCCAGCAGCAGAAGGCGGGGACTTTCCAGGTCCTCGTAGGCAAGATAGACGACGTCCTTCAGTACGCCATAGGTGACCCCCTGCGCTACCTGGCAAACTGGGGACGCCTCTATTCGCTCTGGCCCGTCCATCTAGAGACAGCCTGCTGCTCAGTCGAGGTAGGTGCCGCCGCGGGGTCCCGTTTCGACATAGAGCGTTTCGGCACGCTAGAGGCATTCGGCTCTCTCCGCGCCTGCGACCTCATAATAGTCATGGGGACGGTGACCAGGAAGCTGGCCCCTAGGCTGAAGCTCATCTACGACCAGATGGCAGAGCCGAAGTGGGTCATCGCCATGGGAGCGTGCTCCATAACGGGCGGGCTCTACTTCGACTCCTATAACGTCCTCAGGGGCATCGACGACATCATACCGGTGGACGTGTATGTCCCGGGCTGCCCTCCGAGGGCCGAGGCGCTGATCCAAGGGATAGTCCTACTGCAGGAGAAGATCCGAAGGATGCCCACGCTCAGCGGCCGGTGACGATACCCATGAGCAAGGCCAGTCAGCCAGCCAATCCCGCTCCTTCCCCGGCCGTGGCTCCGCCGCAGCCGGCCAATGCTCCGCCCAGCTCTGCCCCGGCGGCCGCCCCTGCTGCAAATCCGGACTTGGACAGGGCAAAGGCCATCGCCGACAAGATAACGTCGAAGCACCCAGGGACGAAGCTGGAGTGGGTCAAGCCGCGCCGGCTGAAGGTCTCCGCCCCGGCGAGCATGATCAAGGACGTGGCGCTCTTCGCCAGGGACTCGCTCGGGTTCGACCACATCAGCACGGTAAGCGGGGTCGACTGGATTGCGAAGAACGCGCTTGAAGTCGTCTACTTCGTTGGCTCCACGGTCCCAGGCCAGGAGGGGTTCGTCCTGGCCCTCTCCGAGAGGGTGCCCAGGGACAATCCGGTCGTCTCAACCCTGATTGGGGTATGGAGGGGCGCGGAGTACCACGAGCGCGAGACGCACGAGATGTTCGGGCTCAACTTCCAGGGCCACCCCGACCAGAGCCACCTCTTTCTCCCGGAGGACTGGAACGACCTGCCGCCCCTCCGTAAAGACTACGTTTCGCCAGGTAGATGAGAATGACCCTCGAAAGCGAGTACTCGCCAGACGCCGACCGGATCATGGCCGTCTCACTCGGCCCTCAGCACCCGGGAGCCGGCCACTTCCGCATCAGGCTCTGGCTAGACGGCGACTACGTCGTCAAGGCCCTCCCCGACGCGGGCTACGTCCACAGGGGCGAGGAGAAGATGGGGGAGTACAGGAACTACACCCAGAATGTCCCGCACCTGGAGAGGCCGGTGATACTAGACAGCTCGAACATACTCTTCGCCTACTCCTTGGGGGTCGACGAGCTCATGAACAGCAAGGTCCCCCCCAGAGCGCAGTACCTCCGGGTCATCATGTCTGAGATCAACCGCATCATCTCGCACATGTACTTCATCGCCATCCAGGGGCTCTTCCTGGGCCACACCACGATGATCACCTGGTGCATGGGTGACAGGGACTTCTGGATTGACCTCGGCGAGAGGATAGCGGGCGCGAGGGTGACCTTCGCCTACATCATCCCTGGCGGAGTGAGGAACGACATCCCGGAGTTCGCCATCGAGAAAGGGCTCAAGACCTGTGACTGGTTCGAGAAGCGCATGGGCGAGTACGAGAAGATATTCTACGACAACCCCATGGTCCACCAGAGATCGGACGGCGTCGGCGTCCTGTCCAGGGATGACGCCATCGCCTTCGGCGCAACGGGGACCGTCGCCAGAGCCTCCGGGCTCGCGCTCGACGTAAGGAAGGACGAACCCTATAGCTCATACTCGGACTTCGAGTTCAAGACGCCGGTGCTCACCCAGGGGGATTCCTGGGCTCGCGCCTACGTCGCGCTGCTCGACATGCGCGAGTCGGTCAAGATAATCAGGCAGGCGCTCAAAGGCCTCCCACAGGGCCCGGTGCGCCTCAAGCTCGGCCCACAGCCGAGGGTCCCCGCGGGGGAGGTGTACTCCAGGACAGAGGCTGCCAGGGGGGAGATGTCGTACCACATAGTCAGCGACGGCTCGCCGCGCCCCTACCGTCTGAAGATCGGGGTGCCTTCGGCGAAGAACCTCAGGGCCCTGCCGCACCTTCTGAAGAACGTCCACATAGCAGACATCCCTGTGATCTACTGGAGCCTGAACTACTGGCCGGTCGAAGCGGACCGATAAGCCGCCCTCTTCTTGGGCTGTAAGCGCAGGTCAGCCCAGGAAAAGCACCCTCTGCTTCCGGGTCGTCCCGCGGCAACGCTACCCTTCGGCAATGTCACAGTTCCCCCACCGCTACTACGAAGGGCTCGGCCTCCGGGGTCTTCTCGCCCCTCCTGAGGAGATAGACGCCCAGCATGATCAGTGCTCCCCCGAAGACCTGGACCGCTGTGATCTGCTCCCCGAGTACCGTGAGCCCGAAGAATGCGCCGAACACCGTGGACGTGGACCATACGAGCAGCATCCTGATCGCCCCCAGTCGTTTGACCGCGGCTATGAACAAAATCGTTGCGCCGGAGACCGTGAGCGCCAAGAGGAGCATCACGGCGGAGGAGTAGGCAGAGAATCCGAACGGGAAGCCTCCGACGAGGAAGATGGCGGTCAGGATGCATCCCCCGATGAGGTTGCGGAACTTGCTCAGAAGTGCCGTGTCGAACCTCTTCGTGGCGAGCACGATTATGTTGTTCTCGATCGCCCACCCTGCCCCGGAGCCAAGAATCAGCAGGTTCCCGGCCAGTCCCTGGAGGAACGCTATGTGGGAGAGGTCAAGGTTGGTAGAGACCACCAGGAGCCCTGCCACGATGAGCAGCCCCCTGGCGGCCTGTCCACGCCCCAGTCTCTCTCCGAATATCGCGAAGGCGATTACGGTGGTAAACAGGACCTCGCCGTTGGCCAGGAGGGAGGCGTTCACGACTGTAGTCTGGTTCAGGCCCAGGGTGTACATCAGCGGAGCGAGGCCCGCCCCCACGAGCCCGAAGAAGACGAGGTACCTGTAGCTCCCGGGCTGAGGCTT
>JAJZIG010000071.1 GCA_021851265.1 archaeon | reverse complement strand
GACCATCCCTATCCCGACGTCGGTGGCTGACTTGGAGACGACCGTCCAGGGGAGCAGGTATCCTGTGAATCCGAACCCCAGGGTCACGAAGCCCATCAGCATCCCTATGATCCACATGGCTTCCCTGGGCTTCTTGTGGACAGACACGAAGTACCCCCTCATCATGTGCATGAACGCGAGCATGATCATGGCGTAGGCCGTGTAGAGGTGGATGGTCTCAAGGAACCTGCCGTTGTAGACGCTCTGGAAGACGTACTGGGTGGACGAGTACGCCTGGGTCGGGCTGGGGACATAGTAGAGCATCATGATTGCCCCTGTCACACCCTGGATGACGAAGGCTACCACCGCCAGGGCGCCCAGCCAGTAGAACGGGCTCAGTGCGTAGCGCGGGACCGGCCGGAGGAGGGGGTAGCTCAGGCCGAACCTCGAGTCGAACCAGCCAGCCATCCGCTGAATTAGACCGGACTTTTCTGCCACCTGATCCACACCTCTATGTCGAGCTGACCAGGGTTCCGCCCTGGAGGTCGTCCGCCACATCGGTGGACCCTGTGTCATGGCCGAATATCGTGGGCGGCCCCATGCCCACCGCATAGATGTCTCCGGACGAGTCGGCCTGTAGCTGGACCTGTGGCGCGGGCCTCGGAGCAGGCCCTCCGATCACCTTGCCAGCCTCGAGCAGGTCGTAGACGCTCCCGTGGCATGGGCAGTATCCTACGGGGGCAGGGGCGACGAAGGATGGGTTCACAGTGGGGGACTTGCCCGCGGCGACGAACCCCCATATGCACCCAAGGTGTTGGCAGATCTGGCTGAACGCAACGATGTCGCCGTCGGGCCCTACGCCGCCCTCGGCCTTCTGGCCGAGCTTCACTAGGATGTTCGGCTCGTTGCCGAGCGGATAGTTGAATATCACAACGACCCCAGTGGAGAGCTCCGACACGCTCGAGATCTTGACACGAGGGAAGCTTGTCTGCGGTCCAGACGTAGTGGGGACCGCAGGAATCACAACGGACTTCATCACCGAAGCTATCCCCCCCACGGCGAGGGCGCCGGAGATGGCGGCAGCTATCTTCAGGAACTCCCGCCTCGACTTGTCAGCCTCTCCTCCGGTTGAGTCCCCAGGCTGTTCAGCGCTCACTGGTTCCAGGTCACCGCTCCCAGAGCATGCGTCGCCGGTATTTCAGCTCGCCACCAGCGAGCCGGTCATCCAACCGGAGGATGACATCGCCCCCAGCGTGCCGTCGGGGCCGAAGCCGCAGCGGGTCTCGCAGAACCAGAAGTAGGACCCGGCCTGGCCCACCTTGAAGTAGGCGACCACCGTCGAACTGAGCGGCACAGGGATGTTGAGGTTGAGCGCTGGCACGGTGAAGGTGTGGGCGATTTCAGAGAGCGGGACCGAAGTGAGGTTCGCTCCGCCCTTCAGCACTATTCCGGACGGGCCCTGGCTGGCGTTGACGTTGTCGTTGGAGGTCACGTAGATACTGTTGCCTGTGGTCCCGGACACGACGTTGTCGTTGGGGAGCACGAGGGACGCGTTGCCGTCGTCATAGCAGACGATCACCAGCTTGATCAGGCGATTCGCAGGGAGCGAGATCTTCGCCGTGGACTCCAGGCCGTTTGGGCCGAGAACGAAGAAGGCGGGTTGGTCTTTGACGGTGGAGTTGAACACGCTGTTCGTCGTGATGACCAAGGTCACCACATAGGGGGAAGCAGCGGTGGAGTTGGTGGTCGGAGTCACCGTCGTGGTGGACACGACCTTTGACCCGACTCCGCCGACTGCAAGCGCCGCGCCAAAGCCGGAGATGACGAGGGCTACCGCAAGCACCGCAACGGTAAGGCCTCCGATTAGGGTAGTCCGAGTGCTCAAGTACCAAAACCGGTCTTTCAATATGATATAAGACATCGGGTCGATTCTCAGAATTGAAAACTGGGCTCAGCAGAGAATCTCGCTTCAGGTGTCCGGCATGAATGCGATTCCGTGCTTGGTGCGCTCAAGATTCCTTCAGACACGGTGCCTTGACGGCACCCACCTTCGCGCTGTCCCTCAGGGGGGTGTAGGCTGTCCTCTCCATCGGGCAGAAGGTCCTGCACGTCACGTCGACGCGGGGGTCTCCTCCCACGACGAAGGCCCTGACCGCGAATTGCATCCCTGCCCGCTGATGCTTGTCCAGAACCAACGGTGCCCGCGGATTGATTCAAAACTTTCGGCATGGCATTCAGTTATGACAGTGCGTCTTGAAGAGCACCGAGTGCAGCTTTGGTTCAACATGCCATAAACGACTCACACTTGGCGGTGTTCCCATTGGCCAGCATCAGAAGTCGGTAAAGGCCCCCCAGCGTCCTTGCCTGCGCGCTCGTCCTCCTAGCACGAGGCGCAGAAGCCTACTTGAAGGATAGAAATGCCAAGTAATCCGCGAGAGTCAGGTTCGAATCCTTTCGCCACAAAGACGTCCGTTTGTCGTGACTAGACGAGGGCGACTCCAGGAAGCCCTTTGAGATCCTCATCACTGGTGTACAACACGGCCGAATTCTGACGGGCAGCGGCATAGACGAGCGCGTCCGCCATGTGCAGCCCGTGCTCGAGACTGTAGTCTGCCGCCTCCAAAGACAGGGTCTGGTCTGCGACCACGACCTTGGTTTGGCTGAGGGCCGCTACCGCCTCGAGCGCCTTCTCTTCACCTTTGACTCCTTTCACCTTCTTGTAGACCTCGTAGAGCACCACCACCGAGGTCACTAGATCCTCGGGCTTCTCGGCGTCAATGAGCCGGTTGTACGCGGGGGCCTTCGGGCCGCTTGTGAACCTCTCAATCCAGCCGTAGCTGTCCACGCTGATCAAGCACTATCGCTCTCGTCCCTAAGCTCCTTGACATCGAGTCCGGGGACCATCCCCTTTGTCTTGCTCAGGGGACGCACGGGCACGTACTGCAAGATTCCATGCTTTGCTATAGCCACCATCTTATCGCCCGGTTTGATGTGCGCCTCTTCCCGCAACTTCTCGGGAATAACTACTTGATACTTCCGCGAAACTTTCACTGTTTCCATCGTTCGTCTAGTCGTTCAACGTGCAGACTATCGATATAAGCCTTTCATCGCAAAGATCAATTTGCCTCGGGAGACTGCCGTAACTGAAGGAGAGTGCATTACGGACGGGATAGGGTACAGACCTATTGTGGGTTCGAATCCAAGCCAGGATAGGACGTGTCTAGTTCGATTTGACCCTTTGACCGCGGACCCTCTTCTGACGTCCCAGTAAAGAGAGGGCCCCCTTGACTGTGACCACCTGGGTGCGACCGAACTTGCCGAGCTCCAGCAAGTGCTTGTCACCAGTGACGAGGGTATCAGCGTCTCCGGCCCTCGCCGCAGCTAAGACATCGCCATCGGCGTCACCCAGGACTTGAATTGTTCCCTCGGGCACTGTGAAGGTCGCCCTCGACAGAACCGCACCCAGGAATGATGCAACATCGTCGTCGTCCACATACCTCTTGATCTTATCGTCCGAGCTCACCAGCGAGAACTCGGCAACTATGCGCTCTGAAAGGATCAGAGTGTGTCTGGCGCCGAGAAGGGCGTTCATCAACTTGCGAGGCTTTCCGCCTCTTATGAGCGCCGATATGAGGACGTTCGTGTCGAGGACTGCCCTCATCGTAGAAGCTAACTCTTCACGTGTCTGTATTTCTGCACGAGCTCTTCTATCTCTGCCTCTCCGAGCTTCCCGAACTTAGCCTTCCTGGCATCGACCCGCCTATAAATCGCCTCCAGCGACTTCTCGACTCCCTCGACTTCGAGCTTCTTCATAATGAGCGCATCCTCGTACTGATACACCAAGAGCTTACTCTTTGCTCCGATTCGAAGCTTTTGTCTTATGTCCTGGGGAATGACGACCTGGCCCTTGCTGCTTACGACCACGACATCAGCTTTCTCCATGCCGACTCACTTAGCGTTCTTACTTTCTTACCCTAAAAAGTTTGCCCGGACCCACGTGTGGTAGGGATCAATGCCGCAACTCTCGGCGATGAACAGGGGCAAGTTGTAGTAATTCACATTGGCCGATCACTTCACATCAGTCTGAAGCCGTGCCAAAGAATCGCCTGACTCGGGCTACTCGAGCTAGACGGAACCCATTCCGAACTATTTCAACGCGGGCCCAGTGGGGTCTGGACTCGTAACAGGTTCGAATCTGAATGGCGGGGGAGGTACGCAACGTCGTGCTCGCCTAGCGCCGTCGTGGGTTAGTGCTTGGCTTCGAGTTCGCGCATTCTCTCTTCGATGACCGCGACACGTTGGGTCACATCCATTCGCTTGTCCAAGCCGTCAATCTTGGTCTCGAGTCGCTTGTCCAGAGACTCTATCTTCTCGTCTAGTCGTCCTATTTCGGAATGAACGGCTCTGAACTCTCCTTCTACTTTGCTCTCGAACCCACCAACCTTCGCATCGAGCGCTTTTATTTCCCCTTTCAACTCGTTCATCTGAGGGAGGAGCACCCGTTCGAGCCAGCCGGGGACCTTCGTGGCCATCATAAATAACAAGGCGCGGTCTGCTATTTAACAGCCACAAATCTACGGCTTTGCTCACAGGTGATGTCCGGAGAAACTGAACGGGCCCGGTGGGATTCGAACCCACGGTCTCTGAGCTTTCGCGCTTCAGCTTCGGAGGCTGACGCCCTGTCCGTGCTGGGCTACGGGCCCGCGTCACCCTTCTGGGGCCGACGAGTTAAGCACGCCTCCAATCTCACTTCGCAGCCGCGCCGGTCACCCCGGGCGGGGGCCTGTACCTCTTGAAGAACCACCAGTAGAGGCCGAGGTTGAGCGCGAGGACCACCCCGTACAGCGCGAACGGGTAGTCTATGGCCAACGGATCGGCGTCCGCGGCCGCGAACTCGAACCCTGAGAAGTAGGTGCCGCCTGACGAGGCCACGAGCCTGGTCGTCTGGTTGATGCCGAATGCGGTCCCCCTCTCGTCTCCGGAGACCATGTCCATCATGGCCGCCTGCTGGACCGGCAATGCCATCACCCTGGTGGCAGGCAGCAGCAGATAGATCGAGAGGGACACCGGGAACAGGCGGATCAGGGGCATCAAGACAGAAAGCACCACCGAAAAGCCGCGGGTGGCCAGCATCCCGCGGAGGAATCCCAGTCGCCTCTCTATCCTAGGGGCGAGGAGGAGCGCGAAGGACGCTATGAGCCCAGACGCGGCGGCGAAGACGTTCATCTCCTGCCTGGTCACCCCATAGAGCACGATGAAGAACGGTATCAGGAAGGGGGTGACCAGGCCCTGGCTCAGGCCGTTCAGCATCCCAGTGATGCTGAATTTGCCTATGGCCGAGCCAGACTTTATCCTGAACGAGCGCCGCACAGACTTCTCCATCCTCACCAGTGGAGTGAGAAGCACCGAGGCCGCGCCCAGGACGGCGGCGACCGCGAAGACGTCCTGTATCGCACCGAAACCTCCGAGGTAGGCGCCTCCGGCTGAGGCGACGCCCGATATGAACGCCAGGAGCGAGTAGTATCTGGTCCTGTCCTTCCTCGACGTGAGCTCCGTGGTGAGGATGGATTGTATGGGCTGGGCCGCCCCTCCGACCCCTCCGCCGGGGAGGGACCCCGTGGCTGAGATCCCGCCGACGATCGCCGCGACGAATAGCGAGGGGACGCTGGTGCTCGCCACCACCAGGAATGCGGACAGCGGCAGGAGCGCCAGGGCGACCACGAACGAGATCCTCCTCCCCACCAAGTCTGCGGCGACCCCCACGCCGAGCCCCATGAGGGCAGTGGCCATCGTCGCGGCGGAGTACATCACCCCCAGGATGAAGGTGCCCAAGTGCAACTCGGTGAGCACCAGGAACGGGAACGCGACGTTGATCATCCCTGCGGCCACGCTCCTGAGGACGCGAAGGGCGGCGAGGTAGCCCAGGGACCGCTTGTCCGTCTCGTGCTCGCTGTTCACAGGCTGGTCGCCGCTCAAGGTACGAAGATGCCCCGCCCAGGCTGGTCGCTATAAGTCGGGGGTTTCGCGGTTTTTAAGAAGCGAGCACGGCGGGGCTACAATCCAGCGGTCCGTGTTGATGTTCGGTAAGTACTTCCGTCTGATTTCGCTCGCGAAAGGGCACTGGCGCACAGTAGTCGTGATGCTTGTCAGCGTAACCGCTCTCACCGGGTTCAGGGTCCTGGTCCCGTTCCTCACCGGCGAGGCGGTCAGTGACATAGTGGCCAAGTCGCCGGTCTCGTCCGTAGCCTTCCTCGCCGTGGAGATCGTGGCTGTCAGCGCAGCCTCCGCGGCCTTCAGCTTCGGGCTCAGCTACGGAGGGCAGACGCTGGGGCAGAAACTGGTCTACGACCTGCGAAACATCATCTTCAACTCCATCCAGTCGCAGTCGTTCAGCTTCTACGACCGCAACGAGACCGGCCAGCTGATGTCGAGGGCCACGGGGGACGTGGAGGCGGTCCGCAGGTTCGTCGCATTCGGCCTGGGCCAGCTCCTCTCGAACGCCTTCCTCGTAGGGGGAGTGGTCGTGTCGCTCTTCTACCTCAACCTTCGCTTGGCGGCCATCGTCTCGGTCGTCTTCCCGGTCATCCTGGCGCTCAGCTGGAAGTTCAGCCAGACCCAGGGCCCCTTCTGGCGGCTCACCAGAAAGAACTACGGGACGATGAACTCGGTCCTCCAGCAGAACGTCACGGGGGCCCGGATAGTGAGGTCGTTCACCGCCGAAGATGGCGAGGCGTCGCGCTTCGCTGCCGCCAACCAGGCTTACAGAGACGGCATCGTCGGCTCGTCCGCCGTCAGGGCCGTCTACGTCCCACTGCTGAGCCTCGTCATCAGCCTCGCCGTGGCCGTGCTTTACTACATCGGGAGCGGCCCGGTCATCGCGGCCTCAAGGGCGGGGGAACCCCTCATCGCAGCCTCCAAGCTGGGGGAGCTCGTCGCCGCCGCCAGCCTGCTCGCCCTCTTGTCCGGACCCAGCAGGTTTCTGGGGCAGCTCATCCTCATAGGGCAGAACGGTATGGCCGGGTTCGACCGCATACTCGAGGTCACCGACGCGAAGGCGGAGGTGAAGGACAGACCCGGCGCGGTGCAGCTCGGCGAGGTGAAGGGGGAGCTCAGGTTCGAAGGCGTCAGGTTCGGGTACGGCAGCGCCGGGAGGGAGGTGCTGAAGGGGGTCGACCTGGTCATCCCTCCAGGCCAGGTCGCGGCGTTCGTGGGTGTCTCCGGCTCAGGGAAGACCACCATGGCGAACCTCATCCCGCGGTTCTACGACGCGACCAAGGGGGCAGTGAAAATCGACGGGATAGACGTCAGGGACGTGACCCTGAAGTCCCTCAGGGGGTCTGTGGGGCTGGTGAGCCAAGACATCTTCCTCTTCTCGGCGACCATCAGGGAGAACGTCTGCTACGGAAGGACCGACGCCCCCCAGGAGGAGGTGGAGAACGTCTGCAGGCTCGCCCGGGCTGACGAGTTCATTGACCGCTTCCCAGAGAGGTATGAGACGCGGGTCGGGGAGCGAGGGGTGACCCTCTCCGGGGGCCAGAAGCAGAGGATCGCCATCGCCAGGACCCTCCTGACTGACCCTCGCGTTCTCATCCTCGACGACTCGCTCTCCAGCGTCGACGCGGGGACCGAGTATGCCATCGCCGACGCCATGGAAGAGGTGGTCAAGCAGAGGACCACCATCATCATCACCCAGCGGCTTTCGACCCTAAGGCTGGCCCACCGCATAGTGGTTTTCGACGGAGGAAACGTGGTGGAGGACGGGACCCACGAGGACCTCCTGGCGCTCGGAGGCACCTATGCAAAGCTGTACCGGTCACAGTATGCCCCCCAGGAAGTGTCGTCAGAGGAGGTCGGGCCGTAGTGGGGACTCGCGGGATGTACATCAGCGACGACGACCCCGACACGCGCAAGGACCGGAGATACAGCGACGGCTACCTCATCAGGAAGCTGGTGGGTTACGTCATGGGCTACCGCCGGGACCTGGCCGTCACCCTGGGTGGCCTGCTCTCCATCTCGGCGGTCGGCA